>JACDCC010000047.1 GCA_013694595.1 Chthoniobacterales bacterium
CGCTGAATCTCGAGAAGCCGGCGCGCATCCTGATGGTGGGGCTGAACGGCGCGGGTAAAACCACTTCGTCGGCGAAGCTCGCCAAGCTCCTGAAGAAGCAGGGCCGCACACCGCTTTTGATCGCGTGCGATTTACATCGTCCCGCAGCGATCCAGCAGCTGGCGACGCTCGCCGGGCAGGTGGAGGTGCCGGTCTATACGCCTGATGCCTCCGAGAAAAACGTCCGGCGCTCGGCTGCCGCCAGCCTGGAGTGGGCGAAGACGCAAACCGGGAACGTCCAAATCTTCGACACCGCCGGGCGCCAGGAGATCGACACCGCGCTGATCGAAGAGATCAAAGAACTAAAAGAGTTCCTCAAGCCGCAGGAGATTCTGCTCGTGGCTGATGCCGCGACCGGTCAGCAAGCCGTGAGCGTGGCGACACACTTCAACGACGCCCTCGGCATCACCGGCATCATTTTGACCAAGCTCGATGGCGATGCGCGTGGCGGCGCGGCGCTCTCGATGCGCCAAGTCACGCAACGCCCGATCAAGTTCGCCGGCGTCGGCGAGAAGCTCGATCAATTCGAGGTCTTCGTGCCGGATCGCCTCGCGGGGCGGATTCTCGGGATGGGCGACATCGTCGGCCTGGTCGAGAAAGCCGCCGAAGCGTTCGACGAAGAGGAAGCCGAGCGGATGCAGCGGAAGCTCCGCACCGCCTCGTTCGACTTCAACGATTTCCTCGCCCAGTTCAAGATGATGCGGAAGATGGGGCCGCTGGAAAACATCCTTGGCATGATCCCCGGCATGAGTAACGTGCAGGGCCTCTCGGTCGACGAGAAGCAGATCAAGCGCACGGAAGCGATCGTGCTTTCCATGACCCACGAGGAGCGCTCACGGCCCGACGTTTTGAATGCGCGGCGTCGTCAGCGGATCGCGGCGGGAAGTGGAAGCACCGTCACGGAGGTGAACGACTTGCTCCAGCGCTTCAATCAGATGCGCAAGATGATGAAGAACACGGGCAAGATGAAGAAGATGATGGCGCAAATGGCGCGGATGCAGAATTAACGAAAAGACGATATGGCAGTTTCAATCAGACTACGCAGAGAAGGCACCACGAACCGTCCTTATTACAAGGTGGTGGTGGCCGACAGCCGCAGCCCGCGCGACGGCAAGTTCATCGAGATCATCGGCACGTACGATCCAGTGAAGAAGGATCACAACAGCACGTTGAAGCTTGATCGCGTGGAGCATTGGATTTCGAAAGGCGCACGGCCGTCCGATACCGTCCGCAGTTTGATCAAAAAGAACCGCGCGACGGCGGCAGCAGCGCCTGCACCGGAACCGGCTCAGGTTGAGACGGCCGCGGCGAGCTAAGCTCGTCTTTGGCCAAGTAAGCAGCGCGCGCTTGTTGGCGGCGCTGCGGGCGGATTCTTACCGCTTCTGCACCATCGCCGCGACTTCGCCTGGCGCTGCAAACTGCGGCATCTGCTCGGCGTCGCCGCGGAAGATGAGAACCAGCGAGCCGTAGTTCCACACTGCTGCGGCTTCGCCTTCGCTGGTTTGAGCGGCATCGAAACGGTGGGCGGGATTTGCTGTTGTTTTCGGCACGACACCCCAGCCGTCCACCTCCGAAAACCACGCGAGGCGCAGCGACTCGGTCGCGTTCGCAGCGAGTTCGGCCGAGCGATACCGCAGCAATAGCAGCGTCATGCCGGACGAGTATTCGCCCGCCAATCCTAGAGTCGCACCCACGATTGCAACCGTATCGCTATCGAGCGCATCGCTGCTCTCTCGCTGGAAGGCGCCGATCTGCTCCGGCAGCAAAGCGGTGAGCGGCTGCCGTTCAAGCCACTCGTCCGCTTGCACGACCGGCGGACCCGTCTCTGGCAAACTGGCGCCGTAGAGCGCCAGGCCGGCAACGATCACCCCAACGGCAAGCACTCCAAGGCAGCCGATCGAGCTGACGGCAATCAGCACACCTTTGAATCCACCACTGCGCGGGGCGGCTGCCGCCGGGTACGCTGGTGGAATGGGTAACGGCGGCGGTATTGCGGCGCGAGCCGCAGGTATCCAGCCGAGCTGCACCGCGAGCGCATTTAGCTGCGCCACGTAGCCGGCCTCACGTGCCGCCGGTGT
Organism: Chthoniobacterales bacterium; assembly: GCA_013694595.1. Lineage (GTDB taxonomy): Bacteria > Verrucomicrobiota > Verrucomicrobiia > Chthoniobacterales > UBA10450 > JACCTI01. The sequence goes on from JACDCC010000047.1 coordinate 2,118, forward strand.
CTGATGGCGCGGAAAAATTCCGCGCGCGGTGCGCCAGCGAAGAAACGCCAGTTCGCTCGCCAGATCCTGCAACCGAATCCGCGCGCGCCGTTGCGACCAGCCACCGCTCCCGAAGGCGCGCCACGCGGCGCCGATTCTCCCACGCACGGTGCAGAGCGCATGATATTCTCGTCCCGGCAGCAAACCGCTGCGCAGTTCCGGCAGGAGATGCTCGCGGATGATCCGCCCCTCTTTTCGCAGTGAGAGAATGACGATCGTGATCACGCCAAGGAACGCCGGCACCATGATCAACACGTAAGCCAGAAAGAACATTGCGCCGAGGCTGGCGGAGCCGTTCCAGAGGAAGTGCAGGAACATGGCGAGACAGAGGCCTGAGGCTGGCGCGACTACTTTCATCCAGGAGCCGCGCGGCGCGTGTCGCGCGAGCCCGAGGCCGATTCCGGTCATACTGGTGAAGAGCGGATGGGCGAACGGCGAAACAACGCCGCGCAGGATGAAGGTGAAGATCGACGCACCCAGTCCCTCCGCGAGACTCTTCCCGTAGTAGAGAATGTTCTCCGTCATCGCGAAGCCGAGCCCGATCATCGTGGCGTAGATGATTCCATCGAGCACGCTGTCGAATTCCTCACGCTTCCAGAGGAAGAGAATGATCAGCGCGAAGCCTTTCGCCAGCTCCTCGACGAGAGGCGCTGAGACCACGGCCACGGCTACTTCCGCGCCGTCGCCGAGCACACCGAACATCACCACGGCAAACGCAGTATTCAGAATGTAGGCGAAGAACACGGCCGCCGTGGCGCCCCATAGAAAACCGGCGGCCAGCATCCAGACCGGCTCTTTCTCGAAACGGTCCACCCACAGCGCCAGCAGCATGTAAGCGGGGACCGGCAGCACGGCGAGAACGATGCCGACCATCAGCCCGAGTGGTCCGGTGGAGATTCCGAGCAGGATCAGCGTCACCAGGCCGAGCACGATCGCGGTAAGGCTCGCCGCGATGCTCAGCAGCCACTTCGATGTCGCGCCTGTTCTCTCCCGGGAACAACGGGCAGCGGCGGTGGCGATGAGGCGAGGGGATCCATTCACGCGCCGGCGTGGCGCGCTGTCTTCTCTCGAAGCGCTACCGTTGCGTCAATAAAATGCACCTGCGGTAGAAATCACCCGGGCGGTGACAAACGGCGGCTCATCGCTACACTGAGCGCGTGAAACAGTTCCTCGAGTTTGTCATTCGCCACCTGGTGGAGTTTCCCGACGAGGTGATCATCACCGAAAGTCCGAGCGGCAACACCACCGTTTTTCGGCTGGCGATGCGACAGACGGACGTCGGCCGGATCATCGGCCGAAACGGCCAGACGATTCAGGCGATCCGCGCGCTCCTCGCGAGCTCGGCCGCACGGCACGACCAGCGCGCCACACTCGAAATCATCGAGTAGCGCAAACCGGCAGGCGGACTCGCGCTTCTACTGAATCGAAACCGGCACGCCGCCTTTGATTTTTCCGGCGAGGCGGACCACATCCCAGTTTGCGAGGCGGATGCAGCCGTGGCTCGCGGAACGGCCGATCGAGTCCGGAGCAGCCGTGCCGTGCAGGCCGATGCCCTTTTTGTTTAGCGCGATCCAGATCACACCGACGGGGTTGTTGGGCCCCGGTGGGAGCATGTGGAAATCGTCACTGCGCTCGCCTTCGTTCAGCATTTTCTCGTCATAACGGAAGGTCGGCATCTTCGCGACACCGCGCACTTTCCACTCGCCCACCGGCGATTCTGTCTGTTCCGAACCAATCGTGACGGGGTAAGCAGCGACCACTTTCTCGTTGTCATACACGGCGAGCATGTTCGTCTTCATGTCGACTGTAACGGTCATCTGCGGCGAAGTAGATGCACCGGTTTGCTCCTGCGCGTCGCCAGCAGGCTTCTCAGCCCCACCGGGTTCCCCTTCAGCGATTTCGTTTGCGACTGAAGGATTGATCTCGCTACCCGGCTTCAGATCTTTGACCGCCGCAAGCTCGAACGGCTCCACGTTCGGAACCTGGAGTTCGTCGCCCGCTTTGATGTCCTTCATTTTCCCGGGATTGAGTTGCTCGAGAAAATCAGGGTCGCTGTGAAACTTCTCACTGAGCGCTTCTGCCGCATCGCGATACGGCAACGCCTTCAATTTCGCCTGCGCGGCGACTTCTGTCGGCAGCTCCCCGACGTTCTCGAGATCCGCGTCCGTCACCGTGTAGGTGATAAAAACAGGATCCACGCTCGCGAGATCGAGGCCGGTGACATCCGGCAGCGCTTCGGCCTTTCCGGCCGGAGCAGCTGGCGCCGCTTCGCCGCGCGACTCACGGTAAAGCGCGAGCGCCTTGCGGGTGAACTCGCCGTAGTAGCCGTCGAGTTTGCCGGGTCCGAAGTTGGCGCGATCGAGGAAAATCTGCAGCCGGGTGGCGGCTTCAATGTCAGCAGGGCTTCGCTTCTGCGCCCCTCCCGACTGCTTTTTCTCAGCCGCGGCAGTGCCCAGCAGACTGCACGAGATCATGGCCGTGATCGCTAAACGTACGAAGCTTTGCATGCTGTTTCTTACGGATGGTAAAGCGAACCGGTTGTATCCCGCCGGACGATTCACCGCGCGATGGAGGCGGCTCCGGTGACGAAACGATCCTGCATTTGTTGCGCTACGCCACCGGTGCGGCAGTGCCCAGCTGACCGTAACGGCCTTTCACGCAGCAGTACACTCCGTAGGCGGCGAGGCCGAGCGCGACGACTGCGAACAAAACCGGCCCGTACGCTTCGCCGCGCAAGGCGTTCAATGCTCCGCTGAGCCCGCGCGCCTCGCCGGGATCCGATTGGAGCCCCGCCTGGATCAGAAAGACGCCCACAATTCCGAACACGAAGCCGCGGGCGGCCAGGCCGAAAGAACAGATCCGCGTCACCCACCGATGTTGGTCTCGCGAGAGAGTCGACAGGTTCAACTTCCGCTCGTAGCTGCGGCGATACGCGCGGCGCCATTGAAAAATCCCGTACCCGATCAGGCCGAGCCCGATCAGAATCACTGCCCACGAGCCGTACGGTGTCGCCATTACTTTCGCAGTGGAATCGCGTGCCGTGCGATCGCCACCTCCTCCCGAGGAGCCGCCCATCAGCGTGCGAACGGCCGCTAGCGTAATCCCGCTGTAGATGACAGCGCTGAATAACGCCCGGACGCGACTCACCAGCGCCTTAAACCCGGAACGGTACTCACCGGGGTTCGCGATCGCCTCGATCAGGCGCCAGACCACGAAGCAGAGCAGCCCCGCTGCGAGAGTCGCGAGCATCACGCGGCCAAAGGGTTGCTCCGAAATTTTGTCCAGCGCGGCGCGCGAGTCGCTCGCCTTGGCGCGGCCGGCAAAAGCAGCCATCGCCGAGAACGCTCCGACGCAGATGTAAACAACGCCTTTCGCGAGGTAGCCGATTCGCGCCACGCGCGTCATCCATTCGTTTCGATCGTCAAACATGGCTAACGAATGCTCCGTCTTCGCGATCTTGTCACCTGCGCGCTCTCGATGGCATGCGAATCGAACGTATTGGCAGGGCACGCAGTTGCGTTAACCTCTGCAGAACATGGCGAAATTTTTGGTCATCAGCACGAGCGGCAATCCAGACAGCAACAGCCGGCGTATGGGGCGCGTTGCCTTCGCTGATCTGCAAAAGCGGGGCGTCGAGTGCGAGTGGCTCGATTTGAACGAACTCGAGCTGCCGCTGTGTGACGCGGACGCCTGCTACACGAGCGCCGGCGCCCAGAAGTTGAACAAAGCAATCGCTAGCGCAGACGGGATCATCGTCGCGTCTCCGGTCTACAACTACGACATGAGCGCGGCGGCCAAGAACATGATCGAGCTGACCGGCAAGGCGTGGGAGGACAAAGTGGTGGGCTTCCTCTGCGCCGCAGGAGGCATGAGCAGCTACATGTCCGTGATGGCCTATGCGAACAGCCTGATGCTCGATTTTCGCTGCGTGATCATCCCGCGATTCGTCTACGCGACGGGGCAGGCCTTTCAGGAGGGTGAGCTGATCGACCCGAAGGTGGCCCAGCGGATTGAGCAGGTGGCTGCGGAACTTGTTAGGTTCACAACAGCTCTGCGGACTACCCAGCGCGGTCGCTCGGTCGCGGGTGTGAGTTGACTCGCACAGCGGCTCGCTCCTCAGGAGCGCGAGTTTCGCCTCGCCGTGCCGGAGGCGCAGAGCGTCTCATTGAATCCGGCCGCTGGATTCAAGGTGAACGAGCGCGCTTTCCGCTCGTCTGCCGCGGCTGAAGTTCAGCGTCGAAGAACTCCATGATGCGGGTCTGCCGCCGCAGCCGCAACACGGGATCGCTGACCATGTGAGTGCCGAGCAACGGCAGAAAGTCGAACGGCTTACCAAGCTGAAATAACGCATCGGCCAACTGCGCGGCGTGCTGGAAGTAAACGTTGTCGTCGGTCATACCGTGCATGAGCAGGAGCGGACGTTCCAAATCCTTCGCATACGTCAGTACGTTGCTGACACGGTAAGCTTCGGGATTTTCCTGCGGCAATCCGAGGTAGCGCTCAGTGTAGTGCGTGTCGTAGTTCTCCCACGTCACCACCGGTGCCCCCACCACCCCGGCCCGGAAGATCTCGGGATGCCGCATCGCCGCGATCGCGGAGAAGTAACCGCCAAACGACCAGCCCACGACGCCGACGCGGGTGAGATCCAACTGCGGATACCGCTTTGCGAGCGATCTGAGCCCGGTGATCTGATCCTCGAGCGCGACGCTGATCAGGTCGTCACGCACCGCGCGGGACCAATCGCGGCCATGGCCCGGCGTCCCGCGTCCGTCGAGCACGACGACGATGTAGCCGCGGTCGGCCATCCACTGGTCGATCATGTAGCGGTCGGGCTGCGCAATGACCTGTTTGCTGCTCGGTCCGGCGTAGACGTCGAGGATCACCGGGTAACGTCCGTTCTTGCGAAAGTCCCGCGGGCGAATCACCGCCGCGTCGAAGGGTCGCGCCCCTTCGGTACGGGTGAGCTCGAGGGCAGGAAGAGCAGAAGGACGCTCCGCCATGGAAGGGAGCGCGTGCACCACGCTGCCACCGGAAAGGGGCATGACCTCCCAGCCGGAGCGCCCGTCGAGCAGCTGGAACTTGTGGACGAACTGTTCTTTCGATTCCCCGAAGACCGCATCGTGGCGTCCTGCTTCGCTCGTTAGGCGCCGCGGTTCCTCTTCGCGGTCGAGTGAGAGCTGAAAGAGGTGGCGCTCCCGCGGATCTGCTCCCCCTGCGACCACCACGGAGCGAGCCGCGTCATCGAGGTCGATCAATTGCTCGAGCCCGAATGCAGGGGCCGTGATCTCGCGCTGCACGGTGCCGTCAGCGCGACGCAGTTCCAGCTGCCAGCCGCCGCGTTGCTCCGTTGTCCAGAGAAACGCGCTCCCGTCCTTCATCCAGACCGGCATCGGCTTCGGATCGAGTTCCAGCCACGCCGCGTCTTTCTCGCGCAGCAACTCGCGCGTCGTGCCGGTCTGCGGATCGACTGCCAGGAGCAGCTGCTCTTGTTGCGCACGGTTCTGGACGAGCACGCAAAGAGGCGCGGCGGCTTCCTTCCAGACGACGCGCGCCAGGTACGGATATTTCTCACGATCCCACTCGACCCAGCGCGTGGTGCCGCCCTCACGCGCGATAATTCCGAGACGCACCTTCGCGTTCGGGGTGCCCGCGCGCGGGTAGAAATTCCTGGCCGGTGCCGCCTCGGGATGGAGTGGATCGACAATGAAGCGGGTTTCCACGCCGCTGTAGTCGGTCTCCTGATACGCGAGCGATTTCGAATCCGGCGACCACCAATAACCTTCGCGCCGGTCCATCTCCTCCTGCGCTACGAATTCGGCTACGCCATGCTCGATCGTCTCGGTAGCGCCGCTCGTGATGGCACGCTCGCTTTTCTGCTCCAGATCGATCACATGCAGCTCGCGTCCACTGACGGCCGCCACGAATTTTCCGTCCGGCGAGAACTTGGGATCGATCCAATCACGACCGGGGAGTTCCGTGACCGCCGAGTCAGCCCGATTGATCAGGTAGAGGCGCCCGCCGAGTGCCACCAGCACCTTGCTCGCATCCTTCGAGAGTTCGAAACTGGTGAAGCCGCGCAAACTTTGGCGTGCGCGCTCGCGGCGCGACTTTTCCTCGGCGCTCAGCTTCTCTTCCGCGCCTTGCAGCAACTTTTCCGGCGTGAGGATTTCGCGCAACGCGCCGTCAGCGATCGTGAACTCGTACAATCGCAGCACCGGATCGCGCGGACCGCTGCGAAGGAAAATAACGGAGCGACCGTCCGGGGTCAGCTTCGGAGAAACCGGTTGACCCAGAGTGTAGTTCCGCGTCTCGACCAGCTCACGGAAGTAGCGAAGATCGGACGGCTCTGCTTCGGCCGCCCGCAGGTCCAGCAATGACGTCTGAAGAAACAACAGGGAAAAGAGGCAGGTGGCAGTCGAGGCTCGGCTGGAAAACGAAGGCTTCACACGTGGAACTTAGGTTCTGCCCGGAGCGCGCAAAGCAGATTTCTCGCCCGTCCCGGCATCACGCTGCGCGGCGGCCGCACGAGCTCGGCGATCTAACGGGAGATGACCTGGTGGTGCTCGGAGTCCAGCTCACGCGCCGCTTTGTGGTACTCGGGCAGGAGCCGCCGAATTTCACCAATGCCCCACGAGGCGAAGGACGGAGGAACCGCGATGTGCTGCATCTCCTCCGGCAGCGCGGATCGAAAGGCGGTTTTCTCCACGGGCGCACCGGCGGCGGCGTAGGAGTGAACCACATCCATATTTGGCCGGAACTTTCCCTCCGCGAGCACATGCGCCAGCGGGTCGAACGGGAAATACCAACGGCCAGGTTCGTTCGAGACGACGGTGTAAGCTTCTGCCATCGTGGAGCTCTCTTTGATGGAGAGCCGGAGGGCTGCACCTGCTGCCGCCAGCCCGACCACAAAGATCGCGGCCAACAGTGCGGTGTATGCTGTCGCGAGGCCGGTGCGCCGCGCCTGCTGGACCAGCGCGCCAAAGGCAAAGATGGCCGCGAGGGTCAACGGCAGAGTGACGAGCGCGCGGCTGTTCACGTCCCCGCCGGACTTGCCGACGCTCGCGATCGACGCCAGCAGCATGACCGCGGTGAGGAACAGGAAAAACTTGATCATTCGCGCCGCCGCAGCCGATCGCTCGCTGACGAACGGCAGAAGGAGCAACAGCGCGAGCGCAACCACACCGTAGTCTTGCAGGTAGTCGCTCATGAGTCCGAGGAGCGTCCGGACCTTATCGGCGAAGTCGTGGCTGACGCCGCTGGGGGTAACGCTGCCGAGCTCTTGAAATTTGAACCAAGGCATCTTGCCGGGCAGCCGAAGGTTCCACAACACCGCCGCGAAACCGTCGCGCGCGGCGATGCCCGCGTAGACGGCGCAGAATGCGACCGCCGCGCCTAACGACACTCTGACGCCAGCTTTGACGCCGGATCGTAGAGCGACCCAGACCGCAAATCCGACTGCAGCGGCGACGAGGTTGAGCTTACAAGCCGCGCTGAGGCCGGCGCAGAGACCCGCAACCAGCATCCAGCGCCGTTCGTTGCTGTTTCCAAACTCCGCCCGGAGAACCGCGTAGGCGGCGAACAGGAAAAGGCCGAGCGCAGGAGCATCGACGTGAACGTGCGAAGTGACGTACGTCAGAGAGGGCGCGCAGTATGCGACCAGCGCAAAGAGAAGGAGAAGGAAGCCTCCGTGCAGGGGTGCTGGTGACTCTGGCGCCCGCAAGCGGCGTGCACAGGCGAGACAGAGCAATCCCACCGGAACCAGGATGTACAAGTGCGCAAGCAGCGTTGCGATCCCAACCGCGGGTCCGGGTGTGCTTGCCAGCGTGCTCGGGAGATACGCGACTGGATAAAGCGGGCCGTAGCCGACCATCACCCACGGTGCTGTGTTGGGCGTCGAGTACAACGGGTATCCGTGGGTGAGAGCAAAGGCAGGCGCCAGACGGATGGAGGTCCAGGCGAAGTCCAGGTTGCGGTGAAACGAAAGCCAGACTGAGAGGCAAACCACGAGAGTGCCGGCGGCGAGAATCCCGTAGCGCACGAATTTCGGAACGGTCCAGGGCGCTGGAGACGGTGACAGTTGGTCCGTCATTGTTCGTTCCGCCGCAAAGGGTCTTCCACCGCGGCCGCGCGAAACGCCGGAGCAAGCTCGCGCCGCATCAGGAATTGACTGATCGGTTCGCGGGCGAATCCCAGCGGCGCGAAAATCTGTTCGCCACACGCGGCCGGGAACTTCGGCGCGGCGAGGAACTCACGGTCAGGGAAGCGCGCCAATATCGCGGTGAGGATTGCGCGCAGCGCGTCCCAAGGCGTAGAGCCTGCGGCGTCGCCGAGAAACCCGAGGACATGAATGGGCGCCACATCGAGATCGCCGAGCACCACGCAAGCACTGCCGGCGCGATAGGCGCGCGTCACACCGGCTTTCGCGAGTGAGTGGCGGGAGACCTGCCAGGGGAGCTGCGGGTACTCATGTGCGTTCGGCATCCGCAGCGCATCAAGGAGGTTCACTTCCTTCACGTCGGTGCTCACAGACAGAGGAGTGGCCGCAGCGCGCCGCCACCCGAAGAGCCGGTCGACCTCCTCAAATCCGTGACGCAGGTAAAAGCGATGCGCGCGGGGGTTTTGCTCGATCACCTCCAGCATCATCAATCTGTCGCCACGCTCCTTCGCTTCATCGAGGAGGTGTTCCAGGAGGAACCCTGCCGCGCCCGATCCGCGCGCTTCCGGCAGAATGGCCATGCCCGCCAGCCGCAAAACGGTGTTGATCCGATTGATGTAGCCGAACCCGGCGAGCCGATCGGACCTCCGGACGAGACGGCTGTAGTAAAGGTCCGCGCCTTGCGTGCAGAGGAAGCGAGCGTTGGTCTCGGCGTTGATCTCGGTCCAGCCGCCGACGTAGCCAGCGAAGGCTGCGTTGCCGATGCGGGCTTGTTCCGCCATCGAGATATCGAAGGCCGGCACGATCTCGAAGCTCATGCCGGCGAGGATGCCAGTTTCGGCGTGGCTTGTCATGCGTTGACGATCGCCACGTGACTGGCTGATAATCGGCGCCGTGAAAGCCGGCGCAGATGTTGTCACTCCAGCGAGTTTCGGGAAGCCGCATTTCGGCAAGCGGAGCGTATTGACATCAGCGCAATGAATCTTTGGATAGGCACCTCGGGGTTTCAGTACGCGGAGTGGAAGGGCACCTTCTACCCGGAAGATCTACCGACTTCCAAGATGCTGCCGTTCTACGCGGAACGATTTCCGACCACCGAGGTGAACTACACCTTCCACCGCATCCCGAGTCAGAAGACGATCGAGGGCTGGTGGAACGCAACGCCTGAACGGTTCAAGTTCAGCCTGAAAGCGCCGCAAAAGGTGACGCATTTTGCGAAACTGCGGAATTGCGCGGATACGCTGCGTTACTTCTGTCAGGTGATCACCGACCTCGAGGGCAAGTTAGGCGCGGTGTTGTTTCAATTGCCACCAAGCCTGAAGAAGGATGCCGGGTTGCTGACCGCTTTCCTGGAGGACTTCCCGGCGCCCATGCGCGCCGCCTTCGAGTTCCGGCACGAGTCGTGGCTCGACGACGAAATTTTCCAGCTTCTGAAGAGCAAGAACGCCGCACTTTGCATCGCCGAGAGCGAGAAGCTGAGTACGCCGACGGAAGCGACGGCGGATTTCGGTTATCTGCGGTTACGGCGCGAAGATTACGAGGATGCGGATATCGCACGGTGGGCAGAGGTGGTTCGTGCGAAGAGCAGCGGGTGGTCAGACACGTTCGTCTACTTCAAGCACGAGGAGAGCGGCATCGGCCCGAAGTTCGCGGCGCGACTGATGGAGCTGCTCGCTCCGCAGTGCAGCTAGCGCTGCGCCATCGGCTTATATTTAAGACCGGAATGGTAGGACGAGACTCTGTCGAGCCTGGGTGAGTCGCTTGTCAGGCTCGACGGAGTCTCGCCCTACCAGCAGCTGCACGAAAAACAAAGCCGCTCGTTAGGCTGCGGCGCGCCGCTTCTGTTTCACGAGCGTCGAAGTCGAGCGTCCATTGCCGTTCGACCGCGAAGCAGCAGCGCGTTTCGGCTTCACCGCCTGGTTCCGGGCGAGGCTCTCCTGCAGAACTTTCACCAGGTCCACCACGTTCGTGCTGCGAACCGCCGTGACCGGTTTGTCGGCAATCTCCTTGTTCTGCGCCTTCTGCTCGATCATCTCCATCAAAGCAGTCCGGTACTCGTCGCGATACTTTTCCGGCTCCCAAGGCACGGTCATGCTCTCGACGAGCGTTTGCGCCATCTTCAATTCGCGATCGCTCACCGCTGTGTCGGGGCCGTTCTTGAGAACGTCGGGGCTGAGAATCTCCTGCGCGAAGTGCATCAGCTCCAGGATAAGGAAAAGACCATCCGGCTTCACCGAGGCGAGATGCTCGCGGTTGCTGATCACCACCTTCGCAATCCCGATCTTGCGGGTGCCGACGAGGGCTTTCTGGAGGAGGGCATAGGCTTTCTCGCCCCCTTTCTGCGGCTCGAGGAAATAGGGCTTGTAGAAGAACTTTGGATCGACCTGCTCCTGGTCCACGAAGTCGGTGATATCGATCGAGTGCGTTGATTCGATTTTCACCTTTGCGAAATCCTCTTCCTTCAGGATAACGAACTGCCCGCGCTCGTATTCGTATCCTTTCACGATCTGGTCCGCGGAGACTTCCTTCATGTCCGCCTCCGCCACCTTCTTGTAGCGGATGGGGCTCAGGTCGGTCGCGCGGAGCTGACGAAAGCTAATTTTTTCCTCGCGGGTCGCGGGGTAAACCGCGATCGGGATGTAAACGAGGCCGAAGCTGATACTGCCTTTCCAAATTGCACGCATAATGGCGGGGATGAGAGCCTAACGAGAAGTGACGGTAAATGTCAATCGTCGCGTGCCAGCTCGCTGGCTGTGCGAGGGGTCAACGCTACCGGTAGTGGAGCCGGATCAACTGCGGCGAAGCGCCCGGCCGCCAGATAAAGAGGTTGTCGTATTCGCTGTCGGCAATCGCGACTGGCTCCGGTGCACCCAGCGCTTTGATGATCTCAGGAATTGTATTCGAATGCCCGACGACGAGCACATTGCCGGTCGTCTCGTTCAGCCTGGTGACGAGCGCGGGTGCATCTTTGGCGGGGACCACGGTCGGGCGGAGGTCGGCCGAGCGGGCGAGTGGTTCGACAGTCTGCTGCGTCCGCTTCAATTCAGTCACGTAAATCGAAGTGATTCCCGCATCTTTCAAGGTCAGCGCCAGCGACTCCGCTCGGCGGCGCCCGATCTCGGAAAGCTCAGGATCCTTCGGATTGCCGGTTGTCGCCTCGGCTTTCTCCGCGTGCCGGACAAGGAAGATGGTTGGCTCAGCGGCCCATGCCGGCGCGAGTAGCGCCAGCACCGTAACCGTGACGAGGAGACGCGCAATCACGTCACGAAGTGAATGCGGATAACAGCGGATCGTGGCACGCGGCGATCCTAGTTAGACTGCATGCGATTGCGCAACCTCACGTTGGTGCCACGTTCCGAAATGCGTGCTCTCCCCCCGCTGACCTGCTTTTTTCGCGCAACTTTAGCGCTGCAAATTTTGCTCCTGGCGGCTCTCGCCCCGAGCGGATTGTCCGCAGCCGAGAAAAGGAACATCACGGAGAAGGATCTCTTTCGGTTCGTCTGGATTGGCGATCCGCAGGTGTCGCCCGATGGCTCCCGCGTGGCATTCGTTCGGGTGTCGGTGAACGAGAAGAAGGAAGGATACGATACCTCGATCTGGATGGTTGCCACTGCCGGTGGCGAGGAGCCACACCGCCTAACGACCGGCACGCACGATTCGACGCCACGGTGGTCTCCCGACGGGAAGTACCTCGTCTTCGTTCGTAGCACCGAGAAGGAAGGCAAACCGGAGCCTGGCCAGCTCTGCATGCTGCCGATGAGTGGCGGCGATGCGTTCACTTTCACAGCGCTGCCGAAAGGCGCGAGCGGCCCCGTTTGGTCACCCGATGGGAAGACGATCGCCTTTCTGAGCAGCACCAATCCTGAGGACACGCCCAGGCAGGAGAAGAAGAAGCGGAAAGAGGAGGAAGCTCGGAAAACCGCTGAAGCCGGCGGTTCGCCCGCGGCACGCGAGACACCGAAACCGGCCGCATCTCCGGCAGCAGCTGGCGATGATGAAGCGCGCGAGAGTGATGTGCACGTGATCACGCGCGCGGTCTATCGACACGACGAACGCGGGTATCTCGATCCGAAACGGCCGGACCATATCTGGGTCGTGCAGGCGCCGCGCAGCGCGGACGAAAAAGTGGAGCCGAAGCAGCTCACGAATGGCCGCTTTGAAGAGAGTCAGCCGATCTGGTCCCGCGATGGGGCGCAGATCTTCTTCCTGTCGCTCCGCGTGGATGAGCCGTACTACGAGCTCGGGCGCACGGAGATTTACTCCGTCGCCGCGGCTGGTGGTGAGCCGGTGAAAATCACCACCGTCGCAATGGACGTGAATGAGGCGGCGCTCAGCCCGGACGGAAAGCAGCTCGCGTTTACCGCGTCGGTGACGGAGCCGGTGAGGTCGTACTCGCAGCCGGATCTGTGGACGCTGGATCTGACGCCGAATGCGAAGCCGCGGAACCTGACGACAGAGTTTGACTGGGATGTCGGTTCTGCCGTCTTCGGCGATAACGCTCCGCCGCGTGCCGCCGGGAACAATCCGCCTCTCTGGAGCGCTGACGGTAAAAGCATCCTCCACATCTACTCGCGTGAAGGGCGCACCAACCTCGGCCGCTTCGATGTTTCAAGCGGCGCGGTCAGCGCCGTGACGCAAGGCAACCAAGCCGTGATGCGGTTTCGCGCCTCAGCGGATGACGGCACGACTGTCGCTCTCATCTCAACCCCGACCCGGATCGGCGACTTGTTCGCTGTCGGTGCAGGCGCGCAACCGCGGCAGCTAACCGACGTGAACCGCGAACTGTTTGCGGAGCTAAACCTGACTGAGCCGGAGGAAGTTTGGTATCAGAGCTTCGACGGGAAGCGGGTGCAGACGTGGCTGCAAAAGCCTCCGAGCTTCGACGCGAAGAAGAAGTATCCGTTGATTCTGAACATCCACGGCGGCCCGCACGCCGCCTACGGTTTCGTGTTCAGCCACGAGTTCCAGTGGATGGCGGCGAAGGGCTACGTCGTGCTTTATCCAAATCCGCGGGGTAGCACGAGCTACGGCCAGGAGTTTGGCAATATCATCCAGCACCGCTATCCGGGTGACGATTACCAGGATCTCATGCTTGGCGTCGACGATGCGATCCGCCGTGGCTACATCGACGAGAAGAAGCTCGGCGTGACCGGCGGAAGTGGCGGCGGTTTGCTGACGAACTGGACGATCGGCCACACCGATCGCTTCGCGGCCGCCGTCTCGCAGCGGGACATCGCGAGCTGGGAAACGTGGTGGTACACGGCGGACTTCACGCTTTTTCACCCGTCTTGGTTCCGCGCACCGCCATTCCAGGACCCGGAAGATTTCAAGGCACGCTCGCCGATCACCTACATCAACAACGTGAAGACCCCCACGATGTTCGTGCTCGGCGAAACCGACACGCGCACGCCACCGGAGGCGGGCGGCGAGCAGATGTTTCGTGCGTTGAAGTTCCGCCGGGTTCCGACGGTGATGGTGAAGTTTCCGAATGAGGCACACGGCCTCTCGCGACAGGGGCAGCCGTGGCATCGGGTGGAGCGGCTCCAGCACATTGTTGGCTGGTTCGACAAGTGGTTGCTCGGCGCTGCCAAGCCTGAATACGACGTTGCGCCGCCGGAAGCGGGGACGAAGGGCGATGCGGTTCCCGGTAAACCAGGGCCGAATGCGGAAGCCAAGCCCCGCTGAACCGGACCAGATGAAGACGACGCCGGGTCTCCACCACATCACTGCCATCTCGGGTCCGGCGCAGGAGAATCTCGATTTCTATGCCGGCGTGCTCGGCATGCGGCTCGTGAAGAAGAGTGTGAACCAGGACGATCCCGGCACTTATCATCTGTTCTACGCCGATGCCGAAGGCCATCCGGGCACTGACCTGACGTTCTTTCCCTGGGCGCAAATGGCGCCAGCGCGCGACGGCTTCGGATTGAGCACGGAAGTCTCGCTCGCGGTCCCGCCGGGCAGCCTCGTCTTCTGGAGCAAGCGGTTGCAACGCTACGGCGTCGCGGTCGGCGCCGCCGAAACGAGATTCGGCGAGCATGTGCTGCCGTTGGTAGATCCGCACGGGATGCGCGTGGCCCTGGTGGAAAGCGCCAGCTCGTTAGGCCGTCCGTTCACCCCGTGGGAAGGAAGTCCTGTTCCGCCAGAGCAGCAGATTCGCGGGCTCGAATCCGCCCGGATGGCTGAGGCGAGCGTTGAGGTAAGCGCGGCTTTTCTGCAAGACGGGATGGGGTTTCGATATCTCGGCGAGGAGAACGGCTGGCATCGCTACAGCGTGGGCGAGGGAAGGTCGGGTCAGTACGTCGACGTCCGTGATATGTCGGGCGCGCGGCGCGGCGCGTGGGGCACCGGGAGCATTCACCACCTCGCGTGGCGTGTGGACGACGACGGTCACCAGGCGGAAGTACGCCAAAGCGTCACGGCCGCGGGAGCACATCCGACGCAGGTGATCGATCGCTTCTGGTTCAAGTCGGTCTACTTCAAGGAACCAGGCGGCGTCCTTTTTGAGCTCGCCACTGACGGGCCGGGGTTCGCGGTTGACGAAGATCCGGCGCATTTCAGCGAGACGCTTGTTCTTCCGTCGTGGCTGGAACAGGAGCGCGCCGCGATCGAAGCGGTGGTGCCAAAGCTCACGATGCCGCATGCGGCGTAGAACACGGCATCTCGCCGCCGCCACGCTGGCATTGACCGTGGTGGGCGTGTCTGTCGCTGCCGCGCAAAACGCCGACGCGCTTCATCTGCAAGCGCGTGAGCTGCTGCGCCGGAATGATGTCGCAGCGGCCCTGCCGCTCTTTGAGAACTGCGTCGCGGCAGAGCCCGCGAACTCCAGGCATCGGCAGTGGCTCGGACGCGCCCGCGGATTGCAGACGGCGCAGAAGGGGATCGCAGCGGGAATTGGTGGCGCGAACAAAGTCAAAGCTGAGTTCGAGAAGGCGATCGAGCTCGAGCCGAACAACCTCGAAGCGCGCCACGACCTGGCGGTGCTTTATCGCGTCGTGCCGCGCTTGTTTGGTGGCAGCAACGCGAAAGCCGCCGAGCAGGTGGCGATCATCCGCCAGAAAGATCCGGCGCTTGCGACGCAGATCGAGGCCGACTTCCTCGCGCGCGACAAGAAGCCGCGTGAAGCGATCGCGATGCACGAGAAATCGATCCGATTGAATCCGGCGCGTCCCCGACCTCACGTGTCGATCGCGATTTTGTATCAGGGGCTGAAGGAATGGGAGAAATCGTTCGCAGCGCTCGACCGGGCGCTCGCGCTCGATCCGAAATATCCGATCGCGCTGTATCAACTGGGACGCGCCGCATCCCTCAGTGGAGCGCAGTTGGATCGTGGAGAGAAAGCGCTCCGCACTTACCTGGCGCTACCGATCCGGCCTGAGCTGGAATATCCGCCGCTCGCGTCAGCACATCATCGTCTCGGCGGAATCCTGGAGAAGAATGGCGACCGTCAGGCTGCCCGTGCGGAATACGAAACGGCTCTCCGAATCGACTCCGCGCACAAGGATTCCCGCGCCGCGCGGGAGGATCTGAAGCGGTAGGCGATGTCGCTCGAAGGCGAAAAGTTCGACTTGATCTACTCCGCCGGGATCCGGGAGCTTTCGCCGATTTTCTGGACGCCCGTCGACGTTGCGGCCGAGGCCGCGAAACTACTCGTCACGAGGGCCGGCACGCGCGTCCTGGACGTCGGATGCGGGCCTGGCAAGTTCTGTCTCGTCGGCGCGCAGGTGACGGAGGGAAGATTCACCGGTGTCGAGCAAAGGAGCGCGCTCGTTGCAGCAGCCACGAAAGCGGCGGCGGATCTTCAGCTCTCAGGAACGGTCGACTTCCTGTGCGCGAACATCATGGACGTCGAGTTCGAGAATTATGACGCGTTTTACCTCTTCAATCCGTTCGAGGAAAACATGTTCGAGGGGCACAAAATCGATGCCGTCGTTCCGCTCTCGATCGAGCTGTTCAAGCGCTACACGAGCCACGTTGCTGAGAGGCTCGGAGTGCGCCCGCTCGGAACGCGGGTGGTTACCTACATGGGATACGCCGACGAAATCCCGGCGTGTTACACCTGCGAGTCGGTGCTCTTCAACGACGACCTGAAGTTGTGGATCAAGACGCGCGAGCATGATCCTGCGCTCGAAGCTCTCGGCCTCAGCGCCTCGCGCAGCTACCGCGGCTCCAGTGGCTGGCAATCGCCGCGCCGTTCCGACACGAAGCCACCATGACGCTGCTCACGAGATCTCCGGCGACACCCGGCCGATTCCGGAAGGTCTGGCTTGAACGGTGTTGTTGGTGAAGGCCGACGCGGGATTGAAAGTCTGATTTTCCGGAAATCTCAACCGGCTCGGTCACTTCATCGTGTCGGTTTGAGCGAGTGAAAGCGTTTCCTTCGCGGCAGCCGATGCGTAGATTTCGCGGGATGGCGGGGGAGTGGAAAACAACGCGCAGAAGGACAACCAGTGCGCGCGCCGCAGAGCCGGTTTGGGAGTTGATTCTGATCGACCAGAATCCGATCCGCCGCGCCGCCGGCAGGGAATGCAGCGCGGCGATGGCGCGGCTCGAGCAAACACGCGCCGCGTGGCACCGGTTCGAGCGCGAGGATAAGCCGAGCTTTGTTCGCTGGCGCGCGCGGGAGTTCGGGGCGCTCCTGAGCGAGCTGCGCGATCTGGAGGTGCAGATCCGCGGTCACGAGACGCTCGTGCACGAGGTGGAAATGGAAATGCGGCGCGGTTTTTACGACCCGTATACTGCGTATCAGCGCGTGATGCTGCGGCGAGGAAATCCCGCGTTGGCAGCAGAGCAGGAGCCCGCGCCGCGACCCCGCGCCCAGGCGGGGCAGGAGCGGAGCGTCACCGAGTTTGAGAAGGAAGCGTTGTTTCAGGAATGGGTGCAGAAGTTCATGGGCACCAACCCCGATAAGCTCGACGATGCCGCCTACACGAAGACGTTTGAAGCTTTCAAATCGCACATGTTCCGCAGTCGACCGCCGCAGGCGCTGCCCACGGATAATTTCCGGCGAGCGGAGGAGGCGCGCCGCCAGCCAGCGGAGGAGGAGCCGGCTGCGACACCGATCGATGCGCGCGTAAAGGAATTGTATCGTCTGTTGGTTCGCCGTTTGCACCCCGACCTCCGCGCGGATGGGAACGTCGCCGCGTCGGCCATCTGGCATGAGGTCCAGGAGGCGTATGCCGCGACAGACATTGCGCATTTGGAGATCCTGCTCGCGCTCAGCGACATTCAATCGGACCAATTCAGCGATCAGACGAGTGTCTCACAGATGCACGCCGTTCACGCGGAACTCGAGCGGGCGCTGTTTGCGCTGGAGGACAGCCTCCGGCAGGCGCGCGGCGATGATGCTTGGGACTTCGCCCGCAGCGGCGCGGTAGCGGGTCTGCGCGAGCGAGTTGAACGCGAGCTGGAAGCCAATTTGCGCATGAGGTTGGACCGGCTCGGCGTTCTCACACGGACCGTCGCGAACTGGGCGCAGCCGGCGCAGGTCAATGCCGGGTTGCGGCGCGCAAACTATCCCGAGTTCGCCGCGATTAAAAAGGTCCGCTGATTGGCGAAGACGCTGCGATTGTAGCCCATGCAGAAGAAGCTGTTTTCAGAACTCGGTCTCGCGCCGGAGATATTGAAGGGGATCGAGCGGATGGGTTTTGAGGAGGCTTCGCCGATTCAGTCCGCCGCGATCCCGGTGTTGCTCGAGGGCGCGGATGTCGTCGGCCAATCACAGACCGGCTCCGGGAAGACGGCAGCGTTCGGTATTCCCGCCATTCAGCTGGTCGACGCATCGCTGCGTGCGCCGCAGGTGTTGATCCTTTGCCCGACGCGCGAACTCGCCGTTCAGGTGGCGGAGGAGATCGCGAAGCTGGCATTCTTCAAGCGCGGCGTGCGTGAGCTCCCGATCTACGGCGGGCAATCGTACGAGCGGCAGTTCCGCGGGTTGAGCGCGGGCGCGCAGATCATCATCGGCACGCCCGGACGCGTGATGGATCACCTCGAGCGCAAAAGCCTGAAGCTCGACCAGATCAAGATGGTGATCCTCGATGAGGCCGATCGGATGCTCGACATGGGCTTCGTCGACGACATCAAAACGATCCTGCGCCAGGTCCCTGAGGAGCGGCAGACGGTCTTCTTCTCCGCGACGATCCCGCGGCCGATCCAGGAGCTGATCAAAACGTTTACGCGCGAGCCGGTCAGCGTCCGGATGGAAGCGCAGGCGCTGACAGTGCCGGCGATCGATCAGGTCTACTACGAAGTAGATCGGCGCTCGAAGCTGGAGGTGCTCTGCCGCTTGATCGACCTCGAGGACGTGAAGCTCGCGATCATTTTCTGCGCGACCAAGATGATGGTTGACGAGCTCACCGAGCACCTGATCGCGCGCGGTTACACCGCGGACAAGCTGCACGGCGACATGACGCAAGCGATGCGCGAGCGCGTGATGGCTCGCTTCCGCAGACGCGCGGTCGAGATTCTGGTGGCCACCGATGTGGCGGCCCGTGGTCTCGACGTGGACGACATCGAGGTGGTGTTCAATTTCGACCTGCCACACGATGGCGAGGATTACGTCCATCGCATCGGTCGGACCGGGCGCGCCGGTAAAGGGGGGAAGGCGGTAACATTTGTGGCAGGCCGCGAGATTTACCGGCTCGAGAACATCCAGCGCTTCACGAAGAGCCGGATCCGCCGGGCGAAGATCCCGTCGGCGGAGGAGGTGGAAGGAAAGCGTGCCACCGCCTTCGCCGAAGCGCTGCGCGAGACGCTGCAGAAAGGTGAGTACAAAAGGCACGACGAGCTGCTCGACAGTCTGCTGGAGCAGAACTATTCGCCCACCGATATCGCTTCGGCGTTGATCCACTTGTTAGGCGAAGAGAAGCCGCGCGGCGGCCAGGCGATACCGGAAGATCGCAGCTCCAGCCGGAACTTTCCGGATCCGGGCGCGCGGGAGCGGCGGGAGCGGGGACGGGATGACCACGACGGCGGCGGCCGCGGGCGCCCTGAACGGCCGCATACAGGTCCGCGAGAAGAAGCGGGGACGGTGTCGCACGAGCCGGGGATGGTGCGGCTGGCGTTTAATGTGGGTCGAGCACATGCGGTGCAGCCGGGGGACTTTGTAGGTGTGATCGCGGGCGTGACGGCGATTCCGAAAGGGGAGATCGGCGCGATTCATTTGCAGGCGACGAAGACGCTCGTGGATGTCGCCGAAGCGCGTGTTGACCTCGTGCTGAAGAAGCTGAACGGAATTCAATTCAAAGGTCGCAAGCTGGCGGTGCGTCCTGCAGCCGAAGGGGCGAAAAAGAGCAGGGCAGCTCGCCCGGCCTAGCGGGTTCGGGAGCGACGGTCCGACTTAGGCAATCAGCATCACCGACAGGATCGCAGCGAGTAAAGCGAGTGCGGCAAGGCTGGCATAGACGATCGCATCCTGCCGGCGCGCACGCCGCGCGGCTTCCGCATAGGGAATGCGCCTGAACGACACCATCGTATAGAGCGGCAGATAAACGCCGGGCAGCCAACCCTCCAGGAGGTGGTCGAGCTTCTTCTTCGCGCGAAACCGCTTCGAAACCGTCTTGTCGCGCATCTCAATGAAGTTGTGGACGGCAAGCTCCGCCAGAGCGTCGCTGTTCTCCTTGCGGCGGGCGAAATACTCCGCGAACGCGCGGCCGCGCTCGCCGCTGAATTCGGCGAGACATTCGTCGAGCACGACACAATCTTCAAAAGCCGCATTCATGCCCTGCCCGTAAAACGGCACGACCGCGTGTGCCGCATCGCCGAGCAGCGCAATCTTGTCTCCGTAATGCCAGGGCGCGCAGCGGATTGTCACGAGTGAACCGGTCGGATTGTTCCGGAAGTCTTCCAGCAAGCCCGGCATCAGCGGCACGGCATCCGGGAATTCTTCCTCGAAGAAGCGGCGGAAATCGTCGTCACTCCGGGTGCTTTCAAAGCTGCGCGGCCCGGCAAATTCCCAGAACAGCGTGCAGGTAAACGAGCCGTCCGGGTTCGGCAGCGCGATCATCATGAAACTTTTCCGCGGCCAGATGTGGAGCGCGTGCTTCTCCATCGGCCAGCTCCCGTCGGACGCCGGCGGAATGGTTAACTCCTGGTAGCCGTGTGGCAGGTAGCTCTGGCTGTACTCGAAACGATCGAGCCGCTGCATCGCGCGCCGCACCGCGGAGAAGGCGCCATCGACGCCGATGATGGCGTCCGCGCGTGCGTGCAGCGTCTCGTTCGTCTCCGTGTTGAGCAGCTGGGCGGCGGGCGCGTCGAGATCTACGGCGGTGCAGCGATGGTTGAAGTGGACGCGCACGTTCGGGTAGCGCTGCGCCGCTTCGAGCGTGGCGGTGTTGAGCGCGCCGCGGCCGATCGAGTTGATGCACTTGGTGGGGTCGCGGTCGTAAGGCGTGAAATGCAGTTCGCCGGATTTGTCATGGATCATGCGGCCGCGCATCGGAATCGCGTGGCGTAACACTTCCTCCGCAATGCCGAGTTGCTGAAGGGCGTGAATGCCGCGGGTCGAGAGCGCCAGGTTGATCGAACGACCGCCGACGAGATTGCCGGCGTGTGGATCAGGCCGTCGCTCGAACAGGTCGACCTCATCGCCGCGGCGCCCGAGGAACGCCGCCATCATCCCGCCGGCGAGGCCGCTGCCGATCAGGCTGAACTTCGTCACGGGGCGAGGATTCTACGGATCACGAAAGCTGGGAAGCAGGAAAGAGGTCGCGGCGTGTTTGCCTGGCGGCAATCGCCTGTCTCAATGCTCCGTCAGCAGCCTGGCGAATCGCCACACTTCGTGGAAGCTGTTGTAGAGGGCAGTCGGCGCGGCGCGAATCACGTTCGGTTCGCGGAAATCGCATTTCACGCCCGCCGCTTCGAGTCTCGCAAACAGCTCTTTCGGCTGGTCGTGCACAAGGATTGAGAGCTGAGATCCACGCTCGTTAGGCTCACGCGGAGTGATGATGGTGAACATCTCCGACGGAGCCTGGTCGAGCAGGAATTGGAGATACCCCGTCAGTTGGATTGACTTGGCGCGCAGATTTTCCATGCCGCCTGCTTCGTCGAAAATCGCGAAGGACGAGCGGAGCGGCGCCATTGAAAAAATCGGCGGGTTACTGACTGCCCACGAGTCCGCCGACGGCACTGGCACGAACTCCGGCAGGAGGTGCATCTGGAAGCGAGTCGCGGGATCGTTGCCCCACCAACCGGCGAGGCGCGGCAGATTCGCATTCCGCGCATGCCGTTCATGCACGAATGCACCGGCCACCGCGCCCGGCCCGGAGTTCAGGTATTTATAGGAACACCACACGGCGAAATCGACATTCCAGTCGTGCAGGCGGAGAGGCACGTTACCGACGGCGTGGGCGAGGTCGATCCCGACGAGGCAGCCCCGCTTCTGCGCCGCGGCCGTGATTCTCTTGAGGTCGAAAAACTGGCCGGTGAAGAAGTTCACGCCGGCGAGCAGCACGAGGGCGATCTGCTCGCCGCTTTTTTCGAGCAGAGCTTCGATCTCGTCGGTGCGGATGGTTAGCTCACCAGCTCGCGGTCGAGCGAGCAGCAGCGCGTCCCGCGGCTCGAATCCGTGGTGAACGATCTGCGACTTCACGGCATAGGTGTCGGAAGGAAACGCCGGCTCTTCCATCAGGACCTTCGAGCGACCGTTCGTCGGGCGGTAAAAGCTCGCCATCATCAGGTGCAGGTTCACCGTGAGGCTGTTCATGCAGACGACTTCATGCGGCAACGCCCCGACCAGTCGTGCCGCCGGTTCCCGCAGCGTCTCGTGATACGAATACCAAGGCGTAGCGCTTTCCAGATGCCCATCGACTGCAAGGTTTGCCCAGTCGTTCAGCTCCTGCTCGACCACGCCTCGCGTCGCTTTCGGCATCAAGCCTAACGAGTTGCCGACCAGGTAAATAAGCGGCTTGCCATCGCTGCCGGATGGAATGTGGAAACGATCGCGAAACGCGCGGAGCGGATCCTCCGCGTCAAGTTGCAGCGCAAATGCTTCGTCAGCAGAAAAGTTCATGGCTTTACTTTGAGGCCGGCGGCTTGCGCTAATCTCCGTTGGCGGGTGTCAAACGAGAGGAACGTTTTCGCGCCGCAGCCACGTGCAATCGCGACGTGCAGCAGGTCGATGGTGCGCTGGCCCTCGCGGAAGGCGTGTTTTTCGCTCAGTTCGTCCGCTTCCTGGAAGACATTTGTCCAGGTAATCAAAAGGTGACTCAGAATGCCCTCCGCGAGATCGGCGTCGATCCGGCGAAAAGCCGCGCGCTTCTCGCTCTCGGTAATCTGACCGAAGGAACACGCGTTCCGCAGCGCATTCCGCAGCTCAATGCGGTTTAGCGGCGAGAACGCCAGCAGCGGACCGTGTCTAAGCATGAACTTGTCGGCAGCTGCCCGATTCGAGTCGTTCCGGTAGAGCGAAACGAGAAAGCTGCTGTCGGCGTAGCAGTCGACCTCCGCGGCAGCTAATCGCGCAAGCTGCTCCAGAAGGCCTCCGTTTCGGCTTTGGTGAGTTTTCGGCCCACGGGTGTGAAGCTCTTTTCACGCGCCGCCCAATCGACTTTCCGCGATTTTCCGCGCGTCACCGGTGTGGCGGGTGCCAGCGTCGCGAATCTCTTCCCGTTCCGGGTGATGATGATTTGTTCGCCGTGTGCGATCCACTTCGCGAGGCTGGCGAAGTTGTTCCGCAGGTCACGCACGGTCGCGGTCTTCATGTGATACAATTCTGTCTCACGGGGCTGTCGGCGTCAACCAGAGCGGCTTTGCTACTTCGGCGGTGCGGTGGCGATTACCTTCAACTCGATCGCAATGGGAGTCGGCAGCGCGCGTACTTCGATGGTTGTGCGGGTCGGGTTTGGCTTTCCAGGGCCTGCAAAATATTGCGGGTAGATGCCGTTGAACGTGGCGAAGTCCTTCTTCATGTCGGTGAGAAAAACGGTGACGTCGACGATGTGGTTCCAATTCGCACCGGCGTCCTCGAGCACGAGCCGCACGTTCTCGAAGACGGCATGACACTGCGTCTCGATGTCATAGCTGGCGATGTTGCCGTCGCTGCTGAGCGTGACTCCCGGAATCTCCTTGCTGCCGCGAACACGCGGACCGATTCCGGAAAGGAAGAGGAGATCACCAACGCGTTTGGCGTGTGGGAATGCGCCGACCGGCTCCGGCGCGCGCTGGCTTTCGAAGCTCTCCCTCATGACAAGAAGGGTTCGAGGCTCAAGACGTGGGACGACAGGGCCACGGATGCGGTGCTCAAACGTGGGTGTGCGGGGTGGCAGCGGCTGTCGGTGCGAGACCGAAGCGCTTGAGAGACCGCGCGCGCGCTTTCGCTGCTTCAGTCTCGCGGTCCCGCGGGGCGGAGTTTGCCACCAGCGAAGAAAGCAGCTCTTCGGCGACTGAGGCGATCGAGTCCACCGCGTGATTAAACGCTTGTTCGTTGGCTTTGGAAGGATGGGTGAAGCCGCTCAGCTTGCGCACAAACTGCAACGACGACGCGCGAATCTCCTCGTCGGTGGCGGGCGGTTCGAAGTTGTGCAGCGTCTTGATGTTTCGACACATGGAGCAGTTGTAATCGGCACCCGCTGGAGACGCCGAGCTATTTCGCGATACAGACGTTCTTCGGCTCGGTGAAGAAGTGGAGCGCTTCGTTTCCGCCTTCGCGGCCGATGCCGCTCTGCTTCATCCCGCCGAACGGCACTCGCAGGTCGCGCAAGAGCCAGCAATTCACCCAGACGGTCCCGGTGTGAATTTGCTCCGCCACGCGATGCGCGCGGTTCAGATTCTGTGTCCAGACGCTCGAGGCGAGACCATACTCGCTGTCGTTGGCGTGCCCGATCACTTCCTCTTCGCTGTCGAACGGGGTGATGGAAACGACCGGTCCGAAAATCTCCTCCCGGTTCGTGCGGCATCCGACCGGCAGGTCGGTGATGATCGTCGGCTGGAAGAAAAAGCCATCGCGGCAGCGGTCGTTGATCTGCTCCGGGGGAGATCCGCCGAGCACGACGCGGCCGCCTTCCTGCTGCGCGAGATCGACGTAGAACTTCACTTTCTCGAGCTGCGTCTTCGAGACGATGGCGCCCTGCTCGGTCGCCGGGTCGAGTGGATCGCCCATCCGCAGCTTCGACGTTTTGTCCACGAAGCCGTCGACGAAACTCTGGTATGCCGCGCGTTCCACGAAGATGCGCGAGCCGCAGAGACAGACCTGCCCCTGATTCGCGAACGAGGAGCGGACGCTGCCGGTGATCGCTGCGTCGAGGTCGGCGTCGGCGAAGACAATGTTCGGATTTTTGCCGCCGAGTTCGAGCGAGATCTTCTTGAACATCGGCGCGCAGGTCTCCGCGACTTTTTTGCCGGTCAACGTGCCGCCGGTGAACGAGATCGTGTTGATCTTCGGATGCGCGGTGATCGCCTGGCCGACTTTCGGCCCGGTGCCGTGCACAATGTTCAGCACTCCGTCGGGCAACCCAGCCTCGCGGCACGCCTGGCAGAGCAGGTGCGCAGTCATCGGCGTGAGCTCGCTCGGCTTGGCGACCGCGGTGTTCCCGCAGGCGATCGCGGGCGCGATTTTCCAGCTCAACAGATAGAGCGGCAGATTCCACGGCGAGATCAGCCCGGTGATGCCGCGGGGCTGGCGCAGCGTGTAGTTGAACGCCATCCCATCGGTGACGTGCGCCTCGTTTTCGGTGTGCAGGATCGCAGTGGCGAAGAAACGGAAATTGCTGGCCGCGCGCGGAATGTCGAGGTTGCGCGCGAGCGAGAGCGGCTTGCCGGTGTCGACCGATTCCGCGAGTGCGAATCTCTCAAGGTCCCGCTCAATCGCATCTGCGACGCGCAGCAAAAGTTTCGAGCGCTCAGCGGCGGGCGTGCGCGACCATTTCTCGAACGCTCTCTCCGCCGCGGTGACCGCGAGCTCTACGTCACGCGCGTCGCTGTCGGGGACCTGCGAGTATGGCTTGCCGGTAGCAGGCTCGATGTTGTCCAGGTAGGCGCCACCAACCGGAGCGACGTATTGCCCGTCGATGTAATTGCGGATTTCGTTCGATCCTTCTGTCATGACGAAGCGTGCTCGCGTTTTCTTTTGTCATTCCGCGCGGAGTCGAGGAACCTCTCGCTGCAGTGACTGAGCCACGTTTGTCTTGGCAGGCTCGTGACGCAAGTTCGCCGCGCATCTCTTGACTCATGAAAATCTTCGACATCTCCCGGACACTCTCGGCAGAGCTTCCGCCGTGGCCCGGCGACGTAGGGTTCACCTATCAGGTGAACGGACGAATCGCGGAAGGCTCGAGCGTCAACGTCGGCTCGATCAACATGAGCCTGCATAACGGCACGCACGCCGATGCCTCGTATCACTTCGACGACAACGGCTGGACCATGGAGCAGGCGAAACTGGAGACGTACTTCGGACCGGCGGTTGTGGTCGACCTGACGGAGCGATACGAGCGGACGGCCGGAGCTACGCGCCTGCCGCAGGTGCAGATCTCGGATCTTGAACCGGCGGCGGATGAGCTCGAAGCGACCGGTCGGCTGCTGTTGAAGAGCGGTGTCTGGCGCGATCCGAAAGTTTTTCCTGATCCAATTCCGACGGTGGCGCGCGATGTGCCTGCCTGGCTGAAGGCGAGGGGAGTAAAGCTGCTCGGCCTCGACGTTCCATCAGTGGACGAAATCGACGCGAAGGAGTTGGTGAATCATCACGCGCTCGGCGCCGCCGGAATCAATATCGTCGAGTCGCTCGATCTCTGTGGTGTCTCCGCTGGCCGTTACCACTTCCTCGCGCTGCCGCTGAAGATTGCCGGCGCTGATGGTTCGCCCGTCCGCGCGATTCTTTGGCGCGAGTGATCGCCGCGTGACAAGGCAGCTCGAGGTCGCCGCGCCGCTGCTCGAGCGCAGGAGCACGTTCTGGGCGGTAGCTCTTCTCACCGCGGTGCTCTTCGCCGTCACGAATTTGCCGTGGCACCTGGACGATTATGACCAGGCGAAGCAAGCATTCACTTCCTTTGAGATGGTGAACGACGGGCAGTGGCTTTATCAGCACACGCCGAGCGGGAAAGTTGCCACGAAGCCGCCGCTCATCGGCTGGGTATCGGCGGCCGTCTATGCAGCGACGCGATCGTGGGACGCGGCTTGGCGTCTGCCCTCGCTGGCTGCGGCGGCGCTGCTGCTGTACGCGCTGACGCGAACGGCGACGGCGTCGTACGGCATCGCCGCGGGAGTGGTCGCCTTGTGCGCGTTTGGTTTGAACCTGCTGTCGCCGCGACTCGCGACTCTGGTCCGGACCGACATGCCCCTGGCGCTCGTTGTCTTTCTGCTCGGCGCCAACATCTGGCGGAAGGTGCAGAGCGGCGACGCCTGGACGGCACGCGACCGCCTGATCGTGTTCGTGCTGCTCACCACCGCGATGCTGGTGAAAGGGCCGATCGTCTACGCGTTTCTGCTGCCGGGGCTCGTCGTCTTCCAGCTGATCGGTCGCGCGAACGGAGTGCGCGCGAGCCCCTGGTCGGGGTGGTGGCCGTGGGTTGCGTCACTCGCTGTGTTTCTCGCGTGGGCGGCCGCTGGAATCGCGTGGGTGCCGGAGTTTTACGAGCAAGTCGTGCTGAAGGAGTTCGCCGGCCGTTTCGGCGAGACTGTGCACCGCCCGCAGCCCCTCCTCTTCTATTTCCCGCATCTCCTCCACAAGTTCGCGCCGTGGAGTGTGCTGCTCATCGCGCTCGCGGCGGTAGGGTGGCGGCGCGAGAAAATCGGATTCGCGGCACGGTGGCGACGGATCTCACCTGCGACGCGCTGGTTGATCTGCTGGAGCGCCGGCGGATTGCTCGTGATGTCGCTGATTCCTTCAAAGCGCGTCGACCGCATTTTCCCCATTATCCCGCCACTTTGCCTGCTGCTCGCGGCGCAGGTCGGAAATGCCTGGCGCGATGAAACGCTCGGGCCGCGCGTGCGCCGGTGGAGCGCAGTGGCGGTGGTGTTCGCGGCGGTGTTTACCACCGGATACGCGGCGCAGCGGATGATCATCAGCTATCGTGCGGACGAAGGAGCGTTCGCGCGATTTGGCACCCTCGTGCGGCACGACGCGGCAGAACGCGGCTGGCGCTATGAGGTCGTTCAAGGGAAACACGAAGGCCTTCTCCTGTATCTGCAACGCACGCGGTTCATCAAGCTCGACGAGGCGATGGAACGGTGGAACAGCGGAACGCTAGATGCGGTGGTCGTGCCGGCAGAGCAGGCGCAGGTGTTTCAAGGACAGGTTTCCGGTGCGGAAGCGTCGCCGCTCGCGGGGGCTATCACGCAAAACGGTCGCGTGCGCCGTTACGTGCTGTTGGTGAAGTCGCCGGCAGCGACGGCTCCACAATAGAACCGTGCCGGTAATGCCCGCTCGACTTCACGGCGATTCAGCACGATTTTCGTTCCGCTTGAGCGACGACACTGAATTCCCAAAGGCGGATATTGAGGCGCTCTGGTGCCCCTGGCGAGTCGAGTATTTCGAGCAGGAGAAGAGCAATCCTCATTTCCTCTCGGACGCTGCGCGTGCCAGTGACGATGTCGCGCATCTCGTGCTCACGCGCCGGAAGAACGCGTTCCTGATGATGAACCGCTACCCCTACGCCGTGGGACACCTGATGGCGGTTCCGTATCGCAAAACCGGCGACGCCGCTTCGTTAGGCGAGAACGAAGTCATCGAGCTCTGGAATCTCGCAATTCATGGCCAGACGCTGCTGCGTGCCGCGATGAAAGCGCAGGGGTTCAACGTGGGACTGAATCTCGGCCAGTGCGCCGGTGCAGGCGTTCCCCATCATCTGCATCTGCACATCGTGCCGCGGTGGAACGGCGACACGAACTTCATACCGGTGCTTTCCGGCACGCGTTTGCTTTCGGAGAGCCTGCAAAGCTTGTATGAGAAGTTGATGACGACGCAAAGGCGGCTCGCTGCCGCGGAAGGTCCGCGAACATGAAGACCCCGCGTCAACAGGAGAGTGGCGCCGGCGGCTGCTTCGGCAAGGGATGCCTGCTCTTCGTGGCGCTGGCGTTTCTGCTCGTGATCGCTTTCGCCGGTGGGACGTTCTGGGCGATCAAACGCCTTCAGAACACCTACTCCACCGCCACGCCCACAAGCTTCCCGGAGCTCACCACCGGGTCGCAAGAAGGTGACGCGCAGGAGCTCGAAGCGGACGCCGACGCAGGCGAGCCGACCGACGCTGAAGAGTCTGCTGAGACCGACGAGGGGCTGCAGCGGGGTTCTTCCGAGCCGTCAATCGCCGCGCTCCAGCAACGCTGGCGCGCATTTGAGAAAGCGGCTGATCGACACCAGAAGGCGCGCATTCAACTCACCGACCAGGAGATCAACATGCTCCTGCAAAACGATCCGAAGCTCCGCGGAAAGGCACAAGTCTCCGTGCAGGAGAACGTTGGTCACGTGAAGGTGAGCATCCCGATGAGCGACCTTCTTGGGGGCAACACCGGCAGCTGGGCAGGAACGCTGTTCGGTGTGGAAGGCCGCTACTTCAATGGCGCTGCGACGGTGCGGCCGTCACCCGACGGCGACCCGGCGAAGGCGCAGATTTCGAACGTGCAGGTCGCCGGCCAGACGGTGCCGGAGACATTTCTCGATCAACGATTCTTTGGGTCCCCTTCCGTGCGCGGGCTGATCACCGACTGGTTGCAAGATCAGGAGATCGAGCGGTTCGAGATCAGAAACAACCAGGTCATCGCCGAAACGCGCGGACGGTAAGCAACGCTTGCCGCCGCCGACGGCGGACAGCCCTACTGCATGATCTCGCGGACGAAGACGTTCAACTGGCCGTCCGCCTGCTTGCGCACTTCGGTGATTTCATAAGGTCGCGCTTCATCGCGGCTGACCACTGCCCCTTGTGTCGGCGGCGCCATTCCAGAAGGGAACTCCACGATGATGCGCGTCGACGAGGGCGCCCCGAGCCGCAGCATTGATTCCGCCATGTTGCTGCGCGGGCGCAGGACGGCGCGGTTCGACTCGGTGAAGTTAACGACAAATTGACCGCGCAAATAGACGCGCTCGCCCGTCATTCCGCGCTCGGCGACATCGCGGAGATCGCCAGTCGCGATCAGGCGCCCCTGCGGCATCTTGCCCGCTGGATAGGTTTTCCAAGTCCCACCGCCGGCAGTCGAAGCGAGAGTCTGGTCGGTGCCGGGCGGCAGAACCGGAGCGGCGGAAGGAGCAGCAGCTCCCGGTGGAGTGGCTGCTGGAGATGCCAGCGCCACGGCGGCCCCGGGTGAAACGGCGACCGCAGGAGCTCCGGACGCAGTCGAGACGGCCGCGCCCGCCTTCCCAGCGGCGACGGCTGCAGCGGGAGCTGGTGACGTGCCCGGCTTCGCAGCGACCGCTCGGGGCGCAGGCGAGGCAGCGGGCGCGGGCGAAGTCTTCGCCACTTTCCCACCCTTCGGCGTCGCGCTCGCCGCCGCCGCCACTGCAGGCGCGGGTGTCACTGCCGTGGCCGGTGGTGCATCGACCGGCATGGCGGGCTCGACGCGGATGAGTTCATTCGTAGCCACCGCTGGCTTGTCGCTCGGCGGCACGAGACCGGGAATCGCAAGACCCTGCGTAGGCGGCGCCAGCTTCTCGCGATAACTCGCGTAACGCGCTTCCGCGGCCTTCCGCATCGGATCTTTAAACAACGGCCAACCGGCCGCCATGTTCAGGTCGAACGGCGGTTCCAAGCTGAAGCTTCCGCGGCCCTGCGTGACTGTATAGCTCCCGTACAGGAGCGGGACGGTCGTGATCATGACGCGTCCATCGGGCAGCCGTTCAGCGTGGATCACTGCGGATAGGTCGTGCGCCCGCTCCAGTTTGATCTCCAGCCCGGTCGCGAGCGTCCCCTTCATCAACGGCACCGCCTGCGCGTCGGCCGGGTAAATATGCTCGAGCAGCAGTTCGCCGTAGTCGACGGCGCTCGTCAGCGCAACCATGCCGGACTTAAACAAGTCGTTAGGCGTCAGCTCGCGCGCCTCCATGATCGTGAACCGCCCGACCACGTACGGCACCTGCCCGCGCACCTGCTGAAAATTGCGGATGTAATTGCGCGCCAGCTCGGCGTTCAACTTCGCCAGCTCGGCTGGACGGAGCGCGCTGCAGCGGTCGTGCAGCTGCTTCGGATTCAGGAACTCTCCCGCCGGCGCTGCCGTCAGCTGGAAGCGCTTCGGCTGATCGATCTTCTTCAGCTTCTGGAGAATCCGATAGCTGTCGGGGCGCTCGGGTTGGCCGAAGATGTAGTAGCTGCCGAGCCAGACGGCGAGCGTCAGCCCGATGAGCAGCAGGATCGCAATCGTCCACGCAAACCAGTTCGCCCGGCGCTGCCGCGGCGCATACGGCTCGTCGTAGCGGAAGAGAGTATGATCCATCTAAACGCGCTCGTCCGCGGATCTCAAATCAAGCGGGGCGTGCGGCTTCGAACGACGTGCCGCAGCCGCAGGTCCGTGCCGCGTTCGGATTCAAAATCTGGAAACCGGTGCCGGTGAGGCCGTCGTGATAATCAAGCGTCGCGCCTCGCAGCAGCGCGCCGCTCTCGGCGTCGACCAGAAACTCCACGCCGTCGCGACCGACCACCGCATCGCCTTCTTTCGGCGCGTCGAGCAACATCTCGTATTGCAGGCCCGAGCATCCGCCCTTTGCGATCTGCACGCGGAGCCCTTTCTGCCCGAAGGCAGAGTGCTCCTCCAGGAGGGAGCGGAGGTGCCGAACGGCGTTATCCGTGACGTTGATCATCGACGCCGGAAACTATCGTCACGCCCCGGCAAGTCAACCGGAGCAGCGGCGGCCGCGTTGGCGCGCGTGCCATTCTCCACGTGCAATCGAGCATCGAAAATCTAAATTCGAGGAACGCATGAGCCGCATCCAGCTGTTGCCCGAAATCCTCGCCAGCCAGGTGGCGGCGGGCGAGGTGGTCGAGCGGCCGGCGTCGGTCGTGAAGGAGCTGGTCGAGAACAGTATCGACGCCGGTGCGCGCACCATCCAAACCAGCATCCGGCGCGGCGGCATCTCGCTCATCCGTGTGGTGGACGATGGCTGCGGGATGGATCCCGACGACGCGCTGCTCTGTCTCGAGCGGCACGCGACAAGCAAGATCCGTTCGTCGGAAGACCTGGCGGCCATCGGCACCCTTGGGTTCCGCGGCGAAGCGCTTCCGAGCATCGCCAGCGTTTCGCGTTTCCGCCTGACGACTCGCGAGGCGGGAGCGGTCGCAGGCACGGAGATCGTCGTCTCCGGCGGGCGCATCGAGACCGTGCGCGACGGTGGTGAAGCACCGGGAACGCAGATTGAAGTGCGCTCGTTGTTCTACAATTTGCCGGCGCGCCGGAAATTTCTCCGGTCGGAAAACACGGAGAGCCGGAACGTGGAGCACCAGCTTTACCTTCAGGCGACGGGCCATCCACAGATCGCATTTGCGTTCGTGCGCGACGAGAAGATTGCTTTTCAGCTACCTGCGGCCAGTTCGCTGCGCGAGCGCATTCGCGATCTCCACGGCAGCGACCTGGTGGCGCAACTCCTCGAGGTGCAGAGTGCCGGTGGCCGTTCGCGCATTGAGATCTCGGGCCTGATCGGCCGCGCAGGCTTAAGCCGGCAAACGCGCACGCAGCAGCTCGTGTTTGTGAATGGCCGCGCGATCGAGAGCCCGGTCCTCACGGCGGCGTTGCGCGAGGGCTATCACACCGCGCTGATGAAGGGGCAATTTCCCGTCACGTTCCTGTTCCTCACGATCGATCCGGCGGCGGTTGACGTGAACGTCCATCCCGCAAAACGCGAAGTGCGTTTCCGCGATCCCGCCGGTGTCCGCGAAGCGCTCGTGGAAGCGATCCGCCGCACCTTGGAAGGCGGCCGGAGCGATTGGCAGCAGCAATTCAGTGCGCCTGCTGAGCCGCCGGTCGAGCGGCTAAATCAGTTGCCAGAAATCGCGCGCGGCCCTCAACAAACAAACCTCCCACACCGCGAGTTCGACCAGTTCGAATTGCGAACACCCACGGTGGAATCCCGCTTTGCACCGCCACCCGTCGTTCCGCCGTCCCACGAGGATGCGGAGGGACCTCCCGCCTGGAGCGAGAACCTCGCGAACAATGGCGACGCGATCGCCGCGCCCGCGTCTCAGGAATTCCAGATCATCGGCGTGCTAAACAAGCTTTACGTGCTGATGGAAAACGCGAACGGGCTCGTGCTCGTCGACCAGCACGCAGCGCACGAGCGCGTTCTCTTCGAGGAGCTACGGCGGCGAATGGAAGAGAAGGGCGTCCCCTCACAGCGGCTGCTGTTGCCGCAGACGTTCGATCTGCCCCCGCGCGATGCCGAGTGGGTCGAGCGCAACGTGGCTGCGCTCCAAAAAATGGGCATCGGCATCGAGCCATTCGGCGCCAACACCTTTAAGATCGATAGCCTGCCGACCTTCCTCCACGCGGTCGACGCCGCCACCTTCATGCGAGAGGTGATTGATGGTCTGCGCAACATGAGCAACAGCAGCTCCGCTCTCCGTCTCGGTGAGGACATGATTGCGAAGACGGTCTGCCGGCACGCGGTGAAGGCGAACGACCCGCTGCGTTACCTCGAGGTCGAAAAACTGATCCGCGATCTGCTGGCGTGCGAGCTGCCCTACTGTTGTCCGCACGGCCGCCCCACGATGATCCAGATCTCGTTAGGCGAACTCGAAAAAAAATTCGGGCGAAAAGTGTAGGAGTCAGCGGCGATTCTCGCCACCATCCCGCTCATCCTGTCATTCCGACCGAAGCGGAGGAATCTCTTACTGACCGCCTTCCAGGAGCGGATCATGCTAAACATGTTAGAGATGTCTCCGCTGCGGTCGACATGACAAACAGCTGCTAGGCCGGCTTCATCGACTGCGCCTCGCGGGAGAATCGGCGGCACCGAGCCTCACTCCGCCTTCCAATACTTCGCGAAGAGCGCCTTGATCGCCGGCGTCTGAATCCGGAAGTTTTCCTCGTCGTCATCCGGCAGCTCCGGGAACCACTTCCAGAAAAACATCCCCGCGAGAAACGGACGCTTGCCCGTGAGCGACAGCGTCGCCTCGATACAGCGCTCCTGAATGGCAGCCGCGTTCTCGCCCCCGGTTTCAAAACTCCACGGCTCGGCCGCCGTGCGCGCACTCTCGTTGTAGCCGACCTCCACGAACAGGAACTGCTTACCGCCGTGCTCACGCGAGAAGCGGGCAAGCTCCGCGCTTCGCTTGTTCCAGGCGGCGGCGAGCTCCGCCGCGCCGGGATTCGTGGCAGTGCTGAGCGGGAAGTAAGCGAGCACCCCGATATAATCGAGCGCGTCCCAGAACTTCACCTCGGTGTAATCGTTCCAGTTCGCGCCGTAGGTCACCTTGCCGCGGTAAACCGCGCGGACGGAGCGGATGATCTGTCGCCAGCGCGCCTCGAACTTCTGGGCGTGCGTGTATTCCAAACCGACAGAAAAAACCGCCGCGCCATGCGCCTCCGCCAGGCGCGCCATTTCGACGATCCAGGCCTCGTAATCCGTAAAGAACCGCTCCCACTCCTCCGCCCGCTCAAAGTTGATGTCGCCGCGCCATTTAAACTGCGTGCCCCAGTAAGCAATGTGCGGAATGAGCATCGCGGACATCTTGCGTTCGCGCGCCCAATCCAGCGGCACAGTGATGTGTCGGTTCTCGTCGCGAACGCGGTACTGCACATGCCCATCGTTCGTGATTCGGGCATAGGGGTGGATCGCAAAGCTGTTTGCGCCTAACGACTTCAGCTCTTGGAGCGTCGCCGCCATTTCCGGCGTTTGCCATTCAATCCCCCAAGTCTGGCATGAAACCGTCACGCCCTTGAAGAACGGCGGCACTTCCGCAGCGGTGCTGCTGAGCACCAGGAGCGTTGCCGCGATGGCTGACGCGATTCGCCCGACAAAAGATCGCGCTGAGAGCGGAGCGCTGAAACCAGATCGGGTAATCGTTGTACCGCTCGAGATCGGTGCCAAGCTGCTTCCGCCGGAGCGAGGTGGAACGAGCGATGTGCAGAGCGTCGGCATCAGTGTGCGAGTCTCGCGTGTCACGCTGCTACAGTTCCTCGAATTCGCCGCGGTCGCGGTTTTTGCGCACACGGTTCCAGGGGAAGCATTTGCCGTTCATCGCGATGTAGACGCCGGGTGGAAGGAGCTGCACGAAGGACAGTGCGCTGCCGAGGTTGAAGAGACCGTCGGAGCTGCCGAAGGCGTAGGGGACCATCGCGCCGGTGAGGACAATCGTCTTCGCCGGAGCGGCATTTGCAATGGCGGCGGCGGTGTCCGTCATCGTGTCGGTGCCGTGGGTGATGACGATCTTTTCTTCCGGCGTTTGGAGGCAGTTCTGCACGATGATCGCGCGGTCGGCGTCGGTCATGTCGAGGCTGTCGATCATCATGACGGTGCGGATGGTGACGTCGCCGCGGGAGCGGCCGAGGCGCAGCATCTCGGCGAGGTGTGTCTCCTTGAACAAGAGTGAACCGGTGAGCTCGTCGTATTCTTTGTCGAACGTGCCGCCGGTGACGAGGATGCGGATGGACATGGATGGCGATCAGTGAGTCGGCGCGAGCTGCGGGTGAGCGAGGGCGGCCTCGCCCGCGCAGCGGCCGTCGCTGCTGTGTCCGAGCCGGAGCGTCTGGAGCAAGAAGAAGATCCAAAGCGCAACCGCTGGGTAAAACTTGATCGAGATGCCGAGCGTCCAGAACCCTTTCGTGAGCCAGGGCGCAGTGAAGGGAAGACGCCACGCGATCAGGCAGAGCGACAAGGCGGTGATCCAACGCCAGTGCCCGCGGATTTCGCCAGAGAAGAGCATCAAGAGAACGAGCACGAGCGCCGGCAGGAGATAGACAAAGTGATGTTCCCACGAAACGGGCGCGATCAGGAAAATCATCAGGAGAGTGACAGACATCTCCAGATCGATGGTGCGCGGTAAATCTGATCGACGCGCGGAACGAAAAGATGCCCAGAGCGTCGCGCCGAACACGGGCAGCGAGAGCAGCATGATCAGCGGCTTCGCGAGCGTTGGGAGCTCAATGAGTGGCTGGCAGAAAGGGTTGGGCATAAGCGCGCGGGCGACGAAGGCGCGGATGTTTTGATTCCACGGACCCGCGTGCGGCTCCGTGCCTTGCGGCGCTACTTTGGTGATCCAATCGGGCCAGAGCTCGTGCGGCAGGAGCAAGTAGGAGGCGATGCAGTAAAGGCCGTAAAGGCCAATGGTGAAGGCTGCGGCTTTGTAGCGACGGCGAAAGACAAGCAGCGGCAGGAGCAGGACGGGATACGTCTTGATCACGATCGCGAGGGAGAGGGGAATGGCGATCGCGAGCGCAGTGGCGTTCCGCTTCAGAGCGTTCCAGGTGAGGCAAATGCAAACCAGCAGGAGCAGGTTCACCTGTCCGAGATGGAGCGTGACGACCGCCGGATCGAACAGGAGGATGTAGATCAGCACCAACCCGGCGGCGAGCTGATTTGGCGCGCGCGCGAAGTCATCGCGGTAGACGTTCCGGAAGAGAAAAACCGTCGCGAAGAGGAAGCAGAGATGGTTCACCACGAGCATGAACGCCTTGGCGTTGTCGTAGTCGAACAGATGCAGCGGGAAAAACAGGAGCAAGCTCGGCGGCGGATAGATGTAGGGTGGGACGGCGCGGCCGAGGGCGAGCGCCTGTGCCTCGAATGCATCCGGTCCGTAGGGCGAGCGGTGTTGATCGAATGCCACTTTCGTCGCGGAGTAGATCGGCGGGAAATCAACCGCGGGACGGCTCCAAGCTTCTACTCCGTGCGCGAGCAGGAAAGGGATGTAGCCGAAAATCAAGAGCCACAGCAGCGCTTTACTGGTGCGCGCTGATAACGCGGAGGGCGTTGCAGGTGGCGTGAGGCTCGAGTTCATCGGCGAAGCTCGGACGCGGCGAGATTAATCATTCGAAGCGATCACCGCACTCTGGTGCGCTTCCAAGCTCGAAAGGTTTCGCGCAGGGAGCGATGGCCGCGCCGGACGCGGAGGGTCACGACGCAGCCGTCAAAGCGGTCTCTTTCGGTGTGCCACTTTTCGCGCTGATTTTGCGATACAGGGTCAGCGCCTGGCCGACGACCTGGTCCATATTGTAATACTTATAGGAGGCGAGGCGGCCCACGAAATACAAGCCTGGCGTGTCGTTCACGAGCGCCTGGTACTTGCTGTTCAGCTCGGCGTTCTGCGGGCGCGGGATCGGGTAATATGGATCGCCCTCGGCCTGCGGATATTCGTAGACGATGCTGGTCTTCTCGTGCTCCTGCCCGGTGAGGTATTTGAACTCTGTGACGCGCGTGTAGTCGTAGTCGTTCGGGTAGTTCACCACTGGCGCTGGCTGAAATACCGGCTGGTCGTGCGTCTCGTGGCGAAACTCGAGCGACCGATACGGGAGCTTGCCGTAGCGATAATCAAAATACTCGTCGATCGGGCCGGTATAGATCATCTCGCGATACGGCACGTCCTTCACGTCGCGGTAATCGGTATCGAGCTGGATCGTGATGTTGCCGTGATCGAGCATGTTCTCGAACATGCGGGTGAAGCCGTGCAGCGGCATGTACTGGAAGGCGTCGCTGAAATAGCGGTCGTCGCGATTTGTTCGAACCGGGATCCGCGCGGTCACTTGCGAACTCAGTTCGGACGGATCGAGCCCCCACTGTTTGCGCGTATAACCGCGGAAGAATTTCTCGTAGAGGTCCCGCCCGACGGTGCTGACCACGACGTCCTCAGACGTGCGAATGTTCTCCACTTTCTCCGCGACGGAGGCGAAGAACTGCTCCAGCCCGGCAGAGTCGAGGTTCAAACCGTAGAGAGTGTTGACGGTATCGAGGTTGATCGGGATCGGCAGCAGCTTGCCGTCGACGTCGGCACGGACGCGGTGCTCAAATTTGCGCCACTTGGTGAACTGCGAGAGATACTCGAAAATCTCCTGCGATTTCGTATGGAAGATGTGCGGACCGTATTTGTGCACGAGGATGCCGGCGGCGTCGTAATGATCGTAGGCGTTACCGGCGATGTGGGACCGACGATCGACGATCAGCACCTTCTTGCCGGCGTCGCGGGCGAGACGCTCGGCGAGCACGCTTCCGGCATAGCCAGCGCCCACAATCAGGAAATCGTACATAAACAGGAAATACGGACCCGCCTTCCGCGCGGGGGCGGAAAAATAGCAGACGAATTCCCGCACGATAGGGAAACTTGGAGACGATGGTGCGGGCTGCGGCCGCCGAGGTGCGGGATTGTCGGAGTGGCTGGTCGGCCACCACTCGGCACGGCGGCGGTAACGACGCCGGTCCTTTCAGCCAGGCGACTGCACTCTATCCGCCTGCGCAGACCCGATCCTTGCGCTTTGCGACGCGGCTTCTAGTGTGGGCGCGCCCGATTCCCCACGCATGCACGACTTCATCATCTCGATCATCCTCGGCTTCGTGGAAGGGCTGACGGAATTCCTGCCGGTCAGCTCTACCGCGCATCTCCGCATCACCGAAGCGCTCCTCCACATCGATCTCGAGGACCCGTTCTGGAAGATGTACACGGTTGTCATCCAGCTCGGCGCTATCCTCGCCCTGCCAGTGTATTTCGGGCACAGGATCCTGAGCTTCATCTCCACGTTTCCCGGTGGCGAACACGGCGAACGCACGATCCTCAATCACCCGCTCAGCCTCACAATGATCGCGTTCGTCGTGACGGCGGTGCCCTCCTGGCTCTTGAGCAAACAGATCGGTGAGAACCTGGAAAGCCTCGTCGTGATGGGCTGGGCGTTGATCATCGGGGGAATCGTGATGTGGGTGGTCGACGTGATGTTCCGCCGGCCGCGCGTTGAAAGGATCGAGGAGATGACGGCGCTGCAAGCAGTCTGGATCGGCGCGGTGCAGGTGCTCTCGGCGGTGTTTCCGGGAACGTCGCGCTCCATGTCGACCATCGCCGCGGGCCAACTTGCTGGCCTCTCACGGTCCGCGGCGCTGGAGTTTTCCTTCTTCCTCTCGATGCCGACCATGGTGGTCGCGACCGGATATGATTTGCTAAAGGCGATCCGGCCCGGCAGCGAAGGCGCGGGTGAGGCGGCGCTCGCGCCGGTGGTGATGACAGGTCACAACTGGATTGTCCTCGCGATTGGCTTCGCCGTTTCGTTCATCGTCGCGCTGGGCGTTGTGGCTTGGTTCATGAACTGGGTCCGCGCGCGCGGCTTTGTCCCATTCGCGGTTTACCGAATCGTTGCCGGAATCGTGCTGCTGGGGCTCGTCTGGACGAGGGTCATCTGAGCCGCGGCACCGCGCGCTGCGGGTGCGCTGCCATCGAGTAGATTGCTCCGCGGAAGTGTTTGTTGATTGTCAGTGCCCCTCGCCTGGCGCTACGCAGACGGCCTCCCACCTTGATTCCCAAGAGTCCCGCGGCCTATGTCCTCCTCTCCTGAGGGAGAGGATTGAGGTGAGGGCGAACTTGCCGAGCAGGCTGACAGTGCGCGAACACTACCCTTGCCCCGTGCCGCGGGCGGAAAATTCTTGCAGCCGAATGGCCGCATCCTATCCTCCTCGCGCAGTCCCGAATGTGTCCGCCCCCGGACGCGTCGGGACCATTTGTTGTCCGCAGCTTTCATCTTCATGGCGAATACAATCCTGATCGGCGCCCAGTGGGGCGACGAAGGCAAAGGCAAGATCATCGACGTGCTGACGGCGAACTCCGACATCGTCGTGCGCAGCCAGGGCGGCAACAACGCGGGGCATACCGTCATTCACCGCGGCACCAAGTACGTGCTGCACCTCATTCCCTCCGGCATCCTCCGGCGAGGCAAAACGTGCGTCATCGGCAATGGCGTCGTGATCGATCCGATCGCGTTGGTCGTCGAGATCGAAGGTCTGCAGAAGATGGGCATCGCGGTCGGCAAAAACCTGCTGATCAGCGACTGCGCGCATCTCGTTCTGCCCTACCACCGGATGCTCGACGAGCACCGCGAGATCCTGAAGGGCCACGCGAAGATCGGCACGACGAAGCGGGGAATCGGCCCGGCTTATGGCGACAAGGCCGCCCGCACCGGCCTGCGGATGTGCGATCTGATGCAGCCAGAGCTGTTCTCGAAGAAGCTGCAGGCCAAGATTCGCGAGAACAACAGCATCTTGGAGGCGTTCGGCGCGAAGCCGATCAGCTTCCGAAAAGTCAACGACAGCTACCTCGAAGCCGGGGAGAAGCTTCGGCCTTATGTCGCGAACACCGTGGTGTGGCTCCACCGGGCGTTGCAGCGCGGGAAGCGCATCCTGTTCGAGGGGGCGCAAGGCACGTTCCTCGATATTGACCACGGCACGTACCCGTACGTTACCTCGTCGAATACTACAGCTGGTGGTGCTTGCACCGGCTCGGGTGTTCCGCCGCACCGGATGGATGTCGTTTTGGGTGTGGTAAAAGCCTACACCACCCGCGTGGGTGAGGGGGCTCTGCCGACGGAAGACGCCGGCCTTTCCGCGATGCTCCACGGGATGGGCCGTGAGTTCGGCGCCACGACGGGCCGAGCGCGGCGCTGTGGATGGTTCGATGCCGTCGCTGCGCGCTATGCGGGGATGATCAACGGCATCGACGAGCTTGCCATTACCAACCTCGATGGCCTCGATTCCGTCAAGACCATCCGGGTTTGCGTCGCCTACAAGCTAGATGGAAAACGGCTCGACGTTCCGCCGTCGGACGCGGCCCGGCTGGAGCGTTGTGAGCCGGTTTACGAGGAAATGCGTGGCTGGAATCGGCCTACACATCACACGAAAGAATTCACGCAACTCCCCGCTGCAGCAAAGGATTACGTCCGGGTACTATCGGCGATGACCGGCGCGAAGCTCACTGTCGTCAGCGTTGGCCCCGCCCGTGGGCAGACGATCATCCTCTAGCCTTCATGGCTACTCCCGCGAGCTCCATTCCGCGTCACGTCGCCATCATCATGGATGGCAATGGCCGGTGGGCGAAGGATCGCGGGTTGCCACGGATCAAGGGCCACGAGCAGGGCGCGGAGGCGGTCCGCGAATGCGTTGAAGGCTGCGGCGATCTGAAGATCGAGTTCCTCACGCTTTATGCCTTCTCGGCCGAAAACTGGCAACGGCCCAAGGCGGAAGTGTTCGCCCTCATGCATCTGTTGGAGCGCTTTTTGAAGGAGAAGACGCAGGAGCTATTCGACAAAAACGTGCGGCTGCAGGCGATCGGCCGACTGACCGACCTGCCGCCGAGTTGCCAGAAACAGCTACACAAGTCGATCGAGCGGACCTCCGGCAACAACGGCCTCACCCTGATCCTCGCGCTCAGCTACGGCAGCCGTCTGGAGATCATCGACGGCGTGAAAGACCTGCTGCGCGAAGTGCAGGCGGGCCACATCGATAGCGCCATGATCGACGTCGAGATGTTCAGCAAACATCTCTACACCCGCTATTATCCGGACCCCGATCTCCTCATCCGCACCTCCGGCGAGATGCGCCTCTCGAATTTCCTGCTCTGGCAGCTCTCGTATACCGAGATCTATGTCACGCCGAAGCTCTGGCCGGACTTTACCCGGCAGGACCTCTTCGCTGCGGTCGAGGATTACGGCCAACGCCAGAGGCGCTACGGCCTGGTGTGTAGCGACTAGCGCCAAGCCCGGAGCCGGATTAACGCTCCAACAATCGCCGCCGGTCGGCTGCCGACAGCACGCGCTGTGCGCCTGCGGCAAGATCACCCAGAGCGAGGCTCCCGATCTGGACGCGAAGCAAGCGAAGCGTCGGATGCCCGACCGCAGCGGTCATCCTGCGCACCTGGTGGTTTTTACCTTCGATCAACTCCAGCCCGATCCACGCATCCGGCACGTTCTTGCGGAAGCGGATTGGGGGATCGCGCGGCGGGACATTCGGCTGCGGATCGAGCACGAACGCACGGCAGGGCAGCGTTCGTCGTCCGCTGAGCAGCACACCCGCCTCGAGTTGCCGCAGCGCCGCCGCGTTCGGGAAGCGTTCCACTTGGGCCCAGTAGAGGCGGGCGTGAGCGTTGCTCGGATGAAGCAGGGGGGCGTTCAGATTGGATTCATCGCTGAGCAGCAGGAGTCCTTCGCTTTCCGCATCTAATCGGCCAATCGGGTAAACCCCTTCGGGAAATCCAAATTCCGCCAGCGTCCGATGTCGTGAGCCATCGGGCGTGAACTGCGACAGCACCCCAAACGGCTTGTGAAACGCGATGATCATAACGGCAGGCGTGCGCCCGGGGGCGTCACCGCAGACTATCGACGGAGCGGTCGAAGGACGCCAACTCGCGCCGCGCCCGTGGCTTCCCGCGTTACTCGAAGGCCGAAACGCGCAACAGCACGCGCTCCCGGTCGTTCCTCCGCAGGCAGCTCGTCCGTGCGTTTGCCTTCGCGAGCGCTGCGGTCGTGCCCCAGCCGGCGCCCCTGCGCAATGGAATTGCTGCGCGAGTTCTAGACGACTGGCGCGTGCGCCTCAGGGAGCGAGCTGATACACTTCGACCAGCGCCACACCCGTCCCGCCGTCCGCACCGCTCACGATCGCAGTGTAGTTGCCCGGCGGCAGGGTTGCGCGCATCGCGGATTCCAGCTCGTCGCTCGGTGGGATTCCGGAAGCTTCGATCTGCTCCCGTTGAGAATTTTTCCAGTTATCGTTCGCGAAAATCGCGGTCCCTTCACTGTTGAAG
This sequence comes from Chthoniobacterales bacterium, assembly GCA_013694595.1. Lineage (GTDB taxonomy): Bacteria > Verrucomicrobiota > Verrucomicrobiia > Chthoniobacterales > UBA10450 > JACCTI01. The sequence goes on from JACDCC010000047.1 coordinate 43,917, forward strand.
AGTTCCAGGTGAGGGTCGGCTAAACGGTCGCTGACGGGCAGCGAAGGTCCGATCGCGCGGATCAGGACTTCGGACGGATCGTTCCCTGTCACGATCAAGCCGCCGATCATCACGTTGTCGCCCGTTTGGACGAAGCCTCGCGTGGAAATGTTTACGATTTTCGCCGATACTTGCTCCAGCCGTCCCATTTGAGTGGGTCATCCGGGAACTCCAGGGCTTGGCCTTTAAATCGAGCATGCGCGAGGGGAAACTATCCCCGCGCTTTGCTGCAAATTCCGTGCCCTTCCCGCGGAATAGCTTCAGCGCGAGCGGGCCGGTCTGGAAACCGCCGCGCCGCGTTGGCGCCCGGCGGCACAGTACGGAGGATGGCTGCTTCGCGATCGTGTAGCGGCGGAATGCTGGTAACCTCGATTTCCGCGCGCTGCGTAGACTCTTTCCAGTCGTCGTTCGCAGCCATGGCCCCCCGTTCGCGTCGTAGAGCTCAAGCGTCGGATCCTCGAGTGCGTTCGGGAGCTGGCTCTTTCATCGATGGACCGATGCCGCGTACGAGGATGTTTGTGGTGGCAGTCTGATGACCGGCGATGAAGCCACCGATCATTGCGTTATCGCCGGTTTCCACGACTCCACGTGAGCTGATGTTCGCGAGGATGGCATTGCCGGAGATACCGCGGTCGTAAATTTCTACGAGAGCGATACCGGTGCTGTCATTCTTACCGCGCAGAATAGCGGTGTAGGCGCTGGGAGCGAGGGTCCGCAGGATGGCTGCCTCGCGATCGTCACCCGGTGGAATGCCGGTCGCTTCAATGCCGGCGCGTTCCGGGGACTCTCTCCAGTTGTCGTTACTGGTCACAACCCGACGACGGGGCTCCCGCCCGCTTGCATGGAGGGGGCCAACCGCCCGCAGGAGCACTTGCTTCGGTTCGTGCCTTGGATCAAGCTGGCGGATCGTAACTAACAAGAATCGATTGCCGGTTCCTCGTTGCGGCGTTCGTCAGCCTGGCGCCTTAAACTTCAATCGATTCGCCGATCTTCGGCAGCAATAGCTCGGTGCCGACCCGGCGCGCAGCTTTGAGAGCGGCATCGCGATCCAGTTTGATCGGTGGGAAGGTGTCGTAGTGCACGCCGACGATCTTGTTTGTTCCGACGAACTCCGCGGCGCGAAGTGCATCGTCGACTCCCATGGTGAAGAAGTCGCCCACAGGCAGCACCGCGAACCGCAGCTGCGTCTGCTCCTGGATGAGCTTCATGTCCAGGGTAAGAGCGCTGTCGCCTGAGTAGTAGAAGTTACCGTCGGTCGATTCAACCACGAATCCGCACGGATTGCCGCCGTAGGTGCCATCCGGCATCGAGCTGCTATGAATCGCCGCGGTGAGCTTTACACGGCCGAACTTGGTTTCGTCGGCGCCGCCATGATTCATCGCCTGCACGTTCTTGACGCCTTTCTTTTCGAACCAGTCGCCTACCTCGAATGGAGCAATCACGGTCGCGCCGGTGCGTTGGGCGATCGAGACAACGTCCGCGACGTGATCAGCGTGGCCATGTGAGACGAGGATGTAGTCGGCGGGAATCTTGTCCGCCTCGATGGAGCTTGCCAGCGGGTTAGGAGTGATGAACGGATCGAAGAGGAGCGTGTTGCCGGCGACGTCGACGGAGAAGCAAGCATGGCCGTAGTAGGTGAATTTCATAAGGGATGGATGTCGCCACAGATTCGTTTCGGGTGAGACGTTTGCGGCTGCGGCAATGAAAGACGGCTCGCTTTGGCGCCTTGTGCGTTCGGCGCCTGCCTCCCGTTTCGCGGAGTGCAGAGTTGTTCTTCAGCAGGTAGCATCAAAGGAGATCATGGACGACGCTTTCATCCCATGACAGCGGCTGAGTTTAGAAAGATCGCGCTAAGTTTGCCCGAAGCAGTGGAAGCGTCGCACGTCGGACGTCCAGACTTCCGGATACGCGGCAAGATCTTCGCGAGCCTCGGCTACCCCGATGGCGATTACGGTGCCGTGATGCTCGCGCCCGAGGAACAGCAGAAGTTCATTGAGCTGCAACCAGCAGCCTTTTCGCCAGCGGCAGGTGCATGGGGCCGCCGGGGCAGTACTGAAGTGCTGCTGAGTGCAGTCGATGCCGAAAACATTCGCGCCGCGATTGCTTCGGCATGGCGTCACAAGGCGCCGAAGCGGCTCATCCACTAGAGCTAGCTAGTCTTTCCACCTCCGAAGCCCCTCGCTCGCGCTCGACAAGACGGTGCGGAGCCGAGAACCTTTCGGCATGCGCGTAGACATCCTGACACTCTTCCCGGAGATGTGCCGCGCGCCTTTGAACGAGAGCATGATGAAACGTGCGCAGGGGAGCGGCGCGCTCGAGTTGCACATTCACAACCTCCGCGACTGGGCAACCGACAAGCACCGGATGGCGGACGATGCGCCGTTTGGAGGCGGGCAGGGAATGGTGATGAAACCGGAGCCGGTTTTCGCCGCGGTGGAATCGCTGCGCGGGACGGCCAGCACCGTTCTACTGATGACACCGCAAGGTCGCCGACTTTCGCAGCAGCTCGCCACCGAATTCTCCACCAGGGAGCACCTCATCATCATCTGCGGGCATTATGAAGGGATCGATCACCGCGTCGTCGAGCATCTCGTGGAGGCGGAGATTTCCATCGGAGATTACGTGCTGACGAATGGCGCGATCGCAGCGGTGGTGGTGGTCGACGCGGTAGTCCGGCTGCTCCCCGGCGTGCTGGGGCATGAGCAATCCGCCGCCGACGAGAGCTTCTCCGCCGGCCTCTTGGAAGGTCCGCAATACACCCGCCCCGCAGAGTTCCGCGGCTGGAAAATTCCTGATGTTTTGCTTTCGGGAAATCACGCGGAGATCGCGGCGTGGCGGAAAGAGCGTGCGCTCGAGCGGACGCAGCGAAACCGGCCTGACCTGTTATAGGCGGACCCTACGCGCCGCAGAACCATTCCGGGGCCGGAGTCCGTCAGTCTGTCAGCCGACTGGCGGGAGCTGGCGACGGGATCCGCGGGGAGGCCGGCCGGTAGAGCTTGCCGCGCGTGAGACGCATCTCGACGGGAGACCCGTGCGTGCAGAGATCACACCAATGGCGGCTGGCTTTCGGCAATCGCAGTCGATTCCCGCAGCTGTCGCAGACGAACATGTCTGTCTTTACCCGTGCGCTTCCCATGCAATGTCTAACCGCAATCGCATCTCATGCTT
>JACDCC010000100.1 GCA_013694595.1 Chthoniobacterales bacterium
ATCGCTTTTGGATCGAGGATCTTTTGGCCGTCAAGCTGGACGCTGCCTTGCTCCACCAGCCGGCGAGCGTCGGCACGCGATTTGGTGATGCCAAACGCTGTGGCGTAGGATGTTACCACCGCCGCAATCACTTCTTCACCTAGTGAGTTCACTTCCGGCAAATCTGTGTCGCCGAGCCGCTTCTCGCTGAAGCGCGCATTCCAATCCTCGACGACCTTGCCCGCCGCCGCGGCGGAGTGGTAGGTTTGCACGATGTGCGCCCCGAGCTGTTTCTTTGCCTCGAGCGGGTGAATCTCCGCGGGGAGCGTCCGCCCAAGCAGCAGGTCGTAATAGCGCACCATCAGTTCATCCGAGATGCTCATCAGCTTGCCGAACATGTCCGTCGGGCTGTCGTTCAGGCCCACGTAATTGCCGAGGCTCTTGCTCATCTTCTTGACGCCGTCGAGGCCCTCGAGAATCGGCACCACGATTAACACCTGCTGCGGTCTCCCGACCTGCTTCTGAAAGTCGCGCCCGACCAGAATGTTGAAGAGCTGGTCGGTGCCTCCGAGTTCAATGTCCGCCTCGACCATCACCGAATCCCAGCCCTGCATAATCGGGTACTGGATTTCGTGCGCGTGGATTGGCTGCTGTTGCTCCATCCGTTCGCGGAAGTCTTCGCGCTGGAGCATCTGCTGCAGCGTCACACGGCTGAAGAGGCGCATGATGTCCTCGAACGTCATTTTGCTAAACCATTCACCGTTGTACACGATCTTTGTCCGCTCCGGGTCGAGTACTTTGAAAGCCTGCTCACGATACGTTTCGGCATTCGCGAGAACCTGGGCACGCGGCAGTTGGGGCCGCGTGACAGAGCGCCCGCTCGGGTCACCGATCATGGCGGTGTAATCGCCAACGATCAGAATCGCCTCGTGTCCGGCGTCCTGGAACTGACGGAGCTTGCGCAGCGCAACCGTGTGCCCAAGATGCAGATCCGGGCTCGTTGGGTCCGCGCCGAGCTTCACGCGCAGCGGCCGGGCGAGCGCCAGCTTCTCGCGAAGTTCGTGCTCGCTGATGATCTGCGCAGAGCCGGCCTTGAGCAGTTCGAGAGCGTCGTCGGGTTTCATCGGCGGTAACGTAGAACGGCCCGACTGCCGTCTACTTGTTTTTGTTCAGGAGTTCCCGCACCTGATCGAGGGTGAGGGGACGATCCTGCGCGCTGAGCGCTTTCTGGCTCTTGCCACGCACAAGGAAGGCGCGCTCTCCGGCCGGAAATTCGGTCGAGTCCACGGTCTTCCGAGCCTCCGGCGCTGCGTGGACGGCGGGGTAGTCCGCGGTTGCGTAGCTTCCAGCGGCTTCAGGTGCGCGGCGCCCGCTGAGGCGCGACTCGCGGCGCTGATACCTGGAGGTGCGGGTTTGGAACTCTTGCGTATCAACATTTCGGCTGCCCTGAAAATGCTTATGCCAGGACCGCTCGCGGACGTAAAACTGCTTCGTCCGCGCCTTCTTCTCAACAGTCGCGCCGCCGGCGACGAACTGCTTCTCTTGCGCGTTGTTCTGGAGCGACATGTCGGGCTTCAACAGCCGATCGAGCAGCTTTCGCTCCTGCTCCTGCGCAGTCGCCAGGCTCGCGCCAAGCCACAATGCGAGACAGATCAGAAGGATTACGCGCACCGCAAGAAGCTGGAAATCCGTGGCGCGCTTGTAAAGGAAATACGCTGCTGAGGCGCGTGTGGCGGCGGAGGAAGATCGCGTTACTGTCGCACGATGATCGATGAGGAACTCGACACGTCGTTCATGCGGCAGGCGTTACGGCAGGCGCAGAAGGCATTCGAGGCCGAAGAAGTGCCGGTCGGCGCGGTGATCGTGCAGGCAGGGCGAATCATCGGCCGCGCCTACAATCAGGTGGAGCTGCTGAAGGATGCGACCGCCCACGCGGAGATGCTCGCGATCACGCAAGCGGAGGCCGCGATCGGCGATTGGCGGCTGAATGAATGCGATCTCTATGTGACGAAAGAGCCGTGTGTGATGTGCGCGGGGGCCTTGGTGCACGTGCGCATTCGGCGGGTCATCTTTGGTTGCGGCGACGAGCGTAGCGGAGCAGCCGGCGGTTTGATGAACGTGCTGCAGACCTCCGCCTTGAATCATCGGTGTCAGATCACGAGCGGTGTTCTGCAGCAGGAATGCGCATCGCTGTTGCACAGCTTCTTCCGGACGCGCCGCGCGAAAGAGCAGGCCATTGCCGCCGGCGACGTCAGCGCGAGTGCTTCATTGAGGCGAAAGCGCCTTAAGACCGGCGACGCCGCCGACGATGAGGGCAATGCAGAGTAGTCTGAGAAGATCGCGAGGCTCGCCAAAAAAGAAAATTCCGATCAACGCGGTGCCGGCTGCACCGATTCCGGTCCAGACTGCATAGGCGGTGCCCAGCGGCAGGGTCTTCAGCGCGAGTGACAGAAACACGAAGCTGACGATCATCAGCGCGCCGGTGATGACGCTCGGCCAGAAGCGGGACCAGCCCTCGCTCTGTTTCAGTCCGACAGCCCACGCGACCTCGGTTAAGCCCGCCAGCAACAGGTAAATCCAGGACATCGGATTAGGTCGCGTTGGGCGCGAAGCCGCGCAAGTCGCGCCCGAACAGGAGTGGCTGCCTCGCAAGGATTCGAACCTTGACTTCGATTTTCCACCTAAGGCGGAGTCGTTTTACCTATGAAAGCGAACATTGAAAAACAAGTTTTGACATCAACGGATGTTCTGACTTACGTTCTGAATTCGTGGCGAGTTTAGTCAAAGATTCAGAAGAGCGTTCCCCGTATTGGTATGCCTGCTTCACCGATTCAACGGGGCGGCGGTTAAAGAAATCGACCAGACAGACCATCAAGGCGAAGGCGCGTGAGGTTTGCCGTGGCTGGGAACTCGCCGAAAAGCTCGCGCGCGAACGGACGCTCACAAGGGATCGGACCCGAAAGATTCTGAGCGAAGTGCTGGAGCGTGTCACCGGCGAAGGACTGCCCGTGTTCAGCGTCGAGGAGTGGCTTGAGCACTTCGTGAAGCAAAAGCAGAAGTCGCGGGCGGCCAAGACGGCAGCGCGCCACGCGCAGATGACTGATGAGTTCGTCCGCTTTCTCGGCCCGCGAGCACGTCTCAACGTCGCGACGGTGACAGCGAAGGACATCAGCGACTTTCGCGATCTGCGCGAACAGCAGGGACTCGCGCCCGCGACGATCAACTTGGACATCACCATTCTTTCATCCGCCTTCCGTGCGGCGCAGAAGCAGGGACACATCAACGTCAATCCATGCGGAGGGGTCGAGTCATTGCCCGACAAAGCGGAGCGCAAGGGCACGTTCACACCGGAGCAAGTCGCCGCGCTCGTTAACGCTGCTGAGGGTGACTGGCGGGGACTAATTCTCGTCGCGTTCTACATCGGCGCGCGGCTTGGTGACTGCGCTAACCTCCGCTGGAAAAACATTGACCTCGTTTCAAGCATCCCAACCATTCGCTACGCGCCGCAGAAGGGCGGGACAGCCGGGAAAGAGGTTGTGGTTGTCGTGCATCCCGCTCTCGGGGACTTCCTGTTGACGCTGCCATCGCCAGCGACGGACGAAGCGTTCCTGTTGCCGACGCTCGCGGGCCGGGCCGTAAGTCCGCTGTCGAAGGCGTTTCGGAACCTGATGGAGCGCGCGAAAATCGAACAGCGTGTGATCCGCGAACGACGAACCAATGGCCGGAGCGTGAACTCGTTGACCTTCCATTCGCTACGTCACTCGTTCGCGAGCGCATTGGCAAATGCGGGCGTCAGCGAGGAAGTGCGCATGGCGCTCACCGGCCACACCGAGCGCGACACGCACAAGCGCTACACGCATCACGAGCTGGCGGCGCTGCGCGACGCGGTTGCGGTGCTGCCGAGCATCGCGATCACCAGATGAGTCGCGCCTGCCAACGAAGCTACGCGATGATCAGGCAAGGACAGTGGACATCTCTGACTTGACAGTCGCAAAGTCGGCGCGCTACGTTCTTCGCGCCTGAACGTCTTCCGCGACGCAGGCAACCACCACACTGGGGCGCGGCACCATAGGCCCCTCGGACGACGCGAAGCGAGTGTGGGCCGGTATTTTCTCGTTAGCTGCCACCGTGTCAAACCGGCCAGCAGCTAACGAAAATGCAGGAAATATCACCGGAATTTGTTGATTTTGGCGGGCTCGAAGCGGGTTGGGGCATCAAGCACGCACACGCCTACGAGCTGATTGCCAGCGGAGAGATCAAATCGATCTCCCTGCGCCGCGACGGGAAGGCTCGCGGGAAGCGGCTGATCGACGTGGAAAGCGTGCGCCGATTCCTCGCCTCTTGCTCGGATGAAGTTTCTCCCGCTCTGTCCGAGCACCTACGCAGAGCGCGGGCGTGTCGCGGCAAGGGAGGAAGCGCGAAACCATGACCGCCGCATCAGCACTCGCTGCGCCTCGTGTCGATGAGGCGCTGCGCAAATCCACCATCGCCGAGAACCGCATCGGGATCGTTGACGTTTGGGAAAATTCCCCGGTGCGTGCCCGCGACAACGACAGCCACGCCGAAGAGATCGTTGATACCCTCTTTCCGGCTGAATCATTGTTGTGTGTAGGTCGCAGCCGCAGCCAAATCGAGACGCGTTGCCGGGAGGAGCTGCGGGGGCGGTTACACAGGATGCAGTTCATCGTGCCGAGCGCGATGAGCGCTGCTTCGGGTCTTACGCGAGGAGGCACACTCTCGGAGCACACTCTCGACAACACTGGGCCGCGCCGATTCATCGTCGTCGAGTTCGACACCGGCACGATTGACGAGCAAGCCGCGATCATCTGGCATCTTGCATCGCGCGCGCCTCTCACGCTGGTGGTGCACAGCGGCTCCAAATCGCTGCATTCGTGGTATTACTGCTTCGGCCAGCCCGAGAACCGCGTCCGCCAGTTCTTCAGCCATGCCGTCAGCCTCGGCGCTGATCCTGCGACGTGGGGGCGTTCACAGTTCGTGAGGTTGCCGGATGGCCGTCGCGGCAACGGGAAACGGCAGACGACTTACTACCTCAATCCG
>JACDCC010000105.1 GCA_013694595.1 Chthoniobacterales bacterium
GTGCTGCCGCAGGCCCGGCACGCAATGTTTGCTTCATTTTCGGCGAGCTCTCCCCGACAGCGTGGGCAGCGCCAGATCATCTGGGACTGCTCGGACTGGGCCGCCGGCCTGCGAACAAGAAAAAGTAACCGAGCCGATTAGCGAGCCACGTTCCATCTAAAGGCCGAAAGACGCGTTCGATCGCGCGCCGCGGCGCGGTGGGAAGATTATGAAAGAGCGGCGGGTAAACCCCTTTGGCATCCGCTTTGATGTCAACGCAGCCCAGTTCTTCCAACCATTTCACGTATTGTTCAGGGCCATGTTTGGTCCGATAAACCTGAGGCCCAAGCCAGCGGTGCAACGGACGATGAAGCGAAAACCACTTGCGCGGCACCACGACGGCAAAGACGGCTCCGCCCGGTTTAAGAAGACGGACCATTTCCGCCAGGATGCGTTCGGGATCGTCGAAGTGCTCCATGAGCCCGCCGGACAAAATAAAGTCGAAGCTCCGATCGGGAAGTCCCGTGGCGTAGGCATCGGCCAGCTGGCTCTCTACTTCGACGTTGAAGATCTTTGCCGTCGCCTGGACTAGATCCAAAGCCGCCGGCGCGTAATCCATCGCGACCAATTTGACGGGGCGTTCCCGCCCGATGCGGCACAAGACACGTCCGGATCCGCAGCCAATTTCCGCCACGACGCCGCCGTTATTCGGAAGATACGGACGCAGAAAGGTCATGATGCGTTCGTCTCTTTCATTGCCCCACGTGTCGGCATCGGGATGGCCTGGACCTTTTGCGATATCCGCTTTCCAACCTTCGTTCCAAAATTCTCGGTCTTCTTTCGGTTGCATGAATGGTGGCGGGCTGACCGCGCAGTTCTGGCTGCGGCTCTCGCTTAAAGCAAATCCTTAAGCATGGATGGTTCAAATTCGACCAGCGCTTCGCCTGATTTGAATTTCGCGATCAAGTCGGGATTGGCAAGGAGGTGTCGTCCCCAGGTCACGAGATCGAGCAGGCCGGCAGAGATTTCCTGCTCCGCTTGCGCGGGTGTGAGCGACGCGCCTCCCATGAGGGTGCGGGGCCAGTGTGGCCGGAGCATGCGAATTACGCGGCCGGAGGTTTGGTAATAATCCGCGTTCGCGCAACTGATATCAAGAAATCGCAGACCTGTCCGTGCGAGCGCCGGAATGAGATACGCGAGCATGGCCTCAAGCTCCGGCCAATCATAAAGACCTCTCATCTCGCGCGAAGGCGAGAGGCGCACGCAGACGCGCTCGGCTGGGACGCAGGCGAGGACTCGCTCGAGAAGTTCGAGTCCGAAGCGGCAGCGATTTTCGACCGAGCCGCCGTAACGGTCGGAACGTTGATTGATGCGCGCATCAAAGAATTGATCCGTGAGATAGCCGTGGGCGAAATGCAATTGGACGCCGTCGAACCCGACCGCGAGGGCATTTACCGCAGCGATCGCATGTTGTTCGTGCACTTCCGCGATGCCCTCATGAGTCAGAGCGACCGGCACGCCGAAGGGCTTATTATTTTGACGGTTGATTCCTGCAGCGGGGAGGGCGGTCGAGCTGACAGGCGCGACGCCGCCCGTAAAATCAGAATGGGAAATGCGCCCGCAATGCCAGAGCTGGCAAACTATCTTCGCGCCAGCCTCGTGGACCGCGGCGATGACCGGCTTCCAGCTTTCGGCCTGATCCATCGTCTCGAGATGAGGAACGGAGTGATAGCCATCGCCGGTGTGATGGACGATCACGCCCTCGGTCAGAATCAAGCCCACGCCGCCCTCCGCGCGCCGCCGATAATAGTTAGACATTGCGGGAGTAGCATGGTGCTGCGCGTCGGCGAAGCTCCGGGTCATGGCTGACATCACGACTCGATTGCGAAGGAGCCCGATGGCCGGGAGGCGATATTCTTCGAACAACGAAGTCATCGCGAAGGCGGGAAACGGTACTGATCAAAATAACTTCCGGCGAGATACTCTGCGAGCGCCTCCTGCCATGGCCGCTGCAGATCAACGCCCTCGTCGTGCAGTCGCTGGTTGAAGATGACGGAGCGGGCGGGCCGATGGCCCAGCTCGCTTTCCGAGAAACTCTTGAACGGAGTGTGCACGAGCTCGATCCGCTCACTCCACCCGAGCAGCCGGGCGATTTCCACGGTCAATTCCCAAAACGAAACTTCGCCGTGACTGGCCAGAACATATACGCCGCGGCAATCGCGGGCATATAGCAAGAGGGCGTTGAGCGCGATGTCCAGGGTATAGGTCGGCTGCCAGATGCGATCCCCGACCGCGAATGTTTTCTGGCCCGCGCGAATGAGTCCATGGATGTGAGGAACAATCCAGCCGACGAAGTTCGTGTCCTTTTCTTCCCCGCCCAGGAAACCGGCCATCCGGAAAACGAGATTCGAGGGCGATTGCGAGAGCACGATCGTTTCGGCCGCCAGTTTCAGAGCTCCGTAGATGGACAAGGGATGGAGCAGCGTCCGCTCCGTGATCGGACTTTCCAACCCATCGTAAACAAAAACACTTTGCGGATAGAAAATTCGCGCGCCTGAAAGCTCGGCGATTCTGGCGACATTGGCGGTGCCGCCGACGATGATGTCCCGGGCGATTTCCGCTTCGGTCGAGCAACGTTCCATATCGACCAAGGAACCGGCATGGACGATCCATCCGCCTTCGACCCAGCGCGCATGTTCGTCGATAGGCGCACGATCGCGCACGTCCCACTCCGAGCGCGAAAGCGCGCGGACTTCGAAGGCCGGGGCGAAGCGCGCGATCTGCCGCACGAAGGCGCGGCCGAGCATTCCATCCGCTCCGGTGATGAGGACGTGCCGGCGTTCCGCGAGCGGAAACAAAGACATCAAATCAGAACGTGATGACATGGCGGGATTGCTCGTTAGGATTTCGCGTGCCGCTTGAAGCGAGCGGAGAGTTCATCGCGCAAACTGTCTGGTAGCAAAAGCCAGAGAAGAAACAAAAGGCCTGTGGCGATGAGGAGGCGGAATCCAATTCCCCCCGCGGTCAGTTCCTGGCCGAGGAGCCTGCTCATCGGCATCAAAGCAAAAGCGGCCAGGCCGAAGCAAATCAACCGCGCCACCGCGGCCGGGATCAGTAGTCGGTGATGGCGCGAAAGACGAAGCACAGTCAGAGCAAGGGAAGCGAGGGAGCCGGTGACAAAGGCCGCGCCGAGGCCGGCGAGACCGAAAGGGCGGATAAAAAAAAGACAACCGACCGCAGTGACCGCACTCCCAAAAACGACCGCCTTACAAAAACCGCGCATATCGTCCAAGCCAATCAAGAGGTGCTGGTAGACCGTGGCGATCTGCGAAACATACTGCCAGAAAACAAACCACGGCAGCAGGCTGGCGGCTGAGGTGAAGCGTCCAGAAAATAAAATGCGCAGGACCAGCTCAGGAAATAGGAGCGCTGGGAGTGCGCCCAAAAAAAACAAAAGCACGAGCCGTGGAAGAAAGCGGGTGACAGCCCCAGTTTTTTCGAGCGCCGGAATGCTTCGGTTCACGTACGGCGAGAGGTAGAGACTGTTGGCCGGACCGAGGACAGCACCAATGGACATCGCGATTGCTAAACAAGCCTGGAAAAGTCCCGCCGCCTCTGCGCTTAATTTCGTTATCGACTCGTAACGAGCCAGCAACATCACCGCCGCGATCGACGCAACCGAGAGATAAGTATAGAGCGTGGTTTGCAGAATCCGGTTGTTGCTTTTCAGCTCGGCCCAAATCGAAGGCAGATGCTCGGCGCCGGTCAGCTTCATGCGCCTTCGCAGGATAAGCCACATGATTGCGATGACACCGCTCGTGGCCGGGACCGCCCCGAGATAAATGCCACGGATGCCGCCCCACCAGCAGCCGAGGCCTCCGAAAATCAAAATCGCCGCACTAAACAGAACCGTGAGAAGGGCCGACCGCATGCTTTCCTGCCGGGCCGCGAAGGCGTTGACGAAGAACATCATGAGAAGGAGCGCCGGCAAACCAAGGAGGGCGATCAGCACCGTGCCCCGATGCTGCGCGAGTTGCGGGTCGAGATGGTCGAGAATGAGGGGTAGGAGCGTCGCGGCCAACAGAGTGGAGACCAAAGCGAGGCCGATGATCACGTGCAGAAAAGCGGCATAGCTTTTTCGAAAAGCCTCTTCCCCTAGCGAGTGGCTGCGGGAGAGAAACTTCATGGCCGTGAACGGCAGGCCGAAATTGCAAAGCTGGGCGATTGAAAGCACCAACTGATCAACCGTCGCCACGATGCCAAAGCCCGCCGGGCCCAAAAAGACCGCGAAAATTTTGGAGCGCGCGGCATTCAGCACGAGGTTGACGACCTGAAAAAGGCCAATGGAGAAGATGATGCGGAGCATTGCGTTCCGGGAACTATTCGATGCCCCGCCGCTCTCGGCACCACTGGATCATGCGCTGCAGGCCTGTCTCCAAATTGACCTTGGATTTCCAGCCCCACAGGCGTTGCGCCTTATCGGTCGCGAGCCAAAGATGCTCCACCTGGCCCGCCCGCGCCGGGGTTCCAGGAACCAGTTTAATTTGCGCGCCGCTCAGGCGGATGATCAATGCGGCGACGTCGCCGATCACATGTTCGTGACCGGTCCCGATGTTAATAATTTCGCCGGTCTGGACCGGCTTCTGCAGCGCGATCACGAGCGCATCAATCAAATCGCTGATATATGCGAACTCTCGGAAGTGGGTCGAAGAACCGAGGGGAAAATCACGACCCTCGAGGCAATGCTCGATAAGAGAAGCGATGAGAAACTGAGTGGATTGGCCGGGACCATAAATCGTCGCGGCGCGTATCGTCAGAACTCGAAAGTCCAGGCGGGGCGCCAGCATTTGCAGGTAATGGCTAACGGCAACCTGGCTGGCAGAGTAGGGAGATACGGGTAGTTCGCGCTGAGTTTCCTCGTACGGCAGGGGGCCTCGTCCATATTCTTCGCTGCTGCCGAGGCGAATCAGGAGCGCGAGATCCGGCAGATGCGCGGTGGCGGCGGCGACGAAGAGATTTACCGAAGCGCGGATATTGCGCTCGATACTTTCCGTCACGCCGGAGAGGGCGGAATCGAAATGCCGCAAGCTGAGACTCGCGTCGCCCGCCAGATGATAAATGGCTTGAGGACGCGCCGATTCGAGCACCGTTCGGAGCCGGTCGAGATCGAGCAAATCGCAGGGCCAGAGCCGAAGCGACCCGCTTAGATCGGCGATGCGATGCAGGTCGCTTCCCGGCCGATGCACGACGTGCACTTCGAATCCAGCCGCCACCAGCCGCCGCAACAGATGCGACCCGATAAAGCCCGCGCCGCCGGTCACGAAGATGCGCTGAGGATTACTCGCAGGCTCCAAAGCTGGATGAATACCTCGAGTTAATCGACGATGGTCGGGCGTGGAATTGGCAGGATGAATTTCCCGCCGCGCTTCCGGTATTCGCTCTGCTGCTCGATAATCTCGTCCGCGAAATTCCAGGCCAGGACTAACAAGTAGTCCGGTTGGGTCTCAAGGATTCTCGACGGAGGCACCACAGGGATGTGCATGCCCGGCGAGTAGAGACCGTGTTTGAGCTCATTGCGGTCGACGAGATAGGGAAGAGTCTCGGGTCCTATTTCGTAGTAATTCAGAAGTGTGTTCCCTTTCGCTGGCGCACCGTACCCGGCGATCGTCGCGCCTTGCGCCCGCAGGTCGGCCAACATCTTGAGCAGCTCCTCGCGAATGCGCCGCACTCTCTCCGCGAAGGCTACGTAGGTTTCCTTTGAGAAAAGCCGGGCCTCTTTTTCTCGTTCTAGCCACGTCTCGACGCTCGGCTCAACCGCGCGCGCGGCACCGTGTCTCCGCGCGAACACTCGCATCGAGCCACCGTGGACCGGTAGCGATTCGATCTTGAACACTTCCATGTCAAAAAAGCGGTAGAGGTCCACCAAAGAGCGCACGCTGAATTCCGAAACGTGCTCGTGATAAATGGTGTCGAACTCGTTTTTCTCGACGAGGTCGAGCGAATGCGGAACTTCCACCACGAAGAAACCGTTGGGCGCGAGCACCTGAGTGATGCCGCCCATGAAATCGTGCAGGTCGTCGATGTGATTAAACGTATTTGTCGTCGTGATGACGGCCGCACCGGGGTATTTTGATGCGACCATTTTTCCGGTCGCAGTGCCGAAATATTCTCCTACAATATCAATGCCTTTCTTGGAGGCCATTTCGGTGAGGTTGTCCGCCGGGTCGATCCCCAATACGCGTGCCCCTTTATCTTTGCAGTAGCCAAGGAAGAGTCCGTTGTTACACCCGATGTCGATGATCAGATCATCCGAAGATTTGGTGTAATCGCGGACCATTTTCTCGGCGAAGGCCTCGAAATGGGTGAACATCGTCGTGGCTCCGGCCGGCACGTACACGTAATTGCGGAAAAAATTCGGGGGGACGTTATCCGGCACTTCGATCAACCCGCAATCGAGACAGACGTGCGTGTTCAGTGGGAATCTGGCCTCTGGCTTATCGAGCTGATCTGCGCGAAGAAATCCGTTCGCCGGCGGATGGTCTCCCAAGGCAAGACACATAAAAAGATTTTTGCCTTTGCACGCGCGGCAGCTGGTCATTTTTTCCATGGTGGTTCGTATCAAACAGTCGTGGTCGCGAGTGCTGCGTGTCGGGTTCTTACGATCCCGTCGAAAAAGAGGCCAAACATCTCGATCATATAATCGATCATTTCGTCCGTGAGGCCGGGATACACGCCGTTTCGCTCACTCCCAGATTTTCCAGGGAGATTCTCCTGCCTCCCAAAGGTCATTGAGGTATCGAACGTCTCGCACCGTGTCCATGCACTGCCAGAAGCCTTCATGGCGGAAAACGGCAAGCTGTCCCGCATCCGCCAAACGCTCCAGCGGCTCGCGCTCGAAACTGGTCTGGTCCGAATCGATGTAATCAAAGACTCCCGGCTCGAGAATGAAGAAACCTCCATTCACCCAACCCTCTCCGACCTGAGGTTTTTCGCTGAAGGCGGCAACGAGGTCACCGTTAAATTCAAGGCCGCCGAAGCGAGCCGGCGGTCTGACCGCGGTGACCGTCGCAATGCGGCCCATTTTTTTGTGAAAAGCGAGCACTGCTGGAATGTTCACGTCTGCGACGCCGTCTCCGTAGGTCATCATGAAAGTGCCACCGTCGAGTAATCCTTTCAGACGCTTGAGCCGCCCACCCGTGAGCGTGTCCGCGCCTGTATCATGCAAATGGACACGCCAATCTTCGCGCCCACACTCATGAACCTCTACCTGTCCATCTTTGAGATCGATCGTCAGGTCGTTGCCGAGCCGATAGAGATTAAGGAAGAAATATTTAATCAGCTCGCCCTTGTATCCCAGCGCCACGACGAACTCGCGAAAGCCGTGGCTGGCGTAGATTTTCATGATGTGCCAGAGAATCGGACGACCGCCGATTTCGACGAGAGGCTTTGGTTTCGAAGCACTCTCCTCGGCCAATCGCGTGCCCAGCCCGCCGGCCATGATCACCGTTCTCATGATAAGGTGACGAATCGCATAAGGTTTTAGCTGCGCGCCACCTGGCGAATGACGTCCAGCGTTTCGCCCGTGGTTCTTTCCCACGTAAACGTTTTGCCACGTGCCCGGGCGAGCTGTTTGAGTTCCTGCCGGAGATAATCATCCAATAAGACTTTTTCCAGAGCATCCGCGATCGTTTCAACGCTCGGATCCTCGAGCATGTAGGCGTGTCCGTGCGCGACATCAATTAAGCCCCCGCGGTTCGAAGCGATGACCGCGGTCCCGCAGGCCAGCGCTTCCACGGTGGTAATCGACCAGCCCTCGAAGATGGAGGGCTGGATGAAAACGTCAGCCGCGTTGTAGAGGGGGATTAACTCCTCGTGGTCGGTAAATTTACCGTCCGTCTGGACGACGTCGGCGGTCACACCGTGCTCGCGGCAAACTTCTGCGAGCGGCAAATGAACATGATTTGGCCCCACGAGAAGGAGTTTGTGTGGAAGACCCTTGGCCTTTTTCGCTTTGGCAAAACCCCCGATAAGATTGGGAATATTGCGGCGGGAGGATAATTTCCCGACGAACAAAATATAAGGCGCATCCGTGCCAAGAAAAGCGATGCGCGTCTGGCGGAGGAGCTCGGGATTTTCCAGCGGTCGGAAGCTATGGGGAGCCCCTTGTGGCACGCTGAAAAGCCGCTTCCTGGGCACGCCGTATTGTTTGGCGACGAGGTCCGCCGCCGTGTCGCAGGGCACGATGACGGCATCGGCGCTGCGAGCACAAAGCTCGTCCCGTTTGGCATAGGTGTAATTGTACCAAAAGTCATGCGCGCCGGACTCCACCTGATTGACGCTGTGCGTCGCGACCACCCGTTTGCGCGGTTTTCGTGAGAGCAATGGCAGGGTATAGGCCGGCCCGAAAAGGACGTCGGCGGTTTTGCGCGCGCGCAGGGCCATGGGAAAATTTTCCCACACAATTCCCTGCATTTTCGGTGGCACGATCTCGAACTTAATCGCCGAACTAAGATTGAGGTGCGCGATGGATTCTGGTGGAATAGGCTCGCGCAGGTAGGCATGCACCTCTTCCCCCGGGCTTAGCATGGTGCTCCAATGTTTGAGCAAGTATTCCAGGTAGCGACCGACTCCGAGCCGTTGGCCCTCGAGCCTCGAGACGTTCATCCCGAT
>JACDCC010000119.1 GCA_013694595.1 Chthoniobacterales bacterium
ACACGGAAGCAAGGCTTCAACGCGAACCGCCGCCCCTGCCCTGCTGCAGTCGAAACGCGATCACCTCCTGCAGCATGTGCAAACTGTCGTGAAGAAAGTGCACCTTGCTGCCCTCGTGGTGATTCCAGCGCACCGGGATTTCGCGCATCCGCAGGTTCGCGTGATACGCGAGGTAGAGCAGCTCTACGTCGAAGCTGAAGCCATCGCTGCGCGCTGCATCCAGCAGCGGCCGAAACACCTCCAGCCGGAACGCCTTGAAGCCGCACTGCGTGTCCCAGAACGGCAGCCCGGTGGCAGTACGCACCACCAGGTTGAACATGCGGCCGGCCTGTTCGCGGTGCCACGACTGACGGTTCCCGATCAACCCGCGATTCAAAGCGCGCGAGCCGAACGCCACATCGAGTTGACCCGCCACGATCGGCTCCAGCAGCTTTGGTGCTTCGTCGATCGGAGTCGACAGGTCGGCATCGGAGAACAATCCGATGGGACGCGTCGCCGCGAGCAAGCCGGCGCGAACGGCGGCACCTTTGCCGGAATTCGGTGAACGCTGGATGAGTCGCGTCTCGACTGCTCCCGCGCTCGTGAACACCTTGCGCACCACATCGGAAGTTCCATCGGTCGAGCCATCATCGACGACGATGACTTCACTGCCGTCGCTCATCGCCTGCAGGTAGCGAAGCACTTCGGTTAACGTGCCGCCGATCCGATGCGCCTCGTTGAAGGCTGGAATGACCAATGAAAAAGCCGGAAACATCGCGCGAGCGCTCCCGACGGCCGGAAGCAGACATGAGACGTAGCAAGCGGGCGATTATTTACAATGCCGACGTCTGCGCGAGCGCCTACTTGTAGATCTCGACCACCGTTTTCCCATCCGGCGAGATGTGCGCGCGGTACATGCCGGAGGTGTTGAACGGCATCGCGATGTTGCCGTTTTTGTCGACTGCAATAAGGCCGCCGGTGCCGCCTAGCTGGCCCACTTTGTCGATCGTGCGCTGCGCTGCGTCACCGAGTGAGGCATTCTGGTATTCCAGCGCGCTCGAGACGTCGCGCGCGACACCGACGCGGATGAAGTATTCGCCGTCACCGGTCGCAGAGACGGCGCAGGTGCGGTTGTCCGCGTAGGTGCCGGCGCCGATCACCGGCGCATCACCGATGCGGCCGACGCGCTTGTTTGTCATCCCTCCGGTCGAAGTCGCCGCCGCGAGATTTCCCGCCTGGTCGAGCGCGACTGCTCCGACGGTGCCGTGGCGATCCTTATCCGAAACCGGAGTCTCCTTCTTTTCCGCTTTGAGCTTCTCCAGCGCCTGCCAGCGTTCCTCGGTGAAGAAATATTTCGGATCGACTAATTCAACCCCCATCTCCTTCGCGAATGCTTCCGCGCCGTCACCGGCGATCATCACGTGCGGCGATTTCTCCATCACCATTCGCGCGAGATTGATCGGGCTCTTGATCCGCTTCACGCCGGCCACCGCACCTGCCGCGAGCGTCTTCCCGTTCATGATCGACGCGTCCAGCTCGTTCGTGCCGGCGCTCGTGAAAACCGCACCCTTGCCCGCGTTGAAGAGCGGATCGTCCTCGAGCACGCGCACCGCTGCCTCGACAGCGTCGAGACTGGCGCCGCCGCTTTTCAGGATCTCATATCCAGCCATCACGGCGCGTTCCAGACCGGCGTGGTAAGCACGTTCCCGCTCGGGCGTCATCGTGCTGCGGTCGATCGTTCCCGCGCCGCCATGGATCGCGAAGGCGATCTTCTTCTGGCCGCTTGGCGGGGGCACCGGCTCTTCCGCGGATATGGCTGAATTGACGAGAGACATGATAGTGGCGAGGCAGAAACTGCCGATGGAAATCAGCTTCACAGAGGCCACTACGCAACGCCTGCCGCGCTCCTTCTGCAACTCCTCGTTTAGGCCGCGCGCCGCGGCCGCGAGGGCGGAGCGGTACGGCAGTTTCCTCTTTCCCACCCTGCGAACTGAGGCAACTTCCTCGTGATCATGGCCGAAGCGACTGGCAGCGAGGGAGGCGACAACGACGTCATCCGCACGAACCCAGTCGTTGTGGTGCAGGGCGTTGGGCAGCTCGGCCGCAGCTTCCTCGGCGAAATCGGGGGGATGTTTTGGTTCATCGTCAACACGGTCGCGGAAACGATCGACAATGTGCGCCGCGGCCGCTCGCCGTTCCGCTCCTCGAGCTTTTTCCGGCACACAGAGCGGGCCGGCGTCGGCTCGGTCCCGCTCGTTGCGATGGTCTCGTTTTTCCTCGGGTTGACGATGGCGTTGCTCACCGGTTACCAACTCGAGCGTTTCGGGACCGAACGACTCGTGCCCGGTTTGGTCGCAATCGCCTTTACGCGCGAGCTCGGTCCCTTGCTCACGGGCATCATGCTCGCAGCGCGCATCGGCGCTGCTTTCACCGCCGAGCTTGGCACGATGCAGGTCTCGGAAGAAGTGGAAGCAATCGAAGCGATGGGCATCAGTCCGCTGCGGTTCCTCGTCGCGCCGCGCATGCTGGCGCTGGTGTGCCTGATGCCGTGTCTCTCCGTGATCGCAAGCGTGGCGGCGATCATTGCGACAAGTCTGATCTCACGCGCGTATTTCAACATCGCGTGGGTTTACTTCACGGATCTCGTCCTCGGCAGTTTGCTCATCCGCGACATTGTGACTGGCATCTTCAAGAGCTTCCTCTTCGGTCTGCTGATTGGCGCAATCGCCTGCTACCGCGGCCTCAGCGTCAAGGGCGGCGCGGCGGGCGTCGGCTCTTCTACTACGTCCAGCGTCGTCACCGCCATCACAGCAGTGATTGCTTTCGACACCATCTTCAACGTCGTCTACGTCGTTTTCTTTCCGTGAGCACACCGGCGCCTGCTGTGGTCGAGCTGCGCGATGTGCGGCTCCAGTTCGAAGAGAAGAAGGTCTTGAACGGAGTCTCGGTCAAAGTGGAGCCGCTCGATCGCTTGGTCGTCATGGGACAGAGCGGTAGCGGCAAGAGCACAATCCTACGCCTGGTGTTGGGAATCCTCCCGCCGACGTCAGGATCCGTCTTCTTCAAGCAGTTCGAGATCTCGCGGCTGCAACGCCGGAAGCTCCAACAGGTGCGGACGCAAATCGGAATGGTCTACCAGTATTCGGCGCTGCTCAGCTCGCGCAATGTGCGCGACAACATCGCGTTGCCGCTCGAAGAATTGACCCGGAAAAGTCGTGCGGAAATCGACAAGATCGTTGACGAAAAGCTCGAGATGGTGGGGATGAATGGTGTGAAAAATCAGATGCCGTCCGAGCTCAGCGGCGGGATGCGAAAGCGCATCAGCCTGGCGCGAGCGCTCGTGATGGAACCGGAGCTGATTCTTTTTGATGAGCCGTCCGCCGGTCTGGATCCGGTGATCAGCTCTGTCATCGACGAACTAATTATCGGTCTCACCGAGAAATCCAAGGTGACATCGATTATCGTGACGCACGAAATGGACAGCGCATTCCGAATCGCGACAAAGATGGCGATGCTTTATAAAGGCAAGATCATCGAAGTAGGCGAGCCACAGCAGTTCCGGCAATCGACCAACCCCGTTGTCGCGCAGTTCTTGAGCGGCAGCACCGAAGGACCGATCCTGGAGGGAA
>JACDCC010000152.1 GCA_013694595.1 Chthoniobacterales bacterium
CGTTTTCGCCGGTGATGAGCACGTTCGCGTCCGACGGCGCCACGCGCGAGATCAGCTCCAGCACCGGGCGCATGCGCGGCGATTCCGCGATGATGTTCGGCGCTTTGCCGCGCAGGAGCTGGTTCGCGGCTTCGAGCCGGCGACCTTTACGCAATGCGCCCGCGAGCTCAATTTGCGTCCGCACCACTGCGAGCAGCCGCTCGTTATCCCACGGCTTCGGAATGAAATCGCGCGCGCCGCGTTTCATCGCCTCGACCGCCAGATCGATCGTGGCCCATGCGGTCATCACCACGATCGGGAGCGTGTCGTCGAGCACCTGAATGCGAGGAATGACTTCAAGCCCTTCCTGCCCGGAGGTCGTGTCGCGGGTGTAGTTCAGATCCATCAGCAGCAGCGCGTAATCGCGTTTCTCCAGCGCCTGCATCGCGCCGGCCAGCGAAGTGACGGCATCGGTTTGGTAGCCCTCGCCCTTGAGCAGAATGCGCAACGCTTCCAACACATCCGTCTGGTCATCGGCGATCAGGATTCTGCTCATCGGGTAACTCTCAACCGCTTTTCCGGCGCAGTGTCAATCGTCGCGCGTCTGCGAAGGAATGAATCGCGGCCGCGGGATGCGCCTGGAGCCTGTCATGCACTTTTCCAGATGGCCCGGTGGCAGGCCGCGTGTTCCCACGCGGCGGAGGGTTGGGTGGCGACTTCGAGGGCGCGGATGCGGGAACAGGTCACCCCTCGCCGGGTCAGGAGACCACGGCCTACACCGGAAAGACGCGCCCGGGCAAGCGCCCGCCACGACGCGCCTGACGCTTTAGAACTTCCGGTTGACGCTCGCGTAATAGAAGCGGTTTCGGATGGAGTAGAGTGAGGTGTCGTAGTTGTCGCTCGGTGCGCCGAGGACGGTCGGAGGATTTCGGTCGAACGCATTGTTGACGCCGACCGTGATCGTGGTGCCCGAGAGCAGGCGGTCGAACGCGCTGCGGTCATTTTCCGCCGGAGCGGTTGGGCTTATTTGCTCCTTCGCATCACGGGCGGCCGCGGGTTCCTCCGCAGTTTTTCGGAACTCGTAGCTCAACTGCAGGTCGAGCGTGATGTAATCGGAGACGGTGCGCTGTTCTCCGCGAGTTGCGAGATACTCGGTGGTAAGAAACGCCGGGTCATCATTGAAGGAGCTGATGTAGTTGGTCGTGGCGACGACGTTCAACCCCTTCCATTCATGTTCGACGCGAATGAAACCTTTGTGATAAGGAATGGCGCCCGGGGCCAATGGGACGTCGAAATCGCGGTAGTCGCCGAGGAAACTCGTGCTTCCCAAGCTGCGAAGCGCTTCCGTTTTCCAAGTGAAAAAGTAGTTATAGCCGGCGGAGACCGCGAAAGTTCCGAAGTTCGTTGTTGGAACTTTATACGCCGCACTCACGTCGAGACCATTTACCAGCCGCTTACTGACGTTGCTCGTTAAGGCGATCACTTGAATGGGGAGGTTGGTCCCTTCTTCTCGAATCACGTGGTCCGCGAACAACCTGCCGCCGCTCCGGCCATTCGCGATGAGAACGAGTTCCGCGAAGTCTTCCGAGGGCAATATCACGTCGCGGGTATAGATCTGATACAGGTCAGCGCTAAGAGTAAGTCCGGGCAGGAATCTCGGTGTTGCGACCACACCAACGGAATAAGTGTCAGAGGTTTCGGAGCGCAGATCAGGATTCCCGCCGACGATGACGCCTTCGGCCGGCTGAAGACCAAACGGAGAGAAAGGACCGAAGAAGATCGGGAACGTCACCCGTTGCGGCTCGAACAGCTCCTGCGAGTCCGGCGGCCGGAATGATTTTCCCCACGAGGCGCGGAGCGCGAGATCAGCGACTGGCTCATAACGCACCGCAATCCTGGGACTTCCGCCGTTGTCGAACGTTGCCGATTTATCGTAACCAAGATCAAAGCTTTCGAACTCTTCGTAGCGAAACGCCACGCCCACTGTAAGGGATCGCACACCGGGCACCTGCATTAAAGGCGTCGTCAGCGGAATCGCCAGCTCGCCGAAGAACGACGTGACCTCCTGCCGATACTCGGGCAAAGGCACGGAAATCGCCGGCAGCTGTCCTCCGAGCGGCAGCCGGAAAGGAGTTCTATCCGGCACCTCCGCTCTGCTGTTTTCGCGGTATTCCGATCCAAGGGCGAAGATGATCCCTCCCTGGTAAAGCCGGGGAAAAAGCGTGCCGAAAATCCTGCCGTCGATGAGGTAGTGCCGCTCATCGATCGACGAATGCCCGATGAACACCGCCCGCCTCGCGGCTGCGACGTTGTTGTAGGTCGCGGTCCCCGTCGCAATCCCGTTGGTATATGTCGGAATCGTTCCGGAAAGCGGCGCACGCTCGCCGAGGAACGGGTTGAAATTTCCGGCGCCGACTTCAGCCTGCAGCGTGCTGAGGAAGAAATCACCCGAATCGACGCGTTCATTGTCCACGCGCTCGTGGATGAACCCGGCATCGTAGCCCAGCGCGCCGAGCACAGCGTTATCGTCGAGCGCGAAGTTGCCGTTCATACCAGCGCCGAACCGCCAGTATGCGTGATCAAAGCGAGAGCGACGCGGGCCGAGCTCGCGAATCGTACGGTAGCGGATCGTACGAAGCTGGTTGTCGTTCAGCGAGTTGGGCGCCGCCGTGTCCGGCACGGGGTTCAGGAACGGGTTGTACGGACTCGAGCTTGCGGTGCGGGTGTCGAACAGAACGTTCGCGGGAGCCACGACGTTTTCGTATACGCGCTGCGAGTAGAGCAGATCGCCGTAGAGCTGGAGCGTTTCGCCGAAAGGTTTGTATCGAGCTGCGGCATAGTAGCTCTGCTTCTCCATCGCGGGTTGCGTGGCAGTGAAAGCTCGGAAGTTGAACGGATCCGTCGTGCTATTCGGATTGTAGGCGCGATAATCGGACGGTCCGCTCGGGCTGTTCTCGCGCTGATCGATCAGGATCGAGGCGCGATTGGTTGCGGCGACGGCGGGGTTCGTCCGAAACGAAAGACGGCCGGGAGCTGTCGGGCTGCGCTGGTTGGTTCCACCCAGTTCGCGCCGATCCGCGTCCGCCGAGATCTCGCGGTCGCGTGAGTAGATCGCCGCGCGATCGTAGAACTCAGCCGCGACGACCACAGCCAATCGTTTATTGGCAATGCCGCCACGCATCCACCCCTGCAGCACGCGTGCATCTCGATCGGTGGTGTTCCCGTAGAGCAGGTTGATCTCGGCGCCTTCGTACGGCTTCGCCCCCGGTCCATTCAGCAGGATAAAGTTCGCCGCGCCTGCGACGGCATTCGCGCCGTAGACTGCGGACGCACCGTGCTGCAGCACCTCGACGCGCGAGAGCGCAGCGAGCGGAATCGCGTTGATATCCTCAAAGGCAAACGTGCGCCGCCCGTTGATGAGCGTCAGCGTGTTTTCCGGTCCGAGGGCAAAGAGATTAACGAGCGCAGAGCCGTCGCCGTTCCCGAAATCCACTTCGTTCTCCGTCGCCGTGTTTCCGACGAAGGCGGGAAGCTGCCGTAACGCCTCCGCCGGCGTGTTCGCCCCCTGCTGCTGGATAGCCTGCATGGAAAGCGCCACACCGGAAAGAAGCGGAGCTGTCTCCAAAGGTGCGACGTGCGAACCCGTCACGAGGACCCGCTCGTCGTCGGAGACATTTTGGCTGGGCGACGCCGTCGGGAAAGGCTCGGCGTAGCTGCTGTTCGCCAGAAAAAGTAAAGCTCCGCCAAAGAAGATCCGCCGACGGAATTCCGCTGTTGTTACGATTGCGACAGAATAACGAGAGCAGCGGCACGATCGCAATGCTAATGTCGCGCGCCTCATGCCACCGCCGACTTCACGAGATTCGTTTCAACTCTAACTCCGCGGCCGCAGCCCCAATGAAAGACTTCTTAAAATCGATCGGCCTTGTGAAGCTCGCGCTCGCGGGCGTGTTGCTGGTGGCGCTCATCCTCGCGGCGCGTTATTTCCCGGTGCTCGACTGGATCAAAGCTTTCGGTGTGTGGTCGCAGCAGTTCGGGATCGCTGGCGCTTTTATCTACGGCCTGGTCTTCGGGATCGCAGCGACCCTGATGGTGCCGTGCCTGCCACTCACGCTACTCGCCGGGTTTACCTTTGGACTCGCCCAAGGACTGCTCGCGGTGATGTCGGGCATCGCCATCGGCGCGGCGGCTGGCTTCCTCATCGCACGGTATGTGGCGCGTGAGACGGTGGCGAAGAAGGTGGGCGAAAACGCGCGCTTCGCAGCGATCGACGGCGCGATCGCAAAGGAAGGTTGGAAGATCGTCGGTCTGTTGCGAACTCTGCCGGTGCCATTCGGAGTGACGAATTATCTCTACGGCCTCACCGCGATCGGGTTCTGGCGCTACATGGCGGCTACGATGGTCGGGATGTTGCCGGGCAACATTCTGTTTGTGTATCTCGGCGCATTCGGGAAGCGCTCGGTCGATGGACCGCGCCATCCGCTTGAGTATGCGATGGGCGCGTTAATGATCGCCGCGCTCGTCGCCGTGATCGTAATCTTGCGCCGCGTCGCGCAACGCACCGCCGGTCCGGCCGCAGTGTAGCTTGCAACGCGTCTTGCGTTCGCGACTCGAGCGTGGCCCTCATCCTAACCTTCTCCCTCAGGAGAAGGAACTCCCTCTCCCGATTTGGGGGAGGGTTGGGGTGAGGGAGAACGGGCTGAGTCGCCTCTTTGCGCGGCTACAATGTGTAGGCTTCGAGGTATTTGATCCCCGAGCCGGTGTTGAAAATCACGACTCGCTCATCTCGCGAAATCGTTCCGGACGCACAGAGTGACCGGAGCGCGGCGAAACAAGCGGCGCCTTCAGGAGCGACAAAAATCCCCTCGTTCGCTCCCACTTCGCGCGTGATGCTGATCATCTCCGCATCGTCGATCGTCAGTGCACCGCCGCCGGATTCCCGCAGGATCCGCAGCATTAGAAAATCGCCCACTGCTTTCGGTACACGCAACCCGGAGGCAACCGTGTGGGCATCAGGAAACTCCGGCGCGCTCTGCTCGCCTGCTGCAAACGCGCGCACAATCGGCGCGCAGCCGGTTGCCTGGATGGAGAACATCCGTGGCCGCTTCGAGCCGATCCAGCCGAGCGTCTCCATCTCGTCGAATGCCTTCCACATTCCGATTAGCCCGGTGCCACCGCCGGTTGGATAGAGGACGACGTCCGGCAGTTGCCAGTGCAGCTGCTCCGCCAGTTCGTAACCGAGAGTCTTTTTGCCTTCGACGCGATACGGCTCCTTCAGCGTCGACATTTCGAACCAGCCTTCCGCCGCTTTGCGCCGGCCAATTTCCGCGCCGCAGTCGGTGATCAATCCGTCAATCAACGTCACGTGCGCGCCGAGCTCGCGGCATTCGATCATGTTTGCGCGCGGTGTGTCCGCCGGCATGAAGATGTGCGCTTCCAAACCCGCGCGCGCCGCATAAGCGGCCAAGGCGCCACCTGCATTTCCCGCCGTCGGCACCGCGAGCTTGGTTGCGCCAAGCTGCTTCGCCATCGAGACCGCGACCGCCATCCCGCGCGCCTTGAAGCTCTGCGTCGGGTTTTGCGACTCGTCCTTGATCCAGAGCTCCGACAGCCCGAGTGCCGCGCCGAACCGCTTCGCGGGCAAGAGCGGTGTTCCGCCTTCGCCGAGCGAGACTGGCTCCGCATCCCGCGCCAGCGGCAGCACCTCGCGGTAACGCCAGAGAGATTTCTCGCGTGTGGCTAACGAGTCGCGTTTCCACACGCGTTCCAGGCCCGGCAGGTCGTACCGCGGGAAGAGCGGCTTACTACAAGCGGTGCAGAGGTTCTGCAGCTCCTTCGCATCGTGCCGCAAACCGCAGGCCGTGCATTCGAGATGCGTCAGATACATGTGTTCCCGCTGCGCCGCCCGGTGGAGTTACGGCAGATGGAAAACGTCCACCAGGCCCACTCCGGTCGTCCCGTTCTTCCCGCGCAACACGGCCGTGTAGCTCCCGGGCGCGACGGACGGTAGCATGACGGCCGACTCAGCCGGGTTCGACGGCGCGAGACCCGCGGCCTGCACCTGTGCGGCACCGGCGGATTGCTGCCAGTCGTCATTCAGCTCCAGCGGAACGCCATTCGCGTCATAGACCTCGAGCGTCGTGTCGTCCAACGCCTCGGGCAGCTGGCTCTTCAGTGAAGGTCCGATGATCGTGCCGCTGGTCAAACTCACGACCACTAACCCGGTGAATAACAGCCAACGTTTCTTGCTCATGGTGGGGGATTTTCTGCTTCTGCTTTCCGGCGGAGCGGAGCCGACCGCAAGTTCTTCTGTTCAGTGATCACCAACTTCGGACGCGGCGAAATCAAACCCGCAGGTGCCACGCTCCTCTAGTGAAACGGGCTCCACTTCGTGCGGGGATGCCTCAGCCGATATCACACTACACGCACGGCGGTTCGGCACAGTCACTTCGTCGCCAGGCCGGTGAAGAGCGCTGCGAAGATTTCGATGCCGTCCCACAAATTCTGCAGCCGCAGGTTCTCATCGGCGGCGTGCTGATTGTTATCGTGGTTTACAATCGGCAGACCAATCACAGGCGTGCCTTTCGGCTGCTGGAACAGATACATCGGAATGCTGCCACCAAGCGTCGGAAGACGAACCGGGTCGTGTCCCGCTGCTGTCATGATGGCTCCCGCTTCGCGCGACAGCGGCAGATCGAGCGGTGTTCTGCCGGGCGGATAGCCGGTCCCCCACTCCACCCGCAGCAGCTTCGAAAAGCGCAGACGCAAGGCGGTATCCGGCGGGTCAATGATCACTTTATAGCCGCGCGCTTCGAAATGCCGCTCGACCAGCGGCTTGATCGAATCCGGAGTCTGATCAGGCACCATCCGGAAGTCGATCGAAGCGCGCGCGTGCGTTGGGATCACGTTCGCC
>JACDCC010000160.1 GCA_013694595.1 Chthoniobacterales bacterium
GGCTGAGAAGATTGTCAGCCGAAACCGCGACAGCAGGTGGAACGGCTTCGCTTTCGGCGGCAGCGGCTTCGCCCAGTTGATCGCGGCGATGTCGCGCACGCAGCCGGTCGATCGCTTTGCTCCGCGCAATCATCACTGACCACGTGAAAACGTTCCCGCGCTGCGGATCATAGGTCGCGGCCTTCTTCCATATCTGCACGAACGATTCCTGCAGCACTTCCTCCGCGTCTTTTTGGTGTTTCAGGATTTCGAAAACCATCGAAAACAGCGGAGGCGAGAGCCGCCGATACAAAGCGGAGAAAGAAGCCTCGCCGCCCGAGAGATAATCGCGCAGCAGCGCTTTGTCCGCCTCGGCGCGCTCGAGCAGAGCGGCAGCAGGTGCGGACGATCCCTCGTGAAACGCGGTTGTGCTGTTCGCAAGCAGATTACGTCGGAGTCGAGGCGGTCCTGCGGATGAACGGAGACACGATCGCCATGACTTGCGCACGTGTCAGCGGCTCGTCGAAAGCTTCGGTCAAAGCGCGATGCGAGACTTTGCTCACGGAATCCATCCTCACGCCGCCGTGGGTGGTGTTTCCTTCGCCCGCGTAGGTGCGCGCATCGGCACCGGTGGCTTCGCTGTCGGTGATCCAGCCTTTCAATCCGCGCACGTGACGCAGCAAAGCCACGTGGCGAGCTTCGGAGGAATGAATCCGGAGCGCGGCGGTCAACAGCGTCGGGCTGTCCATCAGGAATGGCGCCTGGCCTTTGTAGGCGCGAACGCCGGTTTCTTCGTTCGTCTGCGCCAGTTTAACGAACGTCTTGTAGTTCCGGAAGACGTCCGGGACTTTTCCTGAGCCGGTGTGATCGAATTGTGTCGAGGTGTCGGGTGTTCCGCCGATTCCGGTGATGCCGGTGGTGAGAAAGACGACATGCCGGGCTTCGTTGCGCCCGATCTGTTCAATGACAGCGCGATCCGAAGCCGGCACCAACCCCGATGCCTCCAAGCCAATCTTGTAGAACTCGGCTTCGCGCCGCTCCAGAAGAAGCGCGAAGTTGAGCACGTCCGCAGCGCGTTTCGGATCATTCGCGACCAGCTTGCCGATGCCGGCGCAGCCTGCGCCGATGAACGGTAGCGCCGCGAAGACCATACCGAGCCCGGTTTTTCCAGCCTTCAGAAGTAGCGCGCGGCGATCGAGGTCGCGCGGATCGCCGGAGCACAGATCGAGGATTTCTTTAGTATTCATGTGAGTCCTTCCTTCCTCTGGCTTAGCTGCGAGGCAAACCGCTGGGGTCGATCGCAGTGACGATGTACGGCTTTACTTTTGCGAGGATGGCTGACGGCGGATCAGCCAGGTCGAGGCCAAAGGAATCGATCACCCCAGGCCCGGCAAAACTCTGGCCGCGCGGCTCCAGCAGATCGTGGAGAATGGCCGCATGCCGTCCTTCGACCGAGACGATCTTGCCCGCAATGGCGAGGTTCCGTGGATCGCGCAGAAGTTGTCCGGCGCCGTTGTAGGCGCTCACCCCGGTGTCCTCGAACGTGCGCGCTGTCGTCAGGACACTCAGGCGATCCGCGAAGTTTACAGTTTGGAAATTGAACTGGAGCTTCGGGATAGCCGCGCGGCCGAGCTTCGCGCGGTAGAAATCTACATGCGCGATCTCATGGTCGCGGATGTCGGTCAGGATTCGGCGCTCCCGCTCGTTGATGCCGCGATAGAACGACTTCGCCACGAGGGTGTAGAACTCCGCCTCGAGTTGTTCGAGCGCGAAGGCGTAATTCAGCACCGCCGTATCGCCCGAGCCGAGGCTCACGCCGGCGGCGGTCGCTTGTGCCAGCGAGTGGCGAGGCAGCAAGCCGGAGGCAGTGAACGCGAGCGCCGTCGCGCTGGCAAATTTGAGGAAGGAACGCCGCCTGACAGCGGGCAGGAGTGCGTCGCGCGCTGCGACACCTGGCGATGCGGCTTCGAGTTCGGGCATAAACCAATATCGCAGCAGCCGGAAACGCTGGCCGTAGGTAATTGTGCGGTCGCGTACAAAGCCCGACCCGTGTTCCTCGGGGCAAACGAAGCCGTGCGTGTTTCTTCGCTATCGGGTCTAAACGGAGCTAAGAGTTGGCTGCGTGAAGCGGGATGAGATCACGGCAAGTCGTGGTGCGTTCACGACAGCCGGACGCGAGTGCGCCCGCTTTCACCCCGCTCCTCGAGAACAAACTTCATGGCGACCCGCTCTCAACTGCAGCGCAGCTTCCGCAACCGGTTGTTGAATAACCTGCCGCCCGCGACCCAGCGGCGATTACGCAAGCATCTCAAGGAGGTGACACTTTCGCAGCGCGATTCCCTGCACGAACCAGGCAAACCGCTT
>JACDCC010000200.1 GCA_013694595.1 Chthoniobacterales bacterium
ATGACCTGGAGCTTCGGGCCGAGCGCCTCCACCGCCCGCAGGAAACTGGTGAACTCCGCGCTGCAATCGCGCAGCCGGCAGGCATGAGTAATCGAACGCGGCAGCTTGCATGCAAACCGGAAGGAAGCCGGCGTGCTCTCGGCCCACCGGAGCACCGTCGCCTCGGATGGCGCGGCATAGAACGTCGAGTCAATCTCCACCGCCGGAAAGTAACGGGAATAAAACTCGAGCCACCGGTCCGGCGGCAGATCAGCCGGATAAAACGCGCCCCGCCATTCCTCAAAGCTCCAGGCGCAAGCGCCCAGCCGGATTTTCTGCTGATGGGTGAGGTTCAATGCAGCGTTTGATGCTGAATCGGCGGCGCTCCCCATGCAAGATGTGTCTCCGCGGGGCAAATTGAACGCCGGACAGGCTGCGGCGGTCAACTTGACGCGACAGCCAAGCTTCACTACCCTGCCAAATTCCGATGGTCCCTCGTTTCTACATCCTTGTACCCCTCCTGATTTGCTGCGTCGCCGTTCCGCCACACGCGCGCGGCGCGGTTGTTTTTAAGCCCGGCGAGAAAGCCAGGTACGTAGCCCCCGGCGGCGAGGAGATAAATGGCACCGCCCAGGAGCTGTTCCAGATCGCGCAGGCGGCTGAAAACAACGGCAATCGCAGCCGCGCGATGAAGGCGTATCGCACGATTGTGCGGAAGTTTGGACGCGACACGCTCGCCCCTGCCGCGGCTTTCCGTTACGCGCAGCTCTCCGAGCAGGCAGGCGATGATTTAAAGGCCGCTGCCGCCTACCGCGTTGTCGTGGAGCAGTATCCTAACAGCCGGAATTTCGATGAAGCGATCGAGGCGCAATTCCGCATCGGCGAGACCTACCTCGCCGGCAAAAAGCTCAAGCTCCTCGGCCTCCCGGTTCGCAGCGCGCTGGACAACGCGAACCAGATCTTCGCCGCCATCGTGCGCACCGCTCCCTACGGCAAATACACTGCACGCGCGCAGTTCAACATCGGCCTGGTGAACGAAAAGCAGGGGAACGCCGAAGGTGCCGTAAAGGCCTACCAGGCGGTGGTGGAGAAGTTCCCCGACCAGCCGGTGGCGATCGATGCGCAGTATCAAATCGGCTACCTCTGGTTCAACGCGGCACGCACCGGCACACGCGACGCGAAAGCGGCCGCGAACGCGAAGATCGGCTTCCAGGACTTTGTCTTCCGCTATCCAAAGAGCGAGAAAGCCGCTCAGGCACGCGAAAATTTCCGCATCCTCGACCAGAAACAAACAACCGACGCTTTCAAAATTGCGAAGTTTTACGACAAGCAGAAGAACTATCGGGCGGCCGTCATCTACTACAATGACGTCATTCGGCAGCAACCTGGCTCGACCGCGAGCGATCGCGCCAGGCAGCGCGTGAACGAGCTCCGGGCAAAAGTAGGCGACGCCGCGCTTCAGCCGCCGGCGGTCACTGCCGCAACGGCCAAAAAGCCAGCTGCAAAAACCTCCGCCGCGAGCAGTAGCAGCCCCTCCGATGATGCTGGCATTCCGATGAGGACCTCACCAGAGGATGCACCGTTGCCCCCCGCCGAAGCCGATGAATCTCTGCCGCCGCCCGCTTCTCTGACACCGGACACGACGACCGCGCCGGACCCTTCGCCGACGCCTTCGCCGACGCCCTAAGGCGGCTGCGCGCATGAAAATCCCTCTCATTGCGGCGCTGCTCGCCGTCTGCTTGAGCGGCTGTGCTGGATACCGCGTGGGCGACGTAAAGCCGCATTACTTGCGCGATGTGCGCAAGATCGCGGTGCTGAATTTCCGCAATAACACTTTCAATCCGCGGGTTGAAACCCTCGTGACGAATACGGTTATCAAGCAGTTTCAGCAGGACGGCACGTATCAGATCACGACCCCCGACCAGGCAGATGCGATCCTCGAGGGCGCCGTCGCCGGGATCACGCGTGGCCCGACGCGCTCGGTTCGCGGTAACGTTTTGGCAACGAACGAGTACAACCTCGGCCTCACTGTTGCCTACACGTTGCGGGATAAAAACGGTGCAGCGCTCGTCGGACCCGGCAACATCAACGGCGGCACCAGCTTCTTCGTCGGCACCGACGTCACCACCGACGAGCGGCAGGCGCTGCCGTTAGCCGTGGAAGATCTCGCCACGCGCCTCGTGAGCCAAATCAGCGAAGGCTGGTGAGCCGCGTGAAGGGCGACGAGAGGCTCTGGGGCATTCTCAACGACAAGCTCGACATGCTGCGCGGGGCCGGGCAATTGCCGGACGCAGTGCGTGTCGCGGAGGCAGCGTTGGAGCTGGCGCGCCGCGCCTTTTCACCCGCTGATCCGAACTACGCGCTGAGTCTCGAGAAGCTGGGACAGCTGCACGACCAGGGAGGGGATCGCGCGGCGGCCAAGCCATACCTCGTGCAGGCGCACGAAGTTCTCGCGCGAGGGGAGCCGCCGGATCATCGCGCAATCTACCGCTCGGCGCGGCGGCTGGCGTTTCTCTGCGACAATCTCGGCGAAACGGACGAAGCGATGTCTTACTACGAGAAAGCGATCGAAGCGGGCACGCAGTTGCCTGACCTGCCGTACTCCGATCTTGGGACGATGTTGAACAACATCGCGCTGATGTATCGGAAGTCGGGGCGGCAGACAGCGGCTGAGCCGTATTACCTTCAGGCGCTCGAGATTTACGAGAAACAGCTCGGTCCCGAGCATGCGGATGTCGCTTCCGTGCTGAACAAGCTGGCCGTCTTTTACACGAACGAGCGTCGCTTTGCGGAAGCCGAGAAGACGCATCTGCGCGCGCTGGCAATTCGCGAGAAGGTCCATCCGCCGACCCATCCAGATATCGCTCAGTCGAAATGCAATCTGGCGGTGGTCTACCATTCCCGCGGTGATTACCCACGCGCCTCGGAGCTTTATCGTGCCTCGCTGCAGACCTGGGAAGAAGCGACGGAGAAACCGCCCGCTGACTACGAAATCGTCGCTTCGAATTACGCCGATCTGCTCCGCTCGTTAGGCAAAGCCAAACAGGCGACGCAGCTGGAAGAACGCGCTCGCAAAAAGCGCCGGTGAAGTTCGCCTCCGGAGCGCTCGCCCTCAGTCCTCCACCGGGTCGGGCCTGGGCAGGTGTTTACGCTTGCGTCAGAACGCCCGGCGCGCATTTTAGCAGCCCCGCGCTCACGTGGCGGAATGGCAGACGCGTACGGCTCAGGACCGTATGGGGAAACCCGTGGAGGTTCGACTCCTCTCGTGAGCAGTTTTCAACGCCGCCTGCTACAGCTGTCACGAACTGTCTGGTAGGGCGAGACTCCCGTCGAGCCTGGCGGAAATCGGTCCCACCTCAAGGCTCGCCGGAGTCTCGCCCTACCAATTTGGATTCCCCATCGCCGAACTGGACGAAACGATTGTGGGCAGCGCGTGCATGACACGCTTTAGTTCTGCCCCTCGGCCTGCGCCCGCAGAGCTGCGACGACCGCGTCGAAGCGTGGGTGCCCGCGGAGCGGGTCCCAGATCTCGTCGAGCTTCAACGCGCCGTAATTTGTCGCCCCGGGCACGAACGCGATCTCCTCGAGGAGGTTAAGCGCGCGGTCGAGCTCGCCGACTCGTCCGTAGATGCACGCGAGCCGGCCCATAATGTTAGGCCCATCGACGGCATCTTTCTCCACCGGTCGTAACGCGAGTGCATGCTCGCCGCGTTTGATCGCTTCATCTTTGAGCCCCATACGAGCCTCAATCTCAGCAAGGACAATCTGAGCCTTCGCGTCGGCTGGCCGCTGAGAGACCGCCACTGCGACTCTTTCGCGAGCGGCCTCAAACGAAGTCTGTGCGCTTGCGGTATCGCCGAGCGCGGCGGCGATGAGACCTTCGTACCACTTGTGCGGTGTAATGTAGCCCGCCCAGCTGAACTCCGGCAGGGTGTGGTTGGCAAGAGCTTCTGCCGCACGTGCGTAGTCGCGCTCAGCAAGCGCAAGCTCGATCCTCTCGTACGCGAGCAGTTGAGGTTCGGAACTCAATTTGGCCGTTTCGCCTCGTGCAACCTCACGCCAGCGCGCCAGATCCGCTCGGCTGGCTACATCCACCTTCGCGCGCGTCAGATGGAAATCGAACGAATCAGGCTTCCACGCGAGGACGCTGTCAGCGGTCTCAGCAGCCTCGCGGTAGCGCTTCAGCGAGAAGTAATTTGTCCGCGCGAGATCAAACAACATGATTTGATTTCTCGGATCGAGCTTCCTCGCGTGTTCGAGCTGACGTGTCGAGCGTTCCCAGTCGCCCTGGCGCCGAGTGATTAGCCCGATGAAGTAGGGAACGTCGCCGTCATTGGGCAAAGCGGCGGCCGCAAGCTCCAGCTCGGCCAACGCCGGATCGTAGTCGCGATAACCCCAGTAATGTAAGATGCCGCGCGTCAGGTAGACCTCGCCGGCGTTCGGCTGCACACGAGCAGCGGCGTCGAGCGCTCGGCGGGCAGCGTCCAGCCGCGTCGGAGTGTGGTCATAATTCGACCAGTAGCTGCGCAGATGGGCGCGGGCCATAAGGCAAAGCGCTTTTACGAAAGCCGGATCCCGCGCGATCGCTTGATCGAGCAAGCTGATCTGCTTGGCCATACGGTCAGGGCTTGAAATGCCGGGTTCCTCGCTGATCTCCTTCGCGCGGAGATACAGGTCGTACGCGACCACGTCGTTCGTCGGCTTAGCGCGCATCGTCGCCTGTTCGCTCGGAGATAGATGCGCCTTGAGCTGGTCAGCGATGTGCTGCGCGATGTCGCTTTGAATGGCGAACACGTCGCGCAAGTCACGGTCGTATCGCTCCGCCCAAAGCTGCGCGCCCGTGGCTGCATCTGTTAATTGCGCCGTGATCCTGACACGAGCTTCGGCGCGACGGACGCTTCCTTCCACGATGTGCCGGACGCCCAGATCTGCGGCGATCGCACGGAGGTCGCGAGTCGCCTCGGGCCGGTATTCGCGCACACTGCTGCGACTGATCACCTTCAGGTCTGCGACTTTCCCAAGGCCGGTGAGGATGTCCTCCTGGATGCCGGCGGTGAAAAAGCCGTTCTCCTCATCGTGATTCAGATTTTCAAACGGCAGGACGGCGATGCTTTTCTCCGGTGCGTCGAGCGGGATAACTTGGCGCCGACCGCTTAGCAACGAGACGAGCGCAATGGCAAGGATGAGGCACGCTGCCGCGGCTGCCGCTAGCGTTGGATCCCGGCGCATCCAGCGCCATGTTTGAGCAGGGAGCGAGACCCGCCTTGCGAGAATCGGCCGACCGTCCAGCCAGCGTTGCAAGTCCTCCGCGAGCGCCTCCGCAGAGGCGTACCGTGCACCCGGATCTCGCTCGAGACACCGGGCCACAATCGTCTCCAAATCTCGGTCCAGACCGGCTGCCACGGAGCGAAGGCGGGGCGCCGTCGTTTCTGCAGCCTGGCGAATCACGGAGAGCGCGTTAGCGCCCTGGAATGGCGGCCGACCGGTCAGCAGACCGAACAGGATCGCGCCGAGGCTATAAATGTCTGCCGCCTCCGTCACAGCCGCCGCAGGCCCTTCGGCTT
This sequence comes from Chthoniobacterales bacterium, assembly GCA_013694595.1. Lineage (GTDB taxonomy): Bacteria > Verrucomicrobiota > Verrucomicrobiia > Chthoniobacterales > UBA10450 > JACCTI01. The sequence goes on from JACDCC010000200.1 coordinate 5,544, forward strand.
GTTCCGGCGCTATGTAGCCCGGCGTGCCGAAGGTCGTCAGCGTGCGCGTAAGGTTGCTACTCTCGTCGATCCATTTCGCTAATCCGAAGTCGCTGACCATCGGCTCGGCGCGAGCATCGAGCAGGATGTTCCCCGGCTGCAGGTCACGATGCAAAATGCCCGCCGCATGCGCATGGGCTACCGCACGCGCTACTTTTGCCATCAAGCGCACGCATTCATTCGGGTCATCGCGAAGTGACGGCCCGACTTCCCGCAGGCTTCCTCCGGTTGCCAGTTTCATGCTGAAAAACGGCAGCCCTTCCTCTGTTTCGCTGACCTCGTAGATCGGCAGGATGTTCGGATGATCGAGGCTCGCGGCGGCCTCGGCTTCGCGGCGGAATCGCTGCAGGCTGTCGTGCGAGTCCGCGTGGTGAGTCAGCACGCGTTTCAACGCCACGATGCGGCGGGAACGCCGCTGGCGCGCGCGGTAGATGATGCCCATTCCGCCGCGGCCGATCTCGCCCTGGATGTCGTAGTTCCCGAGCCGCCACTGCTTGTCAGGAATCTTCGCTTCTGCGAGGACGGCGGCGAATACCTCCTCGGAACCGGCCATTTCGTCGGACAAGCCCTCGTGGAGGAGGCAATTGACGCAGGTGCCCTGGCCGAGACGCAGCGCAGTGCCGCACACTTCACAGCTCGTCGGGCTCTCCACAATCCCGGAGAGGGAATCGGACAATCCGGGGGGAGGTTTCATGCCGATGTTATTCTGAGCCCGCCGCCAGTGCAGCGCAGAGATAACGGATTTCGTCGTCGATCTCAGTGGGGTCGCTGACCGTCCGCGCGACCTCCCGACGGAGCAGCCATCGATAGCGCAGGCGTAGATTGTGCAGCTGCTTCTTTACGGTCGCTTCCGGCACCGCGAGTTCGGCCGCCAACGTGGCGTAGGCAGTCGCTGGGTGCCGCGCAGTTAAGTGACCGCTGAGGACTTCAAAAAGGCGGCGCGCCCCTTTCGCCTCGCATTCGTCCGAGAGCTGCCGCAGCGCCTGCTCCACCACCGTCGCGGCCCACCGTAGATCGAAGAGCTGCTCAGGCACGGCCTTGTCGAGAGTGCTGCGTGCGATCATCAGGTGCGACGGCGACTCGGCCATCCAGTCGTCCCACGCCACGAACTCCACTCCGCCGCCTCGTCGTGACGCGCGGGTTTTGTCACGCGCATCCTGCAGAAACCGCTCGAGGGAGCGCTGCAGGAGCGAGCGAAACCGTCCGCGTTTCCGATCCGCATGCTGGAGCCAGTTCTGTCGCAGCATCATCGCGAAAAAATCCTGGGTTAGATCCTGCGCCGCCTCCGCGGAGTAGCCGCGGCGGCAGATGAAGAAAAAAATCGGCCGCCAATAGGTGTGGCAGAGCTCCGCGAGCGCCTTCTGCGCCGCCTGCTCGTCGGGGTTCATGGAGGAACCTGAGATAATCAGGCTCCACCGCGTGGTAGAGAACCCGCGCGGCCTGTTTCCCGCGCGTGCTTCAGCTCCTAAGGTCACCGCGGCGGATGCTCGTGAACTCCGGCTTTTCCTACAAGCGTAAAAACTGATTTGGCCTGCCGGAGGTAGTGTTCGCGCATTGTCAGTCTGGACGGCAGATTCGCCCTCACCTCAATCCTCTCCCTCAGGGAGAGGAGGACGCGCAGCGCCAGGTAAGGGCCAACTGACAAATCAACAAACACTTGCCCTGCCGGAGGCGATCCTCGCGTCGCGCGTCGGAGAGCGGTGCGCGAATTTACGGCAGGTCGTCCACTTCCGAACTCAGCTTCTGCTTCAGATGTTGACGGGCTGACTTCTTGATCGCCCGACGCTCCGCCGCGACGGCTTCTTTTTCCGCCTGCCGCTCACGGCGCGTTGGAGGTTGCGCCGCATCTGGTGCGACATGCTGGATCTTGGGTCGGTTCGCACCGGTCCGCCGTTCGCTCGGGCGCGCGTAGGGGTCCATTTCAATGCAGCAACAGACAGCTAGTGGAGATCTTCCCGAATTCCGGATTTCTGCGACGAATCCGCTTTGCTGTGCGCGCGAATATCCTCCGCGAGTTCCGTTGGCTCCAGCTGCGGGTGTTCCTCCGCGAAATCATCCTGCGGCTCATAACCGACAAGTTCGCGCGCGTCCGAAATATCGAGTCGCTTGAAGCGGTTGTTACTCAATCCGTTGAAGACCGCGAACTGCAGGTGCTCGGCATCGATGCACTTGGTGATCAGCTGCGTCAGATCCCGCGGCGAGACGAATGCGTCGAGGAGGCCGATGTTTTCCTCCTGCTGCGCGGTTTCCAGCGGCTGGAATGCTCCGATGCGTAACGCGATCACCGAGAGCGACTCCTTCTCGGCAAAATAGCGGCTCAGCGCTTCGCCGAAGCATTTGGAGACGCCATAAAGATCGCCGGGATTGGTTGGATCCGACGTTTTCACTTGGACGTCCGCGGGATAACCCGAGACGGCGTGAATCGAGGAGGCGTAGATGACGCGCCGGCAACCCGCCGCTTTCGCCGCCACCAGCACGTTATAAGTGCCGACGATGTTCGCCGGGAGAATCTCATCCCACGTGGAGGAGGGACTCGCGGCCGCCGCGAGGTGGAGCACGGTATCCACCCCGTTGCAGAGCTGCTTCAGCTGTTCCAGGTCAGTGACAGCACCGGTGACGATTTCGCCGTGCTTCGCGATCTCGGCGCCATCTCCTGGGTCTCGCACCATCAGGCGCAGGCGATACCGCTCACCGCAATTTTCCGCGAAATAGCTGCCAATATTTCCGCTCGCACCGGTGACTAACACCGCGCGCTTGGTCGCCGGCGCGGGTGCGGCCAGCGGATGTCTTAACGTGAATGAAAGCGCCATCGTTCTGATTCGTCGGCGTCCGCGCTGAAGGTCGGCTGATTCTCGCGTCGTCGAGATACCCGACGCCGTCGGAAGCTCGGTCGGCTATCGCGTCGCGGCGGCGGTGGGCCCCGGACGCAGCGCGTTCAGGAGTGGCTGCGGATAGACACCGAGCACCACGATTCCCACCATCAACGCCACCATCGTGACGCGCGACAGCTGGCTGAGCGGGACAGCTGCCGTGCTCGCGGGCGGTTCCCAGTACATCGCGCGCACCACTTTCAAGTAGTAGTAAAAGCCGCAGGCCACGGTAATCACACCCACAATGACGAGCACCGTCTGGCGCTGCTGAATGGCAGCGTCGAAGATGAAGAACTTGCCGAGGAACCCGGCCGTGAATGGAATGCCAGCCAGCGAAGCCATCGCGATCAACATTGCGAAGGAGAGGAACTTCGATCTCTTCGCGAGACCGTTGAAATCTTCGATACGATCTCCGGTTTGAGCAGCTACGACCACCAGGACGGCGAAGCTCAGCATCGTCATCAACAGGTAGGAAACGAGGTAGAAGCTGACGGCGGCGCCCGAGAGCGAGACGACACCGACCAGTAGATAGCCAGCGTGCCCGATGCTCGAGTAGGCGAGCAGACGCTTGAGGTTCGTCTGCGGCAAGGCCGCGACGTTGCCGTAGATCAACGTCAGCACCGCGACAACGACAAGCAATCTCTGCATCTGCGGCAGGATAAAGAACGGCTCCAGCACGCGGAGCAACACGACGAAGCCAGCGGCTTTGGACCCGACCGAAAGATATGCTGTCACCGGCGTCGGCGCGCCTTGGTAGACATCCGGCACCCAGATTTGAAACGGCACCGCCGCGATTTTGAATCCCAGCGCGACGAGCACGAGCGCCATCCCGAAGAGCGCGGGCGCCTGCTCAATGTTGGCCGCGCTGAGCGCAGTAGTGATTCGTGCGAGATTGGTTTCGCCGGTCACACCGAAGATCCAGGTGATGCCGTAGACCAGAAAGCCGGTCGAAAGCGCGCTCAGGATTAGATACTTCACGCCGGCTTCGAGGCTGGCGGGGTTGCGCCGCGTGAATGCCACCAGCACGTAGAACGACATGGTGACCACCTCGAGCGAGACGAAGATCATCACGAAGTCGACCGCCGACGCCATCCACATCAGCCCGGCGCAAGTGAAGAGAGGAAGCGCGAAGAACTCGCCCAGGCCGGACTGATGCGTGGCGCCGTGGATCGATTGCCGCACGACCGGCGCGTAATCGATCATCATGATCAGCACGAGGATCGTAGTCACGAGCGCGAAGCGTTTGAAGAAGATCGCGAGCGAATCAGCGGCGTAGAACGACCAGAATCCGGTCGCTTCCGCGGCCGGCGGTGCAGCCACGAAGTAGGTCGCTACCAGGACTGCCGTCAGACCGACGATGGCGGTGAGCGCGAGACTGCGTTTATCGATGCGCTCGGCGAACGCCTCGATCATAAGCACAAGCAGTCCGAGCACCACGACCGCAATCTCGAGTAAATACGCGCCGATCATTTTGTCGCAGTGAAGTAGGTCTTGAACGTCGGCGTCAGGACTCGAACGAAACTTTGGGGGAAGAATCCAAGCCAAAGCAACGCCGCCACCAGCAGCCCAATTGGCACGCGCAGGTCTCGGGGAAGTTCGGGCAATCCCGCCCAGCGCTCGGGGATGCTGCCCATGAACGCGGCGCGATATGCGCGGAGCATGTAGACCGCCGAGATCACCACGCCCCAGAGCGCCAGCAGCGTTGCGACTTGAAACAGGTGGAAGCCGTTCATGTCAGCGCCGTTTCGGAACGCGCCGAAAAACACCATCACTTCCGCGGTGAAATTCGCGAAGCCGGGCAGACCAATCGACGCGAAGGCACCGAGCCCGAACGCCAGGCCCGCCAGCGGCATCACTTTGCCGAGGCCGCCGAGGTCTTCGAGCAGCAGCGTTCCAGTGCGCGCTCGAACCTCACCCGCAATCGCGAACAGCAACGCGATCGAAAGCCCATGCGCGAAGATCAGGATCGCGGCGCCGTTCACGCCCAGGAGGTTCGCGCTCGCGATCCCGAGAAAAATATAGCCCATGTGCATCACGCTGGAGTAGCCGAGCATCCAATCGAGCCGCTTCTGGGCAATCGTGACCAGGCCGACGTAGATGATGTTGCCGAGCAGGAGGATGATCAGCAGCCATGCCCAGTAGCGCGCCCCTTCCGGGAGCATCGGCACAGCGATGCGCAGCAATCCGTAAAGGCCGAACTTCTTCAAAACGCCGGCGTGCAGCATAGCGGCGGGCGCCGGCGCGGAGGCGTAGGCCTCAGGTGCCCATGTGTGGAATGGGAAGAGCGAGATCAGGATTCCAAAGCCGATCAGGAGCAACAGGTAGATCGGGCGCTGCGCTTCAGCGGAAATCTGCCCGGCGCTCGCCGCGGCCTGCAGGACGCGCAGATCGAAGCTCCGCGCAGCTTCCGGCACGCTGCGATACAGCATGATCAGTCCGAGCAGCAGGATGAAACTACCGGTCGCGAGATAAATCGTGATCTTCCAGGCAGCGGCGTCGCGGTTGCCGCTCCCCCAGATGCCGATGAGCAGGAACGTCGGGATCAGCGCCAACTCATGGAACGCGTAGAAGAAGAACAAGTCGAGCGATGCGAACGCCCCAATCGCTCCGCCAGCGATCAGTAGCAGACACGCGTAGAACGCATGTTCGCGCTGCTCAATCTGGCCCGTGAACCAGACCGCCGCGAGCAGCACGATTGCCGTGAGCAACACCATAATCAGGCTCAGGCCGTCGAGGCCGAGGGTGAAGTTCAGCCTCCACTCGGTGCTGATCGGGAGCGAGGTGACATGACTGAAGCCTGTCGCGCTGGTGTCGAAGCTGATGAAGGCGGCGAGCGTCGCGAGCAACGTCAGTGCTGACGCCGCCATGGCAGTCCGGCGTGCGGGTGCTCCCACCAGGATCAGCAGGGCGGCGAGCAGGGGAACGAAGACGATCAGGAGCAGGATCATCGGAAAACCGTGAAATAAATGAAGCCGACGATCCCGAGCCCGAAGATGAAGGAGTAAGCCTGCAGGTTACCGACCTGCACCAGCCGCAGCAGCGAGCCAAAGCCCCACGTCGCGCCGCTCGCACCGCGGACCCCGCCGACATCGATGATCCAGCGGTCGAAGAACGCAGAGATGCTTGCGAGCAGCTCCTGTGTGTTCCGGATCAGCCAGGCGTACAATTCGTCGAAGTAAAATCTGCGGCGCAGGATTCCGAGACTGATCGGATCGTGCTCGCGGTTCCGATACAGCAGGAACGCGGCGATGACGCCGAGGAGCATGGCGCCGGTGGCGAAGATCGGGACCAGATGGCGCGGATCGTCCGCGTGGGGCACCGGCAGGAATGCTTTGGCAAAAAAGCCGAAGCCGGCAAGCAGCGCCGGAATCGCGAGCACGAGGAGCGGCCCCGTCATCACCAGCGGTGATTCCTTGCCATGCGCCGCGTGTTCGCTCCGCGCCTTGCCGAAGAACACCACCAGCACGAGGCGCAGCATGTAAAAAGCAGTAAGGAACGCGGTGAAGAGCGCGATCGCGAAGAGCGGCGTGCTCCTCGCGAGAGCGACGGCGAGGATGGCGTCCTTGCTGAAGAAGCCGCTGAATGGGGGACAGCCGATCAGCGCGAGCGTCCCGAACAGGAACGTCAGGAATGTGATCCGGAGCTTGCCAGCGAGGGCGCCCATCTTCCAGATGTTCTGCTCGTGGTGGAGCATGACGATGATCGAGCCGGCTCCGAGGAAGAGCAGCGCTTTGAAGAACGCGTGCGTGAACAAGTGGAACATCGCCGCGTCGCCAGACGCCAGCCCGACGGCCATGACCATGTAGCCGAGCTGCGACAGCGTTGAGTAGGCGAGGATGCGCTTGATGTCGTTCTGCTGCGTCGCGATCAGCGCGGCCATCAAAGCAGTGATGCCGCCAATCCAGGCGATCACCGTCAGCGCGACCGGCGCAGCCTGGATGAGAAAGCTCACGCGGACGAGCATGTAAACGCCTGCCGCCACCATCGTTGCAGCGTGGATCAACGCGGAGATTGGAGTCGGCCCTTCCATCGCGTCCGGCAACCAAACGTGGAGCGGGAATTGGGCGGATTTGCCGGCCGCGCCGCAGAAGATCAGGAGCGCTGCAGCGGTCAGGTATCCCGGATGCGCGGTGATCGTCGCCATGCGGTCCGCTACTTCGTGGAACACGATCGAACCCGTTGAAGCCCAGATCATCAGGATGCCGAGCATGAAGCCGAAATCGCCGATGCGATTCGTCAGGAACGCCTTGTTCGCGGCGTCGGCCGCGCTGTCGCGTTCAAACCAGTGACCGATCAGCAGATAGGAGCTGACGCCGACCAGCTCCCAGAAGATGAACATCATGACGAAGTTGTTCGCGAGCACGATACCGAGCATCGAGAACATGAAAAAGGAGAGGGAGGCGAAGTAGCGTGCCTTGCCGGCATCGTCTCGCATGTAGCCTAACGAGTAGATGTGGATGAGGGCACCCACTCCCGTCACGAGCACCAGCATCGTTTTGCTCAACTGATCGAGCACAAAACCCAGCGGCACATGGAGGAGTGGTTTGATGTCGATCCAGGTCAACTCGAGCGCGGAGGTGTTCGGCGAAGCAAAGATCAGGCAGCTGAAGATGAAGCCGAGCACGGACGCGCCGACAGAGACGATCGAGCTCACGCCGCCCGACCGGCGGGTGACGAGCAGAATCGTGACCGCTGAAATCAGCGGCAGCAGCAGGAGATACCACGGCAGAGCGCCAGTCATAAGGTAGCGCAAGCTTCCAGCTTGCGTGTCTGTGGGGATGCAAGCTGGAAGCTTGCGCTACTTTCGCCGGCCGCTCGCAGGGGATCGCACATCAGAACTTCAAACTGCTGATGTCTTCGACGTGCGTCGTCTGCCGCGCGCGATACAGCGCGACGATGATCGCGAGTCCCACTGCGACCTCAGCGGCAGCGACGGTGATGATGAAGAACACGAAGACGTGCGCGTTGTAGTTCGGCAGACCATCCGGAGCGACGCGGAAACGGGAAAAGGCGACGAGGGACAGGTTGGCGGCGTTCAGCATCAACTCCAGCGACATGAAGATGATGATGATGCTGCGGCGCAGCATCACACCGGCAAAGCCAATCGTGAAGAGCAGACCGCTGACGATGAGATAGTGACCGAGCGTAGCCATCTTCAGCGGAGCTCGCGTTTGCTGAGCACGATGACGCCGATGGTGGCGACCAGCACCAGCACGGCAATGACCTGAAAGGGAAGATTGTAGCTGCCGAAAAGAAGGAGCCCGACCTGGCGCACATCATCAGCGGCTCCTGCTGGCAGGGCCGGAGCGCTTTGATCGGCGCCGCGGAGCTGGCCGACCACGAGGCAGATCTGCACAAAGAAGGCGAGCGCGACCGCTCCCCCGCCGACGACGGCGACGACGTTCAGCTTCCGGCGTTCCTCCGCCCGAATGTCCAGCAGCATGATGATGAACAAGAACAGCACCATGACCGCACCGGCGTAGACGAGCACCTGAATGATGCCGATGAAGTAGGCATCGAGCGACATGAACAACGCCGCTAATCCCAGAAAACTGAGGACCAGGCTGAGCGCGCTCGCGACGGGGTTGCGGTTGAGGACGACCGCGGCGCCGAAGACGAGCATCAACGCGGCGAACATCCAGAAAAGAAAAGCAGGCATTACGCGGTGAAGTTAGCCATCGCACCGTCATTTCGACCGCAGCGAAGCGGAGTGGAGAAACCCCGAGGCTTTACCGTCCGTGGGATCACGGGATTCCTCGGCTTCGCTCGGAATGACAGTGCGATAGTCACTTCTTCTCGTTCCATTTCAGCACGACGCCTTCCATGACGCCGCCGATCTCGAGCAGCTTCTCCTTATCGTGCACCATGTCTGCACGCGTGAAGCCGGTGATCGCGTAATCCTTGCGCAGGAAAATCGCCTGCTCTGGGCAAACCTCTTCGCACATACCGCAGTAGATGCAGCGGATCATGTCGATGTCGAACTCGTTAGGATACTTTTCGACCTTGGCGAATTTGTCATCTCCCGGCAGCTCGCCGGGCACGATCTTAATCGCGCGGGGTGGGCAGATGAACTCACAGAGCTGACATGCGACGCAGCGAATCCGGCCCGCCGTGTCGCGGACAAGAGCAGGCGCGCCACGATAATAATCCGGCATGTGCGAATCCCACTTCTCCTCGGGATATTGCATCGTCACCTTCGTGCGGCCGGTGATCATGTTCTTGAAGTGGCGGAACGTGATCACCATGCCGCTGAGAATGGCGGGCAGGTAAATGCGCTCCTTCCAGTTCAGATTTGGGCGGCGGACGGTGAGTGCCATGATTACCTGGTGCTCCTACTCGTAATCGTGATCGATTCCTGCTCGTTTCGATTACGAGCATGAGCTTGAGCACGAGTGACGGAAGCCATATCAAGACGGAAAGTAAGTGATGATGATGGCCGCGACGAAGATGTTGACGAGAGCGATCTCGAAGAAGAAGACCCAACCGAGCCGCATTAGCTGATCGTAGCGGAAGCGCGGCAGTGTCCAACGCACCCAGATAAAGATCAGAAGCAGCACGGCGACTTTCCCGAAGAACGTTGCAATGTTGAAGAGGCCACCGGCGATGCCGCGCCAGCCTTCGCCGGAGCCGTCGATCAGCACCCAGCGGAAGCCTTCATCTGTGAACCACGGGATCGGCAGATGCCAGCCGCCGAGGAAGAGCGTCACGATGATCGCGGAGCCGGTGATCATGGCTGCGTATTCCCCGAGGAAGAAGAGCGCGAACTTCATCGAGCCGTATTCCGTGTGATAGCCGCCGACGAGCTCCGTCTCGGCTTCCGGCAGGTCGAACGGAAGGCGATTCGTCTCGGCGAAGATCGCCACCGTGAAGACCATGAACGAGATCAGCATTGGGATCGCGAGGAGCCACTTCTGCAGGTTGCCCCAGTCGCCGATGAACGGCGCGATCAGCCAGCCCTGCTCAATCTGGAACCGCACGATCTCCGTGAGCCGAAGCTCGCCGACGAGCAGGAAGATTGGGATCACAGCGAGCCCCAGCGAGAGCTCGTAGGAGATCATCTGCGAGGTGGCGCGAACGCCGCCGAGGAACGGATATTTTGAGTTTGACGCCCACCCGGCGATGACGATGCCGTAGACGCCTAACGAGGCGATGGCGAAGACATACAGCACGCCGACGTTGATGTCGGCAATGACCATCGGCACGCCGAAGAGCGTGCTCCCGAACGGCACGACCGCGATGGTGGCGATCGCAGGGACCATCGCGAGGCAGGGGGCGAGCCAATAGTAGAATTTGTTTACGTGTCCGGGCGTGAAGTCCTCCTTCAGCATGAACTTCATGGCGTCGGCGATCGGCTGGAACAGGCCGGCAGGACCGACGCGGTTCGGTCCGAGGCGGTCCTGGATCAACGCGCTGACACGCCGCTCGGCATAGACGCTGTAGGAGACCATCGGCAGCACGATCAGGAAGATCACGCCGAGGATCTTCATCAGCGAAGTGAGGATCAGGAAGTAGTCCATTACTGGCCCCCCTGCGGCGTCACCCTCTCGTCATTCCGACCGAAGTGGAGGAATCCCGCGGCGCAACCCGTGAACTCGCCACGGGATTCCTCGGCTTCGCTCGGAATGACAGGCTTGCTTTGAGTGCGCATTACGTAGCCGCCTTTTCCGATTCAGGCTTGTTGCCTTCGTCCTTGCCCGGTTCAGCGGGCGATGGGCTTTGAGCGACCTGCATCACCTGCACGCCCAAGTCACCGATTTTGCTCAGGTTCAACCCGGCAAGCGCAGCCACCGATTGGCTCATCTGCTTGAAGACCTCTTCGATCATGTAGATGCCGTTTTGGCCGGAATATTCCTGGATCAGGTCGCGGAGAATTTCCCAATCGTCCCGTGCACTCCCGGGCGGGCGAACGGCGCGATTCAATCGTTGCAGCCGGCCATTGCGGTTGATCATCGAGCCGCGCTTCTCCGCGAACCCCGACGCCGGCAGCAGTGCCGTCGCGCAGGCGGTGGCGGGGCTTTCGAGGATGTCCATCAGCACGAACGCAGGCAGCTGCGAGAGATGATCGGCTGAGATCCCGGCGTCGAACGGATTCTCATGTAACGCAATGACTGCTTTCACCTGTCCCGAGGCCACCGCCTGCGCAATGCGAGGGAGCTGCGCCCCGGGCTCTTGGGTGATGCCGAGCAGCCGCGCGCCATTTGTGTTCGGATTGCGATCCTCGCTGAGCAGAATGTCATCGCCTTCGCCGCGACGCGGGATGATGTCCATGAACTGCACACCCATGATCTGCGCCAGGCGGGAGGTGAGCCAAAGCTCCTCGTTCGTCATGGTGGCGGAGGCAATGATCGCGATTTCCCAGCCGTTGAAATGCTTCAGCTGCGCAGCCGCGTGCGTGATCGCGGTTTTCCAATCGGTCGGAACGAGCTTGTCGCCGCTGTAGATCTTCGGCTCGAGCAGACGCTTGTCGGATTGGAGGTAGTCGAAGTTGAGACGCCCGAAGTCACACATCCAGGTGGAGTTGACGGCATCGTTTTCACGGGGCGTCTGGCGGTGAATCACGTTCTCGCGCGTGCCGATGATCGTGTTGCAGCCGGTCGCGCAGCTCGTGCAAAAGCTCTTTGTTTCCTTCAGGAACCAGACCCGCATCTTGAACCGGAAGTCCGACGACGTGAGCGCGCCGACCGGGCAAATGTCGACGGTGTTCAATGAGTAGTTGTTCTCCAAACGCTTACCGGGATGCGCCGTGAGCACGGTGTGGCTGCCGCGATCGATGAAGCCGAGCACGTCATCCTGGGCGACTTCCTGACAGAAGCGGATGCAGCGCGAACAGAGGATGCAGCGCTCATCATCGAGAGTGACGCGTGGGCCGAGTTCGACGTTCTTCGGCTTCTTCACCTTGTTCTCGAGGAAGCGCGATTCGGCGTTGCCGTATTGCACGCTGAACTCCTGGAGGCGGCATTCGCCAGCTTGGTCACAGATGGGGCAATCGAGCGGATGGTTGATGAGAAGAAACTCCATCACACCTTTGCGACACTCCTCCACCAGAGGCGACGTCGTGCGAACGCCCATTCCCTCCGCGACGTCTTGTGCGCACGAGATTTGCGGGCGCGGCATCCAATTGATAACCGGCATCCCGTCGTCGCCGAGAACAGGCTTCCGGTCCGGCCCCATCTTCGGCATGCCTTGTTCAATCAGGCACATCCGGCAATTACCGGGGGAGCTGAGCTTCTTGTGATAGCAATAACGAGGAATGTAGCTGCCGGCCTGCTCGCACGCTTCGATCAAGCGCGTGCCTTTCGGAAATTGCTTCCAGACGCCATCGACCTGGACGTTCACCATCTGGACTGGAGCGGAGTCGGGCATTTTGAAGTTTTGAATCTGGAAGCCAGGAAACCAGGAATCAGAATGAGACTTCGTCCGGTGACACGCTCGGCGTGTATTCGCGTCCGACGCGCTTCACGACCAGGCGGGTGGCGTTGAAATTTAGCAGTAGGGCGTCTTCGAGTCCTAGTGCCTTCAAGTAGGAACGTACTGTCGCGAAGTGGACGTTCTCTAATGCGGTGATCGCCTTCAACTCAACGACGACGCTGCTCTCGATTAAAAGATCAAGCCGGTGTTCGCCGACTGCATGGCCGCGATAGAAAATTGGAACCGGTTTTTGGCGTTCGAATTGCACCCGAAGTAGTCGCAGTTCGACAGATAGGGCTTCCTCGTAAATTGACTCTAGAAATCCAGGTCCCAGCGCCGTGTGCACGCGAACGGCAGCCCCGATGACACGTTCGGTCAGCTCGCGGTTTCCGAGCTCCCTTCCTGGCTTCCTAGTTTCCAGATTCATCCCTAAATTGTCCCCTTCAAACCCGCGCGTTCCCACCCAGGATTGTGGGCGAGGGGTACGGTTTCAATGTCGCCGTCGCGATCGTTAATCAATTCGCCGGGTGTGTATTCCGGCGGCATCGGGGGTGGCGTTGGTTTTGCGGCGCGCGCTTCGAATTCTCCGCGGAACTTGTCGACAAAACTTTGCGTCGGCCAGGCGCAGGCTTCACCGAACGCGCAGATTGTCCGACCCGCGATATTGTCGGCGACGTTTACCAAGGTCTTCGGATCTTCCACGGAGCCGCCGCCGAGCATCATGCGGTCGGTGATCTTCTTCATCCAAAGTGAGCCTTCTCGGCACGGTGTACACTGGCCGCAGCTCTCGTGCGCGTAGAACTCGTTAAGATTGTTTAGCGTCCAGACCATGTCGCGCGAATCGTCCATCACGATCACGCCGCCGGAGCCGGCCATCGATCCCGCCGCTGCGAGTGAATCGAAGTCCATCGGGAGATCGAAAAGCGACATCTCCACCTCCTTGATTTTGAACCGCTCGTCCGCGCGAAGAACTTTCGCGGAGCTGCCGCCGGGAATCACTGCTTTGACCGATCGACCGAAGCGCGGGCCGCCCGCCATTTCGTAAATCAGCTGCCCCATCGTGACGGCGCCGACCTCGATCTCGAAGTAGCCTGGGCGCTGCACGTCGCCGCTCACGCAGACGATGCGTGTCCCGGTGTTGTTCGGCCGACCAAGACGCGCGTATTCCGCGCCGCCCATCTCGATGATGTGCTTCACGTGGCAGAGCGTCTCGACGTTGTTCACGATCGTGGGCGACATGTACAACCCGAGCACTGCCGGGAAGTAGGGCGGCTTGATCCGCGGATACGCGCGTTTGCCTTCGAGCGACTCAATCAGGCCCGTCTCCTCGCCGCAGATGTAAGCGCCGGCGCCGCGATGGACATAAATCTCGCAGTCGAATCCGGTGCCGAGGATGTTTTTGCCAAGGAAGTTCTGCGCGCGCGCTTCTTCTATGGCATTCTCGAGGATCCTGGCGCCTTCGGGGAACTCGCCGCGGATGTAAATGTAAGCCGTCCGTGCATTCAGCGCGAAAGCCGAGATCAACATCCCTTCGATCAGCTGATGCGGATCCTGGTGGATGATATAGCGATCTTTGAAGGTCCCCGGCTCCGATTCGTCCGCATTGCAGATCAGGTAGACAGGCTTCTTCTCGTCCGGCTTGATGAAGCCCCACTTCAAGCCGCACGGGAACCCCGCCCCACCGCGGCCGCGTAGCCCGGAGGTCTTCACTTCATTGACGATGTCGGTGCGCGACATCGTGACGGCTTTCTTCAGCTGCTCATACCCGCCTTCGCGGACGTAACGATCGATGTCGATCGACCAGTCGTGGCGACTCAGGTTCTGGAAAATTAGCCGCCGCTCGTACGGATGCGGCAGGAGCGGATAGCCGCCCGCCCGGTGATTGCCCAAGATGATGTCGGGCGCCATTTCAGGTCGGACATTCTCGTGCAGCGCGTCCTCCACCATGCAGACCGGCGCCGTCCCGCAGCTCGCAAGGCATTCCACGAACTCAAAGCTGTAATCGCCGGCCGCGTCTTTCGTCTCCGGGTTGTGCATCCCGGTGTCGTGACCATTCGGGCCGTCGTGATGACCGTCTGGCTTCACGCCCGCGGCTGACGCGAGATTCTCCATCAGATGGTAGCTCCCAGCCATCGCGCAACTCAACGTGCGGCAGACGCGGATGTGCATTTTGCCGGCCCGCTTCTGCCGGTACATCGGATAGAACGTCACCAGCTCGAGGATGTTGATCGGCTCCAACCCGAGCTTCGCCGCGATCCACTTCACCCCTGCGTCGCTGATGTAGCCGAAGTGTTCCTGCCACAGATGCAGCAACGGCATCGAAGCGCTGCGGGTGCGATCGGCCGGATAACGGGCGATCGCTTTGTCAATTGCCCGCTCCAGCTCCGCGGGGATGGCTTCAGCCGATGGTTCCACAGCGACGCTCGTCACTCCTTAAACGTGGACACCTTCGATTCCAGCTTGTCGTCCCAGAAGGTAAGCGTCACCGATTCCTCGCCCTGAGTGTAGACGTACGTCGTTTTTTTCGTCAGATCGAGCTCCTTCACATCCACGGAAGTTGGCAAGCCGAGGATCGATTCCACCTGCTTCTTGGCCATGCCTGGTAGAACCTGATCCACGTTCGCTTTCGTCAGGTTCTTGCCCGGCTGACAGCCGCTCAGCATCGCCCCGCACGCAATCGCGCAGCACAGGAGGCGCAGATGTCGCATTGCCATTTCCAGAAGCGGTTCGCGCTCGGACTAGCGATCGAGATTCGTGTCGCGCCCGTCGACTTCGTCGTTCTTGAAGGTGATCATCACGAACTTCTCGCCGTCTTCATAACGGTAGGTGGTCTTCTTGAAAATCAGCATGTCTTTCGTCTCGAACGTCGTGGGCTGGCCGAGGATCGTCTCCACTTGGTTCTTCGACATTCCCTCGGCGATTTTATCGTAATTCGCGCGCGTCAGTTTCGAGCCGGAGAGCGCGTTGCGGTCGCACGCGGCAGTGAAGAAAAGCGTCACGATCAGCAGGAGCCAGGGCGTTTTTTTTAGAAGATTCATTGTGGCGGTCACCTGTCGCATTCGCCCATTACGAAGTCCAGACTGCCAAGCACCGCAACGACGTCGCTCAGGCTGCAGCCGGGCAGAAGCTCGGGCAAAATGCTGAGGTTGCAGAACGACGGCGAACGGATTTTCAGCCGGTACGGCACTCCGCCGCCTTTGCTGTGAATGTAGAACCCGAGCTCGCCCTTCGGATTTTCCGCACCGAAGTAAATCTCGCCCGCCGGCGCGTTCAGCCCTTCCGTGATGACGATGAAGTGGTGGATCAACTCCTCCATCTTCGTCATCACACGTGACTTCGGCGGCGGCATGTTCTTCCAGTCGGCAATGTTGATTGGCCCCCCCGGAATCTTTTCGATCGCCTGCTGCAGAATGCGCACGCTCTGCCGCATCTCTTCGATCCGTACAAGGTAGCGATCGTAGCCGTCGCCCGCGCTGCCGACAACGACCTCGAAATCGTAATTTTCGTAGCCGAGGTAGGGGTGCTCCCGCCGAAGATCATGCTCTACGCCGCTGCCACGCAGGTTTGGTCCGGAGAGCCCGTAGGCGATCGCGCGCTCCTTCGGGATCACCCCGACATCGCGCGTGCGGTCGACGAAGATTTTGTTGCGCGTCAGGAGTTTATCGACCTCGTCGAGTTGCGGGACGAACTCGTCGAGAAACTTTTGCAGCTGCGGAAAGAATGAGTCCGGCAGATCACGGATCTGGCCGCCGACCCGCGTGTAGGAAGTGGTGAACCGGGCGCCGGAAATCACCTCGCACAGGTTGTAGATCTTCTCGCGCTCGGTGAACGTGTAGAGGAAGACCGTCATTGCACCGAGATCGAGCGCCATGGCGCCGATACCAAGCAAGTGCGCCTGGATCCGAGCGAGCTCGCAGCAGATCACGCGGATCGCCTGACCGCGCGGCGGGATTTCCCAGCCCATCAGCTTCTCGACTGCGAGCGCGTAGGCGACGTTGTTCGCCAGAGGGGCGAGGTAATCCAGCCGGTCCGTGTAAGGCACGAACTGGTTGTACTGCATGTTCTCGGCGATCTTTTCGTCGCCGCGGTGCAGGTAACCAATGTCAGGCGTCGCCTTCGTGACGGTCTCGCCGTCCAGCTCCAGGACGAGGCGCAAAACACCGTGCGTGGCAGGGTGCGATGGCCCCATGTTGAGCACCATCTTTTCGCCAATATCGCCGGCTTGTGCCGCCAACTCCGCCTCGGCGCGAGCGACCCGCGTTTGCGGGTCGGGAGATTCGATTTCGCGCGTCGTGAAAGCCATGCAGCAGAGGTGCGACTATGCTCGCGACCGAGTAAACCCGTGCAAGCGCATTTTCGTTAAACCTTTGTCCGGGCGCGTGTGCGCGCCGCCACGTCTCGTGCTCGGAGCCGCCACGGCGCGCTGCGCCGTCTTACGCGCGTGACTGGAGCCATCTGGAACACCGCACCGCGTCCCGGCCCTAAACGGCGCGGGCATGGCATCGAAGGGATTAAGGTTGCGCCGCGTGGGAGCACAAAAGTAGTCTTCACGAAAGCGGCCCCTCTGGCGTTTACCGCTCGCCAAACCGTGCCGCCGAAAAACCACTCCCCCGTCATGCCCGACCAACCCGAAGCAAACGGCAACGCTCCCGAACCGCCGTCGCGATTCATCGATCGCGCGCTGAACACGATTGAACGCGTCGGCAACAAGTTGCCGGATCCCGCGGCGTTATTTTTCCTGCTCTTGCTTGTGGTCTGGATCGTCTCCGCACTGCTCGCGCCCGTGCAGTTTGCCGAGATTGATCCGCGCAACGGCCAGCCGATCCAGATCAAAAATCAACTCGCCGGCCCTGCGATCGCCGCCTTCCTGGCGAACATGGTCACGACATTCACCGGATTTCACCCGCTCGGCGTCGTGCTGGTCGCGCTGCTCGGGGTGGGGGTGGCGGAGCACACCGGATTCATCAATGCCGGCCTGAAAGGGCTCCTGAGCTTCACCTCGGCGAAGCTGTTGACGCCGATGTTGATCCTCGTCGCGATCGTCAGCCACACGGCTGCGGACGCCGGTTACGTGCTCGTGATCCCGCTCGGCGGCGTCATCTTCTACGCGGCCGGGCGGCATCCGCTAGCGGGGATTGCGGCCGCATTCGCCGGCGTGTCGGGCGGCTTTAGCGCGAACTTCATCCCTTCGAGCCTCGATCCGTTGCTTTCCGGCCTCACGCAGGCGGCGGCGCAAATCATCAATCCCGAGCGCCTCGTAAACCCCCTGTGCAACTGGTTCTTCACCGGCGCGTCGACGTTGCTGATCGTGCTGGTCGGCTGGTTTCTCACCGATCGGGTGATCGAGCCTCGCCTCCGCGGAACGCCGGTCGATGGCGATGCGTCAGAGATGCCGAAGATGGAAACGCTCGGCGCGAAAGAGCGGCGCGGACTGTTCGCCGGCCTGGCGGCGCTCGTTCTCGGGCTCGTGATTCTCGTCCTTACCTCGATGCCCGCGGCTTCGATCTTCCGCGCGCAAGACGGCTCGCTGACCGCCGCGACTGCGCCGCTCATGCAGTCGATCGTTCCGTTGATCTTCCTGCTCTTCCTGATTCCGGGCGCGGTTTACGGCTACGTCGCCGGCACCGTGAAAACGCACCGCGACATCATCAAGGGGATGAGCACGACGATGAGCACGATGGGCTATTACATCGTGATGGCGTTCTTCGCGGCGCTGTTTATCGCGGCCTTCGGACAATCCAATCTCGGCGCGCTGCTCGCGCTCAAGGGTGCCGGTCTTCTGCAGGCGCTGGCGCTGCCCGGCGCGGTCACGATGGTCGGGATTATCATGCTCACGGCGCTGGTGAATCTCCTGATTGGCTCCGCCTCGGCGAAATGGGCCCTGCTCGCGCCGATCTTCGTCCCGATGCTGATGCAGCTCGGCTTTTCGCCTGAGCTGACGCAGGCCGCCTACCGCGTGGGCGATTCGACGACGAATATCATAACGCCGTTGATGCCGTACTTCCCGCTCGTGGTCGTCTACTGCCAGCGCTACGTGAAACGCACCGGCATCGGCACGCTGGTGTCACTCATGCTACCGTTCTCGGTCACGTTCTTTCTGCTCTGGACGCTGTTTCTACTGGGTTACTGGATGCTGGGAATCCCTCTCGGATTGCAGGCGCCCTACACGTATCCGTAAGGAGCGATAACTTTTTCTGGCGGTCGCTGCGGCCTTATCTCCGAGATGGATGTTTCGCGCACGCCTGGCCGGCTCGCCAGCTCCAGATGCGCGGGCAAACTTTGGATTGTTGCGCGTCACACGCGTGTTTTCGGCAGGCTGCCGAAAACTGCAGGCTGGCAGCCTGCGCTCCCCAGCCGCAGCTGCGCGTGCGAGCGCAGCGGTCGCACGCCCTTAGCGAAGGTCAGAGCGCGGACGATCGCGCTTCGTTGAGCCGCATCCGATCCGGCTGCCAGGCGACTTGCCTAGCAGCCTCGCTGTCGTTCGAAGCACCGCACTATCGCGGCGCTTCCTGCGCTTAGAAGCGGGTGCGTTCGACCCAGAATGCCTTCACCGGGGGGACACGTTTCCCGACGCGGGCGTCCTGGTAGAACTTGATGATGTGATTGCGTCCACTTGTCACGTCCGAGGCGCGGACTGACGCTGGATCCAGACGCCACTTCGAGGCTCCCTCGCGCGCAAGGTTGTCGAGCGCGGTGATTCCGCTGCTGCGAACAATCTGCACGTCGCGGACGCGGCCGCTGCTCTCGAGCAACAACCGTAACGTGACGGAGCCCTGCCATCCCTGATCGAGGATCGAGAGCGGCAGTGGCGGCGCTGGTTTTGAACTCCATTCTGCTGCGTTAGACGTCCCCGCTCCGATGAGGAGGAGAACGGCCACTAGGGCGATCGCGCCAACGGGGCGGGACCTATGTACTGCTGGGGTTTGTAGGCCCATGCCGCGATGGTGCCGGTTTTCAACGCCAAAGGCAATGCTAATCTATGGTGAACAGAGAATTGCGCGTTCCGCACGTTAAACTGTCGCTGGATTACGGCTCGCGCGTGGCGCTTTTTCGGTTAGCTAATCGGAATGAAAATCGCGCTTCTGTTTGCGGGGCAAGGGGCACAAGCGGTTGGCATGGGCCGCGATATCGCCACTGAGTTTCCAGTGGCAGCGCAGCTCTTCCGGGAGGCCGATACGATCCTCGGCCGCTCGTTGAGTGACATCGCGTGGAACGGACCCCTCGAGGAGCTCACGAAAACTGGCAACGCGCAGCCGGCCTTGTATGTGGACGGCCTCGCCACTCTCGCCGCGCTGCGAAAACTCGCGCCGACGCTGCCAGTGGAAGCTGCTGCTGGATTGTCGCTTGGCGAATGGACCGCGCACGCGGCGGCTGGGACGTTTGATTTCGCGACCGGGCTGCGGCTGGTCGAGCAGCGCGGGCGTTTGATGGAAGCTGCGTGTCAGGCAACGGCAGGAGCCATGGCTGCGATGATCGGCGCGGATGAAAGCGCAGTTCGCCAGCTCGCGGCCAACACTGATGTGGATGTCGCAAACCTCAACGCCCCGGGACAGATCGTCATTTCGGGCGAAGCAGCGAAGGTGGAAATGGCGGTGAGCCTTGCACGCGAGCACGGCATCCGCCGCGCGACGCTCCTGAATGTCGCCGGCGCGTATCACTCGCGGCTGATGAACAGCGCCTACGTGCAGCTCGGTGAGGCGTTGCTCAATGCGACGCTGCAGATGTCGGCGTTCCCGGTCGTCAGCAACGTCGCCGGCAGCGCCGCGGAATCGTTGCCTGAAATCAGGCAGGCATTGCAGGAACAGGTCACCGGCACGGTGCGTTGGACAGATTGCATGGAATGGCTGCTCGATCGCGGCTGTGATCTGTTCATCGAGATCGGCCCTGGCGGCGTGCTCGCTGGTTTGACGCAACGCATCAGCAAAGGCGTTGAAGTGGTCAGCGTGAGCGATCCAGCGTCTCTGCGCGCCTGCGCCGAGAGGCTGCGGGCGAACTAGTGCACGGTCACAGATGAAGTGGACGCGCGGAAGCGCGGCGCTCCGGAGGGGGCACGCTTCCGCATGTCCGGAATCCACGGGGCACACTGCGGTATCAAGCTTGCTGTTAGCCATCAAGCGCCTGTCCGCCCAGCGGCGGACGCGGTTTTTCAGATGAGCTTCAGAATGAGTTGAACCCGTGGGAAGAAGGTGCGCGCCTGCGGGCCGCCTGGCGCCCGGCTGTTGGAGCGTCGTAGCTGTTTTCAGTCTCCGTTTGACAGATTACTCTGCCATACAGAGTATATAGCCATGGACTCACCAGTCTCGCGCGAGGAAGCGAGCCGCGCCTTGCGGGAGATCGATCAGTCACGTGAGGCGATCCGGCGCGCCATTCGCGCCCACCGCGGTCATTTCCACCTTTGGCTCTGGGGCGCGATCTGGATCGCGATGGCCCTCGCAGCTCACTTTTATGGACAACGCGCCACCCGTTCGTTTCCTTTCTTTGTTCTGCCTGGTGTGATCGCGTCCACCGTCATCGGCATCTACCAGGGCCGGCAGATTCGCGCACCTTTCGATAAGCGTTTTCTAGCCGCGCTCGCCTGCATGCTGGTCTTCGGTTTGCTGTGGCCGGTAATTCTTGGTGGGCCGCGGCCGCCATCGGCTGACATTCGCCTCTTCGCGTTTATCGCTCTGCTTGCGATGCAAGTTTATGTGCTCGCCGGCATTTGGTTCGATAGCTACCTGCTCACAATCGGCCTCGTCGTCTCCGTTTTGATCCTGATCGGACTGTTCGTTTTCCCGCAGATCTTTTGGGTCTGGTTCGCAATCTTCTGCGGCGGCCCTGTCGTGCTCTCCGGGTTCCTTGTCCGGTTTTGGTGGCGTTGACCTGAACCGCTGCGCACGTGAGCGAACTCGATCCCGTGATTCATCAACCCACGCGGCTCCGCCTCATGGGCGCGCTCTGTGGACTCGCGAAGACGGACCAGGTGGACTTCGGTTTCTTGAAAAAAAAGCTCCAGCTCACCGACGGTAACCTGGGCGCACACCTCACCACGCTCGAGGAAAGCGGCTACATCAAGGTGGAGAAAACGTTCGTAGGCAAGCGACCGAAAACGTTCCTTGCCGTCACCAGAGCCGGGCGCCGCGCCTTCGAGGCACATGTCGCCGCGCTGCGGGACATCCTTGGCAGAGCCTAGATATGCTCCGGATCAATGACCTCACCAAGCGATACGGCTCGCTGGCGGCGCTCGACCGTGTCTGCCTGTCGCTCAACCGCGGCGAGTTTTTTGCACTCCTCGGCCCGAATGGTGCCGGTAAAACAACCTTGATGTCGCTGCTGGCGGGCGTTCGGTCAGCCGACGGCGGCGAGATTTCTCTCTCGGGGGAA
>JACDCC010000212.1 GCA_013694595.1 Chthoniobacterales bacterium
GCACGTTCCGCTTCGCGCAGAGCAGCTTCTTTATTTCCCAGCCCCGCTTCTGCTCTCGCGAGTGCGCCTAACACATGGATGTTTTTCGGCTGCGCCTGAGCCAGTCTTTGCAGCTCTTCTTTCGCCATAAGGTAAGCCTGCCTCGCTCCTTCGCGATCGCCCGCGAGGTTCCTGATCAATCCGAGCCATTCGCGCGACGCGCTGCCGTCCTGTGGACGAAGGAAAGCGTCGGGGCTGGCGAGCTTCTGCTCGAGGGCACGCGCGGCCTCGTCATAGCGCCGTTGGTATAGAAACAGAATCACGCGCACATCGGTCCTGTTCGCGGCAGCCGGGATTTGCTCGACGACCGCGCTCGCCGCACGCATGTCACCGA
This sequence comes from Chthoniobacterales bacterium, assembly GCA_013694595.1. GTDB lineage: Bacteria > Verrucomicrobiota > Verrucomicrobiia > Chthoniobacterales > UBA10450 > JACCTI01. Next base: position 374 of record JACDCC010000212.1, read on the forward strand.
TCGCCATAAAAAGAGACGCTTTGTTTTCCAGGACATCAGCGTTGCCTGGTTCAATCGCCTCCGCCTTCTCAATCATCTGCAGCGTCCGGGCGTGATCGCGCAGCATCGAAAAGGTCCAGCTGCGGTCCAGAAACAGATGCGCCTTGCGAGGGTTCAAGACGGACGCTTCCTCGTACAAACGGATGCTCTCCTTCCATCGACTCTGCCGGCGGGCGATCCGAGCGAGCGCCTCGAGGGCCTCACTGCTATTCGGCACCTCGCGCTGGATCTTCTCCAGAAGCTGGCGCGCACCGGCGTAATCTCGCTGCACATGGTACCGGTAGTACGCATTCGCGAGCATCGTCTCGGGCAGCGTGGGATTGAGCCGGGTCGCAGTCTCAGCCGCGGAGCGGGCGATCTCCGCTCGTGCCGGCGTGGGCTCGATCAGCAGAATGTACAGACTGGAGCTCTTCCGCGAGAGCCACGCCCAGCCGAGAGCAAATTGAGGGTCGAGGCGAACCGATTCGGCGAACAGCTCGACCGCCTTCTTTTCGTCTTCGTCTTTCTGGCCGGTTCGCGAAGCGAAGTCGATCCCGCGCAGGTAGGCGTCGTAGGCCGCTAAATTCTGCGTCGGCTTCTCAGCCATCGCCTTCTGTTCGCGTCCACTGAGTTTCGCCTGCAACGATCCCGCGATTTTCGTCGCCACCTCGGACTGCATCTCAAACACGTCGGCCACGTTGCGGTCGTAGAGCTCGGCCCAGAGATGCTCGTCCGTCGCGGCTTCGATCAGCTGCACGTTAATGCGGACGCGGTCGGCAATCCGCTGCACGCTCCCTTCGACGACGTGTCCGACTCCGAGTTGACGGCCAATCTCCGCCACCTTCTCCGGCTTCGTTCTGTAGGGCAGCGTCGAGGTGCGCGAGATGACCTTCAGGTCGCCGATCTTCGCCAGCCGCGTGATGATTTCATCCTGCATCCCATCGGCGAAATAGGCATTCGCCTTGTCTTCGCTGAGGTTCTCGAATGGCAGGACGGCGACGGCGCGTTTACCGGGCGGCTGGCTGCTCTTCGCGACGCGAGCGGCCGAGCGTTGCGTAACGAAGTAGACGCTCAGCACCACTCCTGCGACTGCACCGAGCGCGACCAGGCTCCAGAAGAGGCTGCGACGCATCCGGCTCTTTGGCCTAACCTCACCCGCAGCTCCGGGTGTCAGCTGAATGCCCTGCGGCGTGAGCTCGAACGCCCACGCGAGAACCAGCGCGATCGGGAATCCGAGCGCCAGGAACAGCACCACAAGCCGCACCGCCCAGTTCGGAATGTCGAAAAACGGAAACGTCTGCGTCGCGATCTGGATTAGCAGCCACGCGACCACGGCATACGCGATCGCGACGCGGTAGACATTTCGCCGCTTCAGCTCGGCGAAAAAGTTACGTGGGTTCATTGACCGCCCACTAGTAAACGATTTGCCTGATCGCTGCGAGACCGACGCTCAACTGAAGCTTCGCAAGCAGTCATTAGCCCAAGCCTTATGTCACTGCATAAAGCCGACTAAGCGCAACAACTCCTGAAAGCGTGGGTCGTCGCGTAACGGATCGAGGCGCGGGTCAACTTTGATGTATATGATGCGGTAATTGCGCTTTTCGTAAGCATCATTCAGCGCGGCAATTGCCTTGTCTTTCTCGCCTACTCCCACACTGTATACTGCCACAAGGTATGAGGAGACCGTTGCTGGTCTATGTTCTCCGCTCATCATCCGCAGAAAACCTTGCCAACCGTCCTTGGCAAAACTCTCGCGCATCAACACTGCGTTTTGATGCTGATCACGAAACTCTTCATACTTGGCGAATAGCTCTACGCTTTCCGCATATCTACCCATCATATGGTAAGCAAATCCAAGGGCGTCATGCGCCGGCGCAAAGTTGGCATCCAGTTCGAGGGTCTTTTTGAATTGCGCTACGCTCTCCTCGTATTGCCGAGCGTAAAACAAGCTCTCGCCGTAATTTTTGTTTATAAGAAGTGAGAGCGGTTCAATCTCCAACGCGCGCCGAAATCGCGCAAAAGATTCATCGTGCCTGCCGAGACGAGTAAGCAGCAGACCATAAGCGTGGTGTGCCCTCGCGTATTGCGGATTCAGTTCAATGGCTCGCCGGAACTCACGTTCCGCGCCGACAAAATCATAATAGTAAGTTGCAAGAATATTAGCGAGCGAAGTGTGTGCTTCAGCCAAATCGTCATCAAGTGATAACGCTTTCAGCGCAGCTTCCTTCGCTTTCGGTATCGCTTCGTTAGGGGACGCTCCCTCGAAGGAAGCGAGACTGATATAACCGTCGGCAAGACCGGCAAAAGCGACGGCATACTTCGGGTCAACGGCGATAGCCTGCTGGTAATATTGGATTGCTCTTCGGAACTCTTGCGGAGTTCCCTTGCTCGCATGGAAGCGCCCTTTTAAATAGAGTTGATAGGCTTCCGCATTTTCGGTGTAGCTCTTCGCCAATCGTTGCTCGTCCGCACCAGACAGTTTCGTTTTCAATTTTTGCGACACATCAAGGGCAACGTCGCTTTGCAGCGACGCCAGATTCATCATCAGGCGATGGTAAGTTTGACTCCAAATGACTTTGTCCGATGCCACATCCATCAGCTCAATATAAAGAGACAGGTCGCTGCCGCGTTGCACCACTCGCCCGTTTAAGATTGTCTGCACGTGTAATTCTTTGGCGATTTGCTGCGCGTCTGTGCCCTTGCCTTTGTAACGAAACACGGACGCACGCGCCTTCACACTCAGCGTCGGCAGTTGGGACAAACTACTGATAAGCGTTTCGGTCATTCCATCCGACAGATATTCCATGTCCGCGTTGCCGCTTGCGTTTTCAAACGGCAGCACGGCGATCGACTTTTCGTTCGTTCTGGGGACGGCGCGCTGCGCCGGGTTGTCCGTTCCGCGTGCGCTGCGCCATCTGAATTTCTGGAAAACAAACAAGCCGGCCGCCAGAATCGCCACCGCCGTGATTAGAGCAGTCCATTTCCGACCCGTCCTGCGCGTGTTCGACTGGCTCGGTTCAACCTCTTCCGTGGGCTTGATCCCTTCCGGCGTTAATTCGAATGCCCAGGCAAGAAGCAGCGCGATCGGAAAACCGAGGACGACCAGCGCGATGACGAGTTTGATGGCCCAGTTCGGAATCTCGAGGACGGGAAAGGTCGAGGTCGCGATTTGAATCAACAGCCACGCCACGACCGCGTAGGCCACCGCGACTTTGTAGACATTGCGCCGCTTCAGTTCGGCGAGAAAATTGCGCAGGTTCATCCCGTCTCCCCGCTTTTCAGCGCTCCGGAGAAATCGTCGGGATCATCTGCCGCCCGTTCCGGCGATAAACCCGAAAGTCGCTGTCGAGCGTAAGGATAGCGCACTCAGGATAAATCTCAGACATGCGCACAAGACAGGAATCAGCCAGCGAC
>JACDCC010000219.1 GCA_013694595.1 Chthoniobacterales bacterium
GGCGTCTCGCCTGGTTTCACGCGGCGCGTTACGAAGCCGATGGGATCGAGCAGGCGAGACGCCCGCTCGCCGCACAGCCGGGACGGCCGTGCTCCTATCGCCGTCGCCGGCCGTAGGAGTAGCCGCCGTGCGTGCGGCCGCCACCGACCGCGCGCTTCCCGCTCCCGGTGACGGATTCCGGCTCAAACAAGGCGGTGTAGAGATACGGAAAGCCTTCCAGCTTGAGGCGAGGAATCTTCGCGCCGATGAAGCGCTCGATCGCCTGCAGCGAGCCGAGCTCTTCGCCGTTCATGAGCGTGAAAGCATCACCGACCTTCGCCGCGCGGCCGGTCCGCCCGATGCGATGCACGTAATCCTCACTGTGCTCGGGCACGTCATAATTGATGACGTGACTGATGCCGGCAATGTCGATGCCGCGAGCCGCAATATCGGTTGCGACCATGATCTCGTATTTGCCGCTCTTGAATCCCTCGAGCGCTTCCACGCGCTCGCGCTGGGTGCGGTTCGAATGCAGCACCGCGACGGAATGCTTCCCTTGTTTCAGCTTCACCGCGATTTTGTCGGCGCCGTGTTTGGTGCGCGAGAAGATGAGGCAGCTGTCGAAATTTGTGCGCTCGAGCAGCGCCATCAGCAGATCGAACTTCTGCTCCGCGGCCACCGGATAGACCGCGTGAGTGACAGTCTCCGCGGGTGAGCGGTTCGCCCCGATCTCCACCACCACCGGGTCGCGCAAAACCCATGAAGCCAGCCGATCGATCTCCGGTGGCAGCGTGGCGGAAAACAGGAGCGTCTGTCGATCGGTCGAGATCTGCTCCACGATCCTGCGCACGTCCGGCAGAAACCCCATGTCGAGCATGCGATCGACTTCGTCGAGCACCAGCACGTTGACCTTGTCGAGCTTCATCGTGCCTTGCTGAAGGTGATCGAGCAGGCGGCCGGGCGTCGCGACGACAATGTCCATTCCCGCGGCTGCTTCTTCGCGCTGCTTGCCGTAGCCGACGCCGCCGTGGATGAGCGAAACGCGCAGGTCGGTAAAGCGGCCGTAATCCCGGAAGGCGGTCTCCACCTGCGCCGCCAGTTCGCGCGTCGGCTCGAGCACGAGGCAGCGAAGGGCGCCGTGCTTCGCGAGGTTCGTCAGGATCGGAAGCGCGAACGCCGCCGTCTTGCCCGTGCCCGTCTGGGCGGTGCCGATCAGGTCCTTGCCGCCGAGGACGATCGGGAAAGCGCGGAGCTGGATCGGCGTCGGGTCGCTGAAACCCATTGCCACCGTTCCCTGCACCACCTCATCCGACAGTCCGAAATCTCTAAACGACACGGCGGCAAGCTAGTGCAGAGCTGTCATCTCGCAATGCTTAGTGCTCGTGCGCGGCGCGGTCTGGCAGAGACGCCGGAGGTATTTCTCTGCCGCTGTTCACCCGCATCGGTCCACTCAGATGCGATCCATAGTACTATGTTTCGCTTTATCTTCAGGCTGATCGCTCTCAAGGCGGCAACACGGGTCATTGGTCGCATGTTCGGATCGAACGCGACACGCACCGCCTCTACGCGCGCCGCTTCCGCGCGCGGGGTGCGTCGGTAAAGTCCGCGAGCCGTGCGCGTCCTCGTTCTCGCTGACACGCATAATCATCTGCCGCCGAAGCTCGAGGAGCTCGCGGCCAGCGTGGATGAAATCTGGCACCTGGGCGATGTCGTGACGCCGCCTTTGCTGGATGCCATCCGCGCTGCAGGCCCACCGGTGACGATCGTGCGCGGCAACTGCGACACGAACTCCGAGTGGCCGCTCGTTGTCGATCTGGAGCGCAATGGCGTACGTCTCCGGCTGGTCCACATTCCGCCGAGCCAGGCGCCGAACGATATCGATGTGCTGTTACACGGCCACACGCACGTGCCGCGCGATGAACGCGTCGGCAGCGTCCGGTTTCTAAATCCCGGCTGCGTCACACGTCCGAATCGCGGCGCGCCGGCCAGCGTCGCGCACCTGGAGATCGCGGATGACGGCAGGCTCATCTGGCAACTGACGCGATTGCGTTGACGCCGCCCGGTCGTTGCCGCCTCAGAACCGCTGAGCCGCGTCGATGCGCAGGGTAAACTCAACGTGCTCGGTGTCGCCCTCGCGCCGCACCGGACGCACTTCAGCGAACTCTCCGGCCCGCTTCGACGCCTCACGTTCGCGCTGAGTCACAAGCGGATCGTCATCGAACCGGATCTCGCCGGCATGAAACCGTTCCCCCGACGGCGCAAAGGCGGTGAAGTGAACGTGCGCAGGAATCTGGCGGCCGGGGTAGGGAGCCGGCCGGACCGTCTCAAACGTGAAACGCCCAGCGTCGTCAGCTCTGGCCCAGCCTTTCAGCCGCCACGAATGCGCTCCGGCCTCGCTGCCGTCGTAGAGTCCGTTGCGATCAGTGTGATACGCGAACACGATTGTGCTCGCCGCCGGCGTGCCGTCCGGCTTCACGATCCGGCCGTGCAGAATCATCCGCGTGCCCGGCTCGCCCGCAGGCGCGATCCGCGCCGACACCGCAACCGTCGCGGGCCGCTGCTGCTGCGCGCGTTCGACGGCGGCGATGTATTCCCGATCCTGTGCGAACGCGACCTGGAGCGACGAGGCGACGGCTGCGAACACCAGTAAACGTCGGATCGACTTCCGCCGAGTGGAAACGGGCAAACGTTTCATTTGAGCGAGTTCTTCTCGATTGGCTGGACCGACTCCACCTCCAATGCGTCGCCGACGCATAGTTTTCCGGCTCCGGAATGAACCAGATACTGCCCGAACATGACGGCGCTCGCATCCGGCGCGCGGCGATAGGTCGCCAGTGTGCGCAGCGGTTCAGAGCCGTCACGCATGCCGGTCTGCTGATCGATCGTTGTGATGACGCATCGGAGATTTGGCGTGGCGCAAGCGAAGACGACGTTGCCAGTGCGGATGGTGCTCCAGGAGTCTTCCTCATATGGCCCGCAGCCGCGCACCACGATGTTCGGCCGGAAACGGTCCATCGGTAGCGGCTTTGGGAGGCGGGCATTGAGATCAGCGAGCGACGCTTCCGAAGTCAGCAGGGTCGGGAAAGCATCCGTAAACGAGATCTCCGGTCCCTGGCTTGGCCGATGTGCCGGGGCGATTTCGTCGGGCGGCACGCTGCGGACATACGATGCTCCGGTCTGCACCAGCCGACAGGTCTGCTGCAGCGCGGCAGTGAACCATTCAGCCGCTTCGTCGCCGCCATCGTCAGCTAGCACCTCATCGTTGAAGATCCTGACCTTCCGTGGGGCGCCGGCTCCGCGCCGCTTCTCGACGTTGTCGAACGGAACGCGCAGTTCGCCCACGGTCGCGTGATTCAGAATCAAATCCGAGTCGCTCAGCGCGATCCGCACCATCGCCAGTTCAGGGACAGTGCGTTGCGTGAGAAACGAGCCTGTCCCATCGACGACGAGGAATTCGCGGTCGTGCAGGAACCCGCGGGGCCCGAGCTCCACCTGCTCGAGGGAAATCCCGCGGCAGGACTTCACCGGGTAGACGAAAAGCCCGGTGATTTGAACCATGCAGCTGATTCTACACCAACCGCGTCTGCGCGCTAAGGCAGATCCGGGTCCGCAATGCGGGCCCTCGCTGCACACGTTGCGGCGTTAACTCCGCGCAGGAACCGACGCAGGCGTCACGTGTGCCGTCAGCGTGGAAGCGGTCGCGCTGCTTCCGGCTTGGAGCACCGGCACCGTCACGAGCTGGAACGCGAACTGCAGAACGGATGCGACGGTGCTGAGCACCACAAGCGCGTAGACCACGCCTTCGAAGATGTTGCGGCCGGTCTCATGTGAGTTAACAAGGAGTGAGTAAGTGGATTGGATTTTCATTGGAAGTGCTTGGTTGTGGCACCCCTTATTGCAGGGGCTGTGCCACGAATAAAACATTCGTGTAAACCATTCCTTAACAGCAGTTTACAAACTTTCATCGCAGCGCAAAGCGGGGCGGGATTTGCCGGCGTTGGGACTCGGCGGTTTCGATTCTGGGACGGCTAAGCGGGCGCTGATTTCCCTGCCTCCCGAACGGCCTAGTTGCAGCTGCCAGTGCAGCGCGTAGGCAGAGGCGCCGGTTACTGCTGAGGGAACACCTGGCGCTCTCCGTTGAGCTTGTGCAACACTCCGCGGCGCATCACGGAGCCGACGTTCTCGAGGCGCGTCACGTCGTCCAGTGGGCTGCCGCTCACCGCAATGATGTCAGCATCCTTGCCTTTCTCGAGCGTGCCGATATTTGCCGAACGCCCGAGCAGCTCCGCGGCATTCACCGTCGCCGCGTGGATCGCTGCCGTAGGAGTCATACCCGCGTCGACCATCAGCTTGAACTCCTGCGCGTTGATCCCGTGCTTCGACACACCGGAGTCGGTGCCGAATGCAACCTTGACGCCTGCCTTGATCGCGCGCCTGTGGCTCTCGGCCATCGCCGCCGCAGCTTCTTCTGCCTTCGCCAGCGACGCCGGCGGGCGATCGCCGCGGCGCGCCTGATCGAGCGCCGCGATCGGCGCCATCATCGTCGGCACCAGGAATGCGCCGCGTTCCTTGAAAAGCGCGATCGTCTGCTCGTCGATGAACGATCCGTGATCGATCGAATCAACCCCGGCACGCAGCGCGGTGTCGATGCCGTCCTTCCCATGCGCATGCGCTGCCGTCTTTCGGCCGAAGCTGTTAGCCGTCTCAATTACCGCGCGCATCTCATCTTCGAACATCTGCCGCGCCAGACCGCCAGCGACGTCGCTGCCCACACCCCCGGTCGCCGCAAATTTGATGACATCGGCGCCTTGCAAAATCTGGTTTCGCACCGCTTCGCGACATTCAGCGACACCGTTGCAGACGTTGTCCGCCTCCTCGCGCCCCGCTTTCGTGTTGCGGCGGTTCAGGCCGTTCACGTCGCCGTGACCGGACGCCACGGAGATCATCCGCCCTGCCGGCACAATGGTCGGCCCGGGAAGTTCGCCCGCATTGATAAAGTCCCGGAGCGTCGCAATCCCACGCGGTTCACCGCCCAGATCGCGCACCGTCGTGAAGCCCGCTTCAAGCGTGATTCGCGCATGGCGCGCCGCGATCAGCACACCGTCCTCAAAGTCGCGCCGCTGCCCTTCGAGCCGCGCCTTCAAGGGATCACCCTCGCTGTAGAGGTGCACGTGCATGTCGATCAAACCCGGAAGCACGAACTGATTCTTCAAATCCACGACGGCCGCGTCCGCCGGTGCGGGGGCAAAGCCATCGCGCACCTCAGTAATTTTGCCGTCCTCGACGATGATCGTGGAATTGCCGCGCGGCTTCTGTCCCGGGCGATCGAGCAGCTCGCCGGCATGGATTACCGTCACCCGTTTAGCGGGCGACGGGGGTTGCTGCGCCGGAGCGGGCAACGCCGCGAGAAGTGTAACCGCCAGCACCGCAAGAAAAATCATCATCGTATTCCTTCGAATGTCGTCGAAGGTTACAGGCGAGCCGCCGCCGCTGCCACGTATTTCACAAACGCGTAACGTAGCGGTGCTGTTCGCGGGAGCGCGGCGCAAGCGCCACATGACAGCGTCCAAAAGTATTTTTCGCTCATTTCGGACTTGAGAGGGTCGGATTGCGCTCCTCCTTCGTTTCAATAGTGCCGGCCGCTCGGTCGTGCACCCAAACATGAAACGAATCATATTATCCATCCTCTGCATTTCAGCCCTGACCCTCTCCGCCTACGCGGAGGATAAAGACTCAGCCGACAAGGCTGCAGCCGACAACACCGCCAAGAACGAGCGCGACGCCTCTGGCGATAGCAAGACTTCCGGCGATCAATCCGAGAGTCCCGAAGACATCAAGATCACCGCGGCCATTCGTCGCGCGATTGTCGCTGACGACTCGCTCACCATGACGGCGACGAACGTCAAAATCATTACCGCTGACGGAAAAGTAACTTTGCGTGGCCCCGTCAAGACGGCCGCAGAGAAAGCCAGGATCGCTCAGCTCGCGAAGAAAGAAGCTGGCAAGGCAACGATCGATAACCAGCTCGAAGTCAAAGAATCCAAGTAACTCAACCCAACCAACAAAAGAAAAACACCAGCTATTATGTCTAAAACATCAGTCTTCTGTATCGCTCAATCCCATTCGGCGGCTGAGCAAATCGTCGAGAGCCTCCAGAGCTCCGGCTTTAACGCTTCTGAAATCTCCGTCCTGTTGCCCGACACCGAAGGCAAGCACGACATCGGCATGGTCAAAGCCACCAAGGCGCCAGAAGGTGCGACCACGGGCGCCACGGCGGGCGGTATCACTGGCGGCGTGCTCGGCCTCCTCGCAGGCATCGGCGCTCTCGCCATTCCGGGCGTCGGCCCCTTCATCGCTGCGGGTCCTATCATGGCCGCGCTGAGCGGTACGGCCATCGGTGCGACCACCGGCGGCATTGTCGGCGGCTTGGTTGGAATGGGTATCCCGGAGTTTGAAGCCAAACGCTACGAGGACAAACTGAAGTCCGGCAGCTACCTCATCGCGGTGCACGCGCACGATGACGACGAAACCGATCGCGCCAAACAAATCTTCAAGACGGCGGGTGCTGACGACATTACGACTTCATCGATGTCGAAGGCCCCTGAGCGCGCTTCGGCCTAACCGACGGTTCCGCTGATTCAACAAAGCAAATGTCCCGCGTCAAAAGACGCGGGGCATTTTTGTTTAGAGGCAGGCCGTCCCCTAAGCAGCGCCTGCAAAGCTAAAGAAGTTGTTCGAAGCCATCTCCATGAAATCCTAAAGGCGTGTCATCCTGAGCGAAGGGGAAGAGCCTGTCCTGAGTCTTGCGAAGGAATCTGACTAATGTCCTGCCGGGCGTGCCTTGAGAACGCAGAAAAGCTCATGAGGGCCTTGAAGAACTTGGATTTGGGAATCTGGACCTCAATGCGGCGGACTTCATCAAGGCCGAACAGGTCCTTCAACTCGGGCGCGCTCCGCACCGCATCGACCTCCTCACCAGCATCAGCGGCGTCAGCATCGAAAGGCTTTCGCCACTAAGGTCGCCGCGCAGCTCGATGAGCTACCGGTTTCCTTTCTGAGCAAGGCACTGCTGATTGCCAACACGCGAGCGGTCGGGCGTCCACAAGACTTGGCTGATTTAAGCGAGCTGAAAAGCTGACGCCGCCGACGTTGTCCTGACGCCCTGTCCGCAGCATTCAAATGTTGAATAGTTTAGACGCGACCCCGCATCGATGCCCGCATCGATGCGCCTGCGCGTCAGCCGGCGCAAAGCCGTCCCGCACCTCGGCGATTTTGCCGTCTTCGATGATGATCGTGGAATTGCCGCGCAGCTTTTGGCCTGGTCGATCAAGCAATTCGCCCGCGTGGACGATAGTCACTTTCCTGGCCGGCGGCGTAGCCTGCTGTGCTGAAACGGGTGCTACCGATGCGATCGTGAATGCGAGCAAAATGCAGAGTCTGGTCATGTGTGTTCCCCTTGATGGTTTTCTATCGCGCCGGGGTGTTTCGCCCGGCGATCTGGACGGTGGCGGAACCAGCAGCATTCCGACCGCCCTCGGTGATATGGAACATGAGGCGAAATGGCAAGCGTTCGAGGCCCACGCGACCGATGCGAAGGACCGACGACCTTAGTTCGAACCCTGCGGTCGCGCGTCGGCTTCGCCGACGGCCCGTGTTCGCTCGTGCTGTCGCGCGAACTTCATGCGATAGTATCTGGTCCACAGCAGGATCCCCGCTGTGCCGATGATCGTCGGCCAGATCCAGCGCACGATCGGCGGCAGGAAGGTCATGTTGACTACGGAAAAGGCAGACACGGTTGTGATGTACGCCGCGAGCATGTTCGTCATATGCGAAAACCACCACCAGCGCGGCTCGCTCGGAGGACGGCGAAAGCTGACCATCTCACGTCCAGCCAGGAGCAACGCGATTGCGCCGAAGACGATCGGCACGATCCCAAAGCTCGAATTCTGGAGGCGATAAACGCCGTAGCCGACGAGCGCGAGCCCCGTCGCGACCATCGAGAGCGTCACCGTCTGATCGAACCACGTTGCGCGTTGCCCGGGTTTCTTCCTGTGCAACACGCGATAGCCGGAGAAGACGAGATAAAAGCTGAACACCGCTATCATCATCAGAAAGAGATTCGGATGAATCAGCGACATCACTGCACCAGTCGCCGCGATCGCGACCGTTGCCCAGAGGTAGGTCATGCCCCAGCGCGCGTGCCAGCGTCCGCCTTTGACGGTGACCATCGCCCCTGGGGCTACGGCCAGCGCAATGCTGCCGGCGAAAATGTGAATGACGAGCAGCACGCGGAAGAGGTCGTTCATGGCGGGGGTGAGGATGAGTCGGACGTATTTTGTTCGACTAAAGCGGATGTCTCTGTCGGATATATAGCTGATAGATAGTGAAAAGGTCAAGAAAATCCACCAGCCGATATGCGCTCCTCGGGATGCTCAGCATCAAGCCGATGTCGGGTTACGACATCAAAAAGCTGATCGAGACCAGCATCAGCAACTTTTGGACGGAGAGCTACGGCCAGATCTATCCGATCCTGAAGACGCTCGTCACGGAAAAGCTCGTCACCCGCACGACCGAGAAACAATCTGGCAAACCGGATCGCCACGTTTACGCGCTTACCGACGCCGGCCGCGATGTCCTGCGCGATTGGCTCGCGCTCGCACCCACTCCCCAAGTCGATCGCAACGAGCTCCTGTTAAAACTCTTCTTCGGCGAAGAGATCCCGGTCGCTGTCAGCCTCGCCCACGTGGCGGAATTCCGCCTGCGGCACGAACAACTACTCGAGCGTTATCAAGCGATCGAGGAGAACATCAAAACCGAGCACGGCGAAAACCCGAACGCGCCCTTCTGGCTCGTCACCGTTCGTTACGGACGAAGAACCAGTGAAGCGCTCGTGGACTGGTGCGACAACGCCGCTGAAACGCTGGGCAGCATCATCTCGGAACCTGTCGCCAAGTCTCGCCGCGTTATGCGCAAGCGCGCGCCTCGCTGATCAGCAAGAGCACCGAGTCGCGCCACCGTATCATGTCACCGCGCGATGTGAGCGATGGAACGAGGAGTTCACGAGCGTCGCTCCCACGATCGAGTGGGACCGGCTCAGTCCAGAAACTTCCTAATTAACGCAAATGTCGCTTCGGGTTCTTCGACGAATGGGAAATGACCGCTCTTCTCGAAGATCACGATCTCGGCTTGTGGTGCATACTCCCGAAACGCCATCACCAGTGCCGGAGGGACCATCCGGTCGAAACGTCCACCGATGACGAGAATTGGCATCTTCAACTCCTTGAGCGCAGCACGCACATCCAGATGCGCCACGTCGCCTTCCACCTTGTAGTCGGCATCGTTCCCAGCCATCGCATACCAAACGTCGGGGTTGTAAAGCTGCGGCTCATTTCTCGGGAGTTTCGAGCCGTTTTCCGGATTGCGGAAGAACACCATCCCTCCCGGATATTCGTATGCTTCCTGATGCTCCTTCGCGCTCGAGCGCACACCGGTGGCACGTAGCGCGTCGAGCTTTTCAGCGCGTTCCGGCATCTGTTCGCGAAGCAGCTCGTTGAGATGATCCTGAATCTGCTGGAGCGCGCCGCCCCACGCTACAACTGCATCCGCGATGATGAGCTTCTTCACGCGATCGGGATGTTTCACTGCGTACACCTGCGCAACCATTCCTCCGTAAGAGTGGCCAAAGATGTTCAAACGTTCGAGCTGTAACGCAGCACGCAGCGCCTCGATGTTCTCCACGTCGCGGTCGACAGTGTAATCAGCGGCTGGCTGTGCGCGGTCTGATCTACCGGTGCCAAGCACGTCGAAGTAGATCAGGCGGTAATTGTTAGCTAGCGCCGAATGGAACGGGTGAAAGTACGAATGCGAAAATCCCGGACCTCCGGCGATCAACAGTAGCGGCTCTCCGTCACCTTCTGTCTCGACCCAGAGCTTTGCGCCATTCGCGTTGATGAATCTCCCCGGCGGATGCTTCAGCGATGTTTTCGGCGCACCGATCGCGATCGTCACCGCCAAAGCAGTCGTGGCGATCGCTGCAAGAAGAGCAGTCCCTCGGCGCACGCGCGGCATCGCGCCACCGTAATCAGGAAGCGAACGGTGCAACAGCGATTTCGCTGCAGCTGGGATGAAACAAAACAGCCGGGCCCCCTTTCGGAACCCGGCTGTTGCTGATTGTTTTAGTTAGCGAGTAGTCGCTGGGCTTAGGACGCGCGCGTCGTTCCGCGCGACAGCGCGAAGGAAACAATCGTGTAGAACGCCAGGTAGCTGAGAGAAAGCAGCGAGAGCCAGCGCGGGCCGTGCGGGTAGTTCGCCAGGAGTGCGATGAGCGCGATTGCCCACAACAACGCGCCGAGTAGCACCGGGAGAAGCCACGGCCGAGGTGCGAGGTTTGGGTAAAGGAAACGAACGGGCAGCACGGTCAAGAATGCCAACGCGAGCGTGATGAAACCCAAGATCGGCGCAGCCTCTTTTCCTCCGAAAAGGCCGGCGTAAAACGCGACGACGTTCCAGTAAGAAGGAAAACCGAGAAAGAATCCGCGCGTCTCATCCTTGGCCTCCCGATTCGCGAAACCGAGCAACGAAGCGATCAGCGCCGGGATCACGAACAGCGCAGCTGGTTGCGGGAGCCACTCCATCCGCCACATCAGGAGCAATGGAAGAAATGTGAAGGTAAGATAATCAACGATGTCGTCGATGGTGCGGCCGTCGATCGCAGCCGCCCATGTCTTCACGTGCCAGCGCCGCGCGAAGAAGCCGTCTGTCGCATCGACGAACACCGCCGCGAACAGCAGGATGAAACAACGCCGAGCATCCGGCGCAGGAGCGCAGATTTCCATCGCAGCGAGAAAGGCCAGCCCCACGCCGGAAGCCGTGTAGACGTGGACCGCGTAGCCACGCACTCGCTGGACCAGGTTGGGCTGGACGGTTGCAGGGGTCGTCCCGTCGGTCTCCATCATCCCTCGTTAGGCCGGTCTTCGCCGGTTCGTGAGGCCGCTTGCTGTTTCTGGAGCTTATCGTCCGCGTCTTTCTCATCGCCAGCGTCAGCGTGGGGCTTGGGTTGTGCGCGACCGGCTTCGGGATCTAAGCAAAGCTCAATCAGGACGGGGAAATGATCAGACCCGATATGCGGGAGACATCGGAGATCGGTGAGCGTGAAGTGACGCGAATGAAAAACGTGATCGAGCGGGTATCGCAGGTACACTTTGTCCGCGTGGAAGCTGTTATAGAAGCCGCGTCCGACGCGCGGATCGAGGAGCCCGCTCAGTCGCACAAAGAGTTCGGTCGTCGGTGACCAGGCGACGTCGTTTAGATCACCTGCGACGACGGTCGGTCGATCGCCGGCCGCACGGATCGCACGCCCGACGACCACCAGTTCCGCGTCGCGCGGGGTCGAATCCTGATCGCGGATCGGCTCAGGCGGCCGCGGGTGCAAGCCATGCAGGAAAATCCGCTCGCCACCCGGCAGCTCGAACGCCGTATGCACAGAAGGGATGTCGTCCTGCACCAGGAACTCCACCTTCGGATCAATCAACGGAAATCGGGAGAACAACACCAGTCCGTAATAATTATCCTGCGGCTGCTCGACGCGGTGCGGATAGATCTCGCGCAGCGGACTGAGCGCTTTTTGCCACGCGGCATCGATTTCCACGACGAGGACGATGTCCGGGTGGTACTCGCGAATCACGGCCAAAAGGCGGTCTGCCTCCGTGTTCTCCAGCATCACATTCGCCATCAAAATCCGGAACGTCCGCTCGCGCGGTGAGCCCTTGCGAGTGGCCTTCACCTGATTGCGGGCCAGCGGCGTGAAAGGAAAAATCTTCCAGCCTTGCCACAGCAGGCAGAGAAGATTGCTGGAGAGGAACAAGTAATCGCGACGACTCCCCCGGAAGAAGAACGCGCGGAGGAGGCTCGCGGAGAACGCGGCCAACGTCGCAATTTGCACGCGAGGAAAATCCCACGCCCGGATGAACCAGTGAGAGCCTTTGTGGAAGCTTAAAAGCGTGACCGCGGCAGCAGCGAGGCCGAGCGCGCTAACGAGCCATTTCAATGCGTTAAACATCCACTTGGTAGCAGAATCGGAAGCTGAGGGCTCCTCGCGTGCGCATATGCGTCGCCTTGACGTGAGCGGCCGGCTGGACCGAGTGCTGACGTTGGCGAAGTTTGATGACCCGGCGCGCGTCAGCGTGCCGGACTTGTTCTGTTCTTACAACGTTCAACGTATGTGAGGAAATTGAGTCGCGCATCCCAGCTCATCCTGCGTAGCTGCGGACGTGTGCGTGTGAGCCGCTGCTAGACATGTTGGCACCTGGCCTAACGAGAGCCACATCTGCTTCACGCGGACGTTAGGCTCAGGATGGCCTTAGGCGCCCAGCGCGCCACCGATGCGATTTGAAGACGGACGTTATTTGCTGCGGCCGTCCGTCAGGTAATGCGAGCACGGTATAGCCGCGCGATCTCTGCAGCTGATGCAGCTGCGAGCGTGGCACCTACCGATGCGAGCAAGACGTTGCGGGTCTAGCTCGCTGCGGCGGCGGCAGCCTTCGCGATCGCGCGCTGATCCCACTCCGCGCGGAGCACTTTCTGCTCGACGTTCAGAGCGGCGAGCCGGGCGGCGACGCCTTTGTATTTCTTCACGGTGCCGTTGACCTTCCGATCGACAGCTCCTTGTGCGACGAGGCTCTGGAGTTTTTCGTAGCAACGCAGGCGCAACATCTCTTCGCCACCGCTGGCGGCGTTTCGTTCCCGCAGGTTGGTGAGGATGATGTCGAAGAGCGGCT
The DNA here is from genome assembly GCA_013694595.1 of Chthoniobacterales bacterium. Lineage (GTDB taxonomy): Bacteria > Verrucomicrobiota > Verrucomicrobiia > Chthoniobacterales > UBA10450 > JACCTI01. The sequence goes on from JACDCC010000219.1 coordinate 12,756, forward strand.
TAAACTCGAAGGAAGCCTTCGAGGAGAGGACTGCCACCAGTTCTTCGGTGATGTTATCGGGGGCGCGACGTGTGAATGAGGAGCCGGATGCTTTGGCCATCGCGGATTGTAGCACAAATCGGCGAACCTGCACCCTCCGAATGCGCGACGACGTGT
>JACDCC010000221.1 GCA_013694595.1 Chthoniobacterales bacterium
CGGGATCGTGTAGGCCGGGTCTCCTGACCCGGCGGGGTATCGGCATTGCCGCACGCAGCAACAGTCATCCCGAGCGAAGTCGCGGGATTCCGTGGCGCGACGAGTGGGTACACCACGGGATTCTTCGTCTCCTAACGCTTCGCTCAGAATGACGGAGCGCGGAGGTCGCTGGTTTGACCGACCAGAACGCCCCCGCTAGTCTCAGCGCATGAGTATGCCGCCCGTGCTTACGGAGTCGGCCCGCACCCCCGCGCGGAGCCGCACGACCGAGAGCAAGTCCCACAGCCACAGGAACCCAGCCGACGTCCTGAAGAACCTTGAGGAGCACATCCTCATGGATGGATTTCGCATTGTCTTCGATCTCGAAAAGAGCCGCGGCTCCTACATGTATGATGCGGCTACGGGACATCGGCTGATCGACTTCTACGGCTTCTTCGGTTCGGTCCCGGTGGGGTTCAATCACCCGCACTTTGACAGGCCGGAGGTGAAGGAAGACATGCTCCGCGCCGCGACCACGAAGGTAGCGAACTCCGACATTTACTCGGAAGAGTATGCTGATTTCGTCGAGACGTTTACGCGCGTCGCGCCGCTCCCGCCCCTCAGTCGCTACCTCTTCATCGAAGGCGGCGCGCTCGCGGTCGAGAACTGCCTGAAAGCCGCGATGGATTGGAAGGTCCGCAAGAACATGGCTGCCGGCCGCGGTGAGCGCGGTACCGAAATCATGCATTTCCGCAAGGCGTTCCACGGCCGGACTGGCTACACGATGAGCCTGACGAATACCGATCCGATCAAGACCGATCTATTCGCCAAATTTGATTGGCCGCGGGTTTCCACGCCGTGCATCGACTTCTCACTTCCCGGCGGCCAGCGCGAAGCGGACGTGATCGAGCGCGAACAGAAAGCCGAGCAGGAGATCCGAAAACTCATCGCTGATCGCGGCGTGGATATCGCGGCGATCATCATCGAGCCGATCCAGGGCGAAGGCGGCGACAATCATTTCCGCGGTGAATGGCTCCAGACTCTCCGTCGCATCTGTGACGAGAACGAGATGCTCCTCATCTTTGACGAGGTGCAGTGTGGTCTCGGCACCACGGGCCGCGTTTGGGCTTGTGAGCATTTCGGCGTCACGCCCGACCTGCTTGCGTTCGGCAAGAAGGTGCAGGTTTGCGGCGTCATCGCCGGTCCGCGCCTCGACGAGGTAAAGGACAATTGCTTCCGCATGCCGAGCCGCCTCAACTCGACCTGGGGCGGCAATTTCACCGACATGGTGCGTTCGAAGCACTACCTCCGAATCATCGAGGAGGAAAACCTCGTCGAAAACGCGGCCAGGATTGGCACCCGCATCACGCAGGCGCTGCAGGACATCGCGACGGAGTGTTCGCACCTTTCCGCAGTGCGCGGGCGCGGGCTGTTCATCGCGTTTGATCTACCAGATGGCGCGATGCGCGATCAGCTCTGGAAGGCGCTCTACAAAGCCGGCGTGATGGGCTTGAAATCCGGCGAGCGCGCGATCCGGTTCCGCCCGGCACTGGATATCACGGCGGAAGTTGCGGACGAAGCGATGGACGTGCTGCGCCAGGAGTGCAGGAAACTCGGCCGCAGCTAGCATGCGCGCCGTTCTCGAGACACTCGGCATCGCCGAGGAAAATCCCGGCGTCTTCGACGGCGAATGGCACGGCAGCGGAGCCGTCATTGATAAGATCTCACCGATCGACGGCAAGCTGCTGGCGCGCGTTCGCACGGCCTCGGCCGAGGACTACGAGCGGACGATTACTCGTGCACAGGAAGCATTTGTGAAATGGCGCACCACGCCGGGACCAGTCCGCGGCGAAACGGTGCGGCAGCTCGGAAATGCCTTACGGGAAGCGAAGACGGAGCTGGCGCAGCTCGTCACGATGGAGATGGGCAAGATCATCGCCGAAGGCGAGGGAGAGGTGCAGGAGATGATCGACATCTGCGACTTCGCCGTCGGCCAGTCGCGGATGCTCTACGGCCTCACGATTCAATCGGAACGGCCCAGCCACCGCCTGATGGAGCAATGGCATCCGCTCGGGGTCGTCGGCATTAT
>JACDCC010000228.1 GCA_013694595.1 Chthoniobacterales bacterium
ACTGCGAGCACAACGCAACGCCGGCCGAGCGCAAACACGCACAGCGGAAGTAGCAGCACCGGGATGAGCTTGATCGAGATTGCGATCCCGAAGAGCACCGCCGCACCCGACGCGAGTAGCCACTGCGTCTGGCGGCTGCTGGCGTTCTCCATGCGCGTGAGGAACAGAACGCCGGCCATCGTCGGCAGGATCATCAGACTGTCGAAGTGCGCGGCGCCCGCAAAGCTGTAGACCACCAGCGGGTTCCAAGCATACCACGCAGCGCTCGCGTAGCGCTGTGCACCCGAAACCAGGAGCAGCAGAACCGCCGCCGTCGCGAGATCAGCCGCAGCGAAGAGCGCCTTGTAAAGCAGTGGACTTTCAGAGACCCGGCTGAGTCCCGCAAAGAGCAGCTCCGCACCGGGTGGATAGATTGCGCGAAAGTGCGGGTGATTGATCTTAGGCCAAGCGGTGAATTCCGCCCTCGTTTCCGTCAGCGCGGGGTCGTCTGGAGCATGCACGTACGGGTTGAAGCCGGCCGATTGAATCTTGCCCTCCCACTGGTAACGCCAGAAGTCGTCTCCCGGCGCCAGAGGCAAGGCGAACAAACGCAAGGCGAGCGCGACGCCCCAGAACAAGAGCGCCTGCCGTCGTGTGCTGACGAAGATGGGAAAGGCGGAAGCGGCAATGAGGTAGGCAATCCCGCAGCCGATCGCAGCGATGACAAACCGCACCGGCATTTCCGCGCGGCTCCAGTCGTCGAACAGGTTGAGCGCCGCGCACAGCAGCAGCTCTGCCGCGAGCGCTACCGAGAAGCGCGCGATCTGCAGCCGCGGCGTTGTCACACGTTTTAGGGACGCTCAGGCCGCCGGAACGACGGCGGGCTTCTCATCCGTCGGCTGAAGAGCCACACCGGCAGCTTCGAGCTGCTGCAACCCCGCGCGATACGCTGCGAGATCGACAAGTTCCGCCACCCGCTCCTTCAACTTCCGCGCGCGCAACAACAGGAACCCGACGAACGCTGCGTAGGGCAGCAGCACCCAAAGATTCATGTCCGGCTGGTTCACCTGCCCGTAAACAATCAGGCTCAGCACGACGAGATTGATGATGATCGTGGTGGTGACGAGCCGGTGGCGCAGGCCGACGCGCGTGAGGCATTTCGGACCACCGTGATATTCCGTCACTGTCTGCAGCGCGATACTCCACCAGAAGTTGCCGTAGATTTTCACGTCCCATTCATTCCAGCCGGTGTCGCTCGAGTAACGCCACCCCTCTTCCTCCAGTAGCGCCATGATCCCGCCTAACAAGTGGTGCCGATCCTTTCCCTCCTCACTCCAGTAACTGCGGCGACTGGTCGAGCCGCCCGCGGACGCGCCGGCGGGGAGAAGTTCGTGCGCAGCAATGACGGCGCGCGGCGTGCGCTTCGAATGGAGCCAATTGAAATAGCGTGACCAGCCGCGCACGAGCGGCTGCGTAAACGCGAGGAACATGACCAGCAAACGTGCCGCCACGGTATCGAAGCGGGGCTCGATCCGGGCCCGCAGCATGTAGGAAATCGCCACCAGCAACGTGCCGCCGAACATCAGGTAGGGCACGATCCGTACCTCCGGCAAAAACACGCCGAGACCGAAGAGAAACACCGTCAGCGCAAACCATTCCACGCTGCTGAGATAGCTGGCGATCTCGGATTGCGGCGTCGGGTAGATCGACTGGAAGAAGCCTTCGCCGAACACGCCGTGGTAGATGATCGGACGATTGATGAACCAGCTGAAGCGCGGCGTGCCGTAGATCTGCCCACGCCACTTCGCGGTCCCGGTTGGACCGAAGAAGGTCAGATGCTTGAAGCGCAACATCGACTCCGCCTCGCCATAGCCTTCCTGTTGCTTTCGGAATGCACGCAACGTGAACCGCCGGTGATGCCACACGATCGCGGTGGGGCTGAATGCAATCTCGTGCCCAGCCTGCTGGACCCGCCAGCAGAAGTCCACGTCGTCTCCCGCTTTCCGATATTCCGCATCGAAACCGCCGACCGCTTCGAAAGCCCACCGATACCAGGCCATGTTACAACCGGGAATGTGCTCCGCGACGGTGTCAGTGAGAAGCACGTGGCTGGGCCCGCCGGGCGCCGCAGCTACGCACGCCTGCACCCAATTCTGCGCCGGCGGCGAGATATTTGGCCCGCCGACGCCAGCGTAGTTCCCGCTCAACAAGGTGCCGATCAGAAAATAGAGCCAGTCGGCGTCCGCCATGCAGTCGGAGTCCGTATAGGCGAACACCTCGCCCGTCGCGGCGGCGGCGCCGGTGTTCCGGGCGTGGCTGAGCCCGTGATTCGTCTGCCGAATGTAACGGACGCGGGGAAACTGCGCGGCGATCGCGGGCGTGTGATCCGTCGAGCCATCGTCGACCAGGACCACTTCGTAGTCGGGGTAATCGATTTTGCCTAACGACTCCAGGCAAGCCGCCAGCGTCTTCGCGCCGTTGTAGGAGCAGACAATCACGGAAACCGCGGGCGTTCGCGGCAGAGGGCGATGCGGCAACGCGGCATTATCCTGTCCCAGCTTGTCGCGCAGCGTGTGGAAGACCTTCTTTGGCTCACGCGCGCGAGTGACCAGACCAAACGCCCAGTCGCTGATCTCCTGCCCCCCGGTGAACCATTCGTCCGTCCAGGCGAAGAAAACCGTCCCCGCCAGCCCGCACTTCACGACGCTCTCGACGTGCCAGCCGAGCATCTCCGCCTGTTCGTCTTCGCTGTGGCGGATCGTGTCCATCCCGAACTCGCCGACGATCAATGGCCGTTCCTCCGCCAGGTTCTGCAGCCGCAGGAGGTAACGCTCGAAGTCGCGCTGGTTGTGCAGGTAAACGTTGAAGCAGAGGAAGTCGACGTTCTGCGGCAGGAGAAACTCGGTCGGTGGAAAGCTGGCGTAGGAGAAAAGGACGTTTGGGTTTTCCTCGCGCCCGACGCGGATCAGGTGTTCGACAAACTCGGTGACGCGACGGACGCCGAGCCAGCGCGTCATCGTGCTCGAGATCTCGTTGCCGACGAGGTAGCCGAAGATCGCCGGATGTCCGGCGTGCTCCGCCACTGCGGCCCGGACTGACTCCACGACGGCATCGCGGTGTTTCTTCTGTCGCAGAAATTCGATGTGCTTCGCCCAAGGCAGCGTGATCAACACGCGCATGCCCGCGGCAGCGCAACGATCCAGAAACCAGAGCGGCGGGGCGTGGTAAATGCGGAGGACGTTCAGCCCCAGCTCCCGCATCTGCGCGAGATCGCGGTCCAGTTGCTCCGGCGTGCCGAGATAGTGGCCTTCGGCGTCCGGCTGAAAGGGGCCGTAGGTGACGCCCTTAACGAAAAACTTGCGCTCGCCTTCGAAGAAGAATTTCGCAACGGCCCGCACGGGGCCCTGCCCAGGGGAGCTCACAGGCGAGTTCCCTAGTCCAAGGCCCCGACGGACGCAAAGCTTTTACAGGCGGCGCTGCTGCGCCGGCACTCAGAGTTTCGGCGCGATGATCTGGCGCAGCTTGATCATGCCGCGACGGATTCGGGCCTTCACGGTGCCGAGCGGCTCGTCCAGCTGTTGCGCAATCTCGTGCTGCGTGAGACCGCCGAAGAACGCCAGCTCGATCGCCTTCCGCTGCGCATCAGACAGCTGAATCACAGCGCTGCGCACCATCGCCTGCGTCTCGTGCGAGACGACTTCATCCGATGAGTTGTGCTCAGAGACGCGATCCCAAATCTGCGCCTCTTGTTCCATCTCATCCTGCAGACGGTGGCGGCGCTGCACGCGACGCAGCCGATCGATTGCTTTGTTTCGCGTTAGCGTCATGGCCCACGTGAGCGGCTTGCCCCGGCGGACATCGTAAACGGAAGCTTTTTCCCAGATCTGGACGAATGCCTCCTGCACCACTTCCTCGGCGTCGCGCACGTTATTCAACACCCGGAACGCCGTGGCGTGCAGCACGCCGGAGTAACGCTGATGCAACTCGCGCAGACAGTTGTCGTCACCGAGGGCGGTGCGGCGAAGCAGTTCAGAATCATCTTCCGTTTTCAGGACCGGGCGAGCTGTAGCTTGGATAGACATATATTAGTCGTATATTAGACGTATACTAGACATTCATCAGAACAGCGCAAGGGCCGCGAGCGTGCCAATTTCTGCTAGCGAACGAGCGTCTTGAGCGCGCGGTGCACGACCGCGGCAGTGCGCTCGATCTCCTGCGGCTGATGCGCCGTGGAGAGGAAGCCGGCTTCGAATTGTGACGGCGCGAAGTAGACGCCGCCGTCGAGGCAGGCGCGGAAGTACGTTGCAAACGCGGCGCGATCACTTCGTTTCGCGGTTGCGAGGTCGAACACTGGCTCGCCCGTGAAGAAGAGGCAGAACATCGAGCCAATCCGCTGGAACGTGAACGGCAGGCCGAGCTTCCGAAGCGTGCTCCGAGTGGCGGCTTCGAAGGCGGTGCCGAGTTCCTCGAGCATCCGCCAGCCATCGATGCGCTCCAGCTCGCGCAACTGCGCGAGCCCGGCGGCCATCGCGAGCGGGTTACCAGACAAGGTGCCGGCCTGGTAGACCGGCCCTGCCGGCGAGAGCAGATCCATGATCTCAGCTCGTCCGCCAAACGCTCCTACCGGCAGTCCCCCGCCGATCACTTTGCCGAGCGCCGTGAGATCCGGCGTGATCCCATAGATCTCCTGAGCCCCGCCGCGTGCCACGCGAAACCCGGTCATCACCTCGTCGAAGATCAGAAGCGCTCCCGCTTTCGTGCATTCCTCGCGGAGCGACTGCAGGAAGTTCTCCCGCGGCAGGTACAAACCGGCATTAGCCGGCACCGGTTCCACGATGATCGCAGCGACGCTGTCTCTGTTCTCGCGGAACGCGGCACACACCGCCTCGATATCATTGAACGGCACCGAAATCGTCAGCCTTGCGAAATCCGCCGGGACGCCTGCGCTGTCGGGCTGCCCGTGAGTGAGAGCGCCGCTGCCCGCGTGGACAAGGAGAGCATCGACGTGGCCGTGATAGCAGCCTTCGAACTTGATGATCTTGTCGCGCCCTGTGAATCCGCGCGCCAGCCGGAGGCACGACATCGTAGCTTCGGTGCCGCTGTTCACCATCCGCACCTTCTCGATCGACGGAACCCAGCGGCAGATCAGTTCCGCCATCTCCACTTCCAGCGGGTTGGGAGTTCCAAAGCTGACGCCGCGCGTGGCGGCATCCTGAATCGCCTCCACCACGACGCGCGGAGCGTGGCCGAGGATCGCGGGCCCCCACGTCCCGACGTAGTCGATGTACTCGTTCCCGTCCGCGTCCCAGAGCTTCGCGCCTGCCGCGCGCTCGACGAAGAACGGCTCGCGATCGAGGCCGCGAAAGGCGCGCACCGGCGAGTTCACTCCGCCGGGGATGCGACGTTGCGCCCGCGCAAAAAGTTCTGAGGACCTCGTCGTCATGGGCGCGAACGTAGTCGCTCGCCGCGGTCCGTTCCAGCGCAAGCACGGCGGTCACGTTGACACATCACCGTCCCGCTCCTAACCTGCCGTGCTTAAATCGGCGGGGTAGCCAAGTGGTAAGGTCGGGGTCTGCAAAACCTCTATTCGCGGGTTCGATTCCCGCCCCCGCCTCTCTCCTTACGTTTTCCCATGGCCGATCCGGTGCAGGTGATTCGTTTCAGGGTATAGTCAGGCGTCATGCCGCAATTTTCTTACCGCGCGCGGAACATGAGCGGAGGTCTCGTCGAGGGAACGCTCGACTGCCCTGATCGTTCGGTCGCGATCCGGCAGATCGAACAATTGCGCTACACCCCGATCCGCATCGAGGCGGTGGTCGCCGCGCCAGCGCCGGCTGCGAAAGGGGCCCCCGCGGCGGCTGCGAAATCTTCTTCGAAACCAGCGGCGGCCGCTCCGACCGTCACTGCTCCGACCATCCCGACCCAGCGGCTGAAAATCCCGCACACTCAGCTCCTGATCTTCACCGAGCAACTCGCGCACTTACTCCAGGCGGGCATGACGCTCGACGAAGGGCTGTCGGTGCTGCGCAAGCGACTCAAGCACCCCCGGGTGCAACAGATGACGCACGCCCTTCACCAGGCGCTGGTCGATGGCCGCAGCTTCTCGCAGGCGCTGCGTGATTTTCCCCGCATCTTCCCGGCGATTTACGTGAACCTGATCGCGGCCGGCGAAGCGAGTGGTGCGCTGCCGGACATTCTGAAGCGGCTCGTGGAACACCTCATGCAGGCCAAGAACCTGCGCGATCGCGTGCAACAGGCTCTGATTTATCCCGCCTTCCTGGCGGTCGCCGGCGCGGCGCTGATGATTGTGTTCATCACCTTCATGGTGCCGCAGCTGACGGGCTTTATGGCGCAGAACGGCGGCACGCTTCCGTTACCAACACGCATGCTGGTCAGTTTTCACCATCTTCTCACCAGCTACTGGTGGATCGCGGCGCTGCTCGTGGTCGGCGCGGTGATGGGCATCCGCGCGTTCGTCCGCACGGATGAGGGACGCGTGACATGGGATCGTTTGCGCCTGCACATGCCGGGTTATGGCCGTGTGATCGCGCATCGCTATTACGCCCAGTTTTCCCGCACGCTCGGCACACTGATGGAAAACGGTGTTCCGCTCCTGAAGTCACTGGATCTTGTGACGGAGATCGCCGGTAACCGCTACCTAGAAGTGAAGCTGGCGGAGGTGCGGCGCGCAGTGATCGACGGTGCGAATTTGTCCGTTGCGCTGCAGGCGCAGCAGCTGTTTCCGGATCTGTTCACTGACATGATGGCGGTTGGCGAACAGACCGGGCATTTCGCGCAGACGATGCAAACGATCGCCGACGTTTACGAACGTGAACTCGACCGGACGGTGAAGTTGATCTCGGCGCTGATCCCGCCCGTAATCATCGTGGTGATCGCGCTGGTGGTCGGGTTCGTCGTCTACAGCATCCTGTCAGCCGTGTTTGAGATGACCGGTAGTTTGCAGACGCGTCCCTAGTGCAGTAACCTCGCGCCCTTCGATGTTCCCGCGCTTTCTCGCCCTGGCGATGCTGCTTTGCAGCGCGTTTTCCGCGCGCGCAGAGGAAGTCCCCGTCGCGCCGGCAGAGCGCAAAGTAGAGCCGGAGCCTGCGGCCGCCACGGCTGCCCCTGACGCCAGCAGCGCCTGGATCGACCTTCGCCAAATTTCCTCCACAAAGCCAAAGCCGCAGAGCGCTCCGCCGTGGGTGCGAGCCGTCTCACTTTTGCCAGCGCCGCGAAAGGAAGGTGTCGTACCGAAAACCATTTTCCGGATCGAGCTCGCGCAACCGCATCCGGACCTCGGCGTGGTCTCCTTCCGCCTCTTCTTCGATGACAAACAAGACCAGCGGCCGCGTTTGCTCGCTTCCGACAACGACGGAGGCCTGGTCCTGCAAACCCCGCCACTCGGCCTCGGCGTCAACATTCCCACGTCAGAAACTGTGATGGTTCCTGCTGCCGGTGTTTCGCTCATCGAGGTGGAGGTGCCCGGCGACGGCGGAAACATCCGGGCGGCATATCTCGACTGGATGAAGACGGGCGAAGTCTTGCGGCCGGCGACCGCGGAACAGCGCTACGTCCTGCCCGAGACATTCAGCGCCGCTTCCCCTTTGCGAGCGCCCGCGCAAGACACTGAGACGTTCGGTACCGTCACCGCGAGTCTCGCGCCCGAGACGATCCGCATCGGATCATCGATGCCCGAAGCAGCAGCGTTCCAATTTCCGATCGAAACCCTGCCGCTGGTGGCGCTGGTCACCTTTGAAGTCGCGAATGCGGACGTCGACGCACCACCCGAGATCATCTTCAACGGCAGTAATCTCGGCGCGGTCACATTGGCGCTGCCGGATCTCGCTGATCCCGGGTACCGCGGCGAGACGAAGGCGCTGCTGAAGCAGATGCGTTTCCAATACACCGGCTGGGTCCGCGCCCAAAAAGTGGTACCCGCGACTGCGTTGCGTGTTGGTGACAACGATTTGCTCGTGATCGGCGGCCCCGAAACGGGCCCTGCTGCAATCCGTGCGACCCAAATCCAATTAAAGTATATTTGGGAAAAGTTGGATTACAGGCTGGTTCCGACGCGGTAGATTACAGGCATCATGAAGACGAACGAACGTAAGCAAGGTGGTTTCACCCTCCTCGAGATCATGCTCGTCGTGGGCATCATCGTCATCATCCTCGGAGTGGCTGTCGCACGGCTGGGTAACACAACCGGTGTTGCGAAAGACATGGCCGTCCGCGCCGATCTGCAGGCGATTTCCACGCAGCTAAAGCTTTACGAGGCGGTGAATGGTTTCGTCCCGACAACGGAACAAGGTTTGCAGGCGCTGGTCACGCAGCCGGAGTCAGAGCCGCGTCCGACGCGGTGGTATCAGCTCTTCAAAGAGCTGCCGCTGGACCCGTGGCGGAACAAGTACATCTACCTCTCTCCCGGCCGGCGAAATCCGAACAGCTATGACCTTTATTCAGCCGGACCAGATCGCCAGCCCGACACAGGCGACGATAACTGGGGTAACTGAGCGGAGCAGCTCTGCGGAAGCGCTAGCTTGGTGGGGCGAGACTCTGTCGAGCCTGGTCGCGCGGTTATCAGGCTCGACAGAGTCTCGCCCTACCAGATTAGCTTCGTCGGCGGATACCGTGACGCGCGGCCTACCGGATCACCGCGAGCGTGTGTTGCGTCACCCGATTATGAATCCGCGTCCGGCGCTTGGGTCTGCGCTGGCGGAGGCGGTGCGGATGGGTTCCGCTGAATCACGGTGCGTGTGCGCGCTGGCGGCGTCGGCAGAGTTGGAATCGGTGCCGGCTTGATCGGCTGATTTGTCACCGGCTGGCCGAACCCTGCCGTCGGCGTCATGCCCAGTGCCGGCACGGCCTGTCCCGGTTGCGGCTGCATGGCGTTCTGTGGCTGCTGCACTGTCTGCGGCTGAGCGCTGGCAAGCGGCTGCGACAGCAGCGCCTGGTTGAACGTGAGGGTGGCAAACTGACCGTCTTTACTGATGGTCACCTTCGTAGCGCCCACTTTGTCCGACCACTCAATATTCGAGATGCTGAACCCCTCCGCTGGCTCCGTGGTGGTGAGGTATTTCTTAAAGTTTTTATCCGTGCTGGAAGCGATCGTCACCAGGTCGCCGTCGGGCGAACGGGCGGCGTTCGCAATGTAAAGATCCTTCGCGAAATTCGGCGCCACGACGGGAGCCGCCACCGCCGTCGCGACTGCAAACGGCGAGCGATTCATCATCGGTTCGTAGCGGGCGAATTCCCTCGCCTTCGGGACATCGTCGGCAGCGAGACTGCCAGTGCTCATGGCGAGCAGCAGCGCTGTCGTCGCGGTAAAGAATTTACTGCCTCTCATATTCCATTATTTCGGCGCGAACCAACGGGCGATCTTGAATTTGCCTCGCATCATCGTCGGATCGGTTCCGTCGATTGCAAGCTGGACATTTTCGAACACGACGAACGACTCTGGCTGCTGCACCTCATGAAGGAAGCGAACCAGCGGCGGCCACGGGCCCTTCGTTTCGACCGAAGCGAATACCCCCTGGTAGTTCGCATTCGAGTCGCCGGACCCGATTGCCGGATTCTCGAGCAGGATGTTGTGCTTGCCGGCTGTCTGCTTCACTTGATCGAGCAGCGCGGAAGCTTCCACCGGGCTTTTCAGCGTCGGCTGGTTGTTCTTCAGCCACTCCTCCCGCTTCTTCCAAAGTTTCCGTTCCTTCAAAAAGACGCTCTGCTGCTCGCGGGCGGTTTTCCGCACCGCGACATCCGCGCGCGCCGCACTCGCCGCACCCAGGAGCGAGCTCCAGATGAACAGATTCAGCAGCAAAAAAAGCGCACCGCCCACGATCATCGAAAGCACCTGCTCCCGCCGGTTCAGGCGCTGGAAAAAAGCCGGCAGCATGATCATCGCGGCTTCCCCTCCAACCTGAATTGCGCGTGCTCGTTAGGCAAAATCCGCGGCGCCGCCATTTCAAACTGGAACGCCTTCAACGCCGGATTCTTCTTCACCTTGTCTGCGAACTCGTAGGCCTGCGCCGCGCTTTTGGCTTCGCCGTCGACCGAAATCTGCCGGGCCGATTGGTTGAACTGCGTGATCTGCACATCCGGAGACGGCAGGCTTTCGAAAATCCCGAGCAGCACCTCGATCGGGTAGTAATTCGGGTCGATCGCGGGCGCCAGCGCCTTCCATTTCGCCTCCGTCGTGCGGATGAACTCAGTTTTCGGTGCGTCCCGCTCGACGCGTCGGTCGAGCCGGCCGGCTTCCAGCCGCAGCAGCAGCACGTAGCTTCCAAAGAGCAGCAGCAGTGCGCCGTACGCGCCACCTGCCCAGAGCAGACGTTTCTTCCATCGCGCCTGCGTCACGAGGTTGGCCCGGCGCTGGCGCCAGCTGTCCGGCAGCAGGTTGAGCTTGGTCACGGCCGGCGGGGCTTCGACCGCGATGAGATCGAGCGACTTCGCGAACAGCGCCTGCACCGTTTCGCGCGACTCGAACAGGCTTTCATCGAGCAACACCGCCGAGTCCGAGGTATCGATCCCCTGCAGCTGCGCGCTCAACGTGACCTGCGGCAAGTCGCGGCGTAGATGGGTCGCATCTTTCCCGTCGAGCGACCGCGTGAACCCGACCTTCCCCTGCTCGCTAATCGCGCAGACGAGCGATTCGGCTTCTGGATAAATCAGCAACGCGCGTCCCGTGGCGGCGTGGGTCGTCGCGCGTTGCGCGGCGTAGACCGTCACCTGGCTCGGGATGATGCCGCGCGACACCAGCGGCGCCGCGAGCTCGGAAAGCTTCTCGTTATGGACAGCGATCACTGAGACAGTGCTCCCCTCCTCCGTCTGATCGATCACTTCGAAGTCGGTGGTGACCTCCTCCGGCGGATACGGCAGTGTCTTCTCGACCTGGATGCGCACAATCTCGGAGAACTCCGACGCTTCCACGGTCGGCAATCGAAGGCGCTGCGCGAGAATTGCATTCACCGGCAGCCCCAGCACGACATCGGTGTCGCCGTTCAGGACCGCCGCCGTTTCATCGAGCGAAGCGAACGCTCGAACATCCCACGCGCCGTTGTGCGCAGCTTTGCGCACGAGATTCCAACCGTGCGCGGCCGGGAGCAGGAACACCGGAGAAGAAGGAGGCGGCGAGCTTTTCCTGCTCGTCAGTTTCGGTATCAAAGCTCCTTCCAGGTGATGAGTTGCGGAACGTTCCCGGCTTTGCGGATGACCATTTGCACGACACGCGTCACGTCGCCTGACTTGCCGACGCTGACGACGCGCACGAACTGGTCCTTGAAGCCTACCAGCGGCGCAATCGCCTTATACTGCTCGGTGGTGAAGCCGAGCGCAACCCGAACATCGTCCAGCGTCTTGAACTCGGGATCGTCGTCTGTGCCTTGCATCTCATCGGGACCGCTGCGGAGTTGGATAAACTGATCCACTACCGGTTCCGTCATGCCTGGCAGCGCGAGCATCAGGTCACGTGATGCCCAGGCGAGATCGACCGGCCCGGTGCTGTTCACCGTCAGCTCGGAATCCCAGTCGGCTTGTGACGTGAAATCGGCCCAGCCCGCCACCCGTTTCAGATCATCGATCCGGGCCAGCAACGTGTTCGTTGGCCGGTAATCGCCTTCGTCTTCGGCTCCGTTCAGCCGCACGAGATTGTCAGGGTCGACCCAGTCGAGCAGGGAATCAATCATTCGATCGCGCTCATTCAGGTCAATGCCTTTGACCTCCAGGTACTTTCGCAGCAACTCGAGACGCACCGGGTTTTCGCCGGCCACAATCCAGTTCACGTTCAGGCGCCCGCCTTCGCCGGTAATCCGCGCCTCGAACGTCTGGGAACGGCTGACGCCGCCGCGCAGGAGCGGCGAACCCGGTTTGATCGCCGGATGCATCGCGATGTCACCGCCGGACGCCGCCATCGCCTGCGCTTCCAGAACGCGGCTCGCGTTGCCGTTCAAATCCAGGCGCTGATCGATGTCGATCGCCCAGCTCACCACCATCGCGCTGAGCAAAAACAACGCCCACATCGCCAGCATCAGCGCGGCGCCGCGTTGCGGAATGTTGCGCGCCAGATTCAATTTAGGAGCGGCGTCCTTCCGAGCGCGACGATCGCTTCCCACGGCACGGCTGCGTCTGTCCGTCCGATGGCCACTTTAATGAGGCGCGGGAGCGTGATCGTGTCGGTCCATCGCTCCACCCATGTGTTCAGCCGCGGATCGAAATAGCGGATCTGCAGCGTCTGCACGTTCGTGAGCAACGGCACCCAGCTTTCTTCGGTCGAATCGCTGGCGCCGGAGAGCTTCGGCTTGCGCATGAAGCCGATTTCCAGCCTGTCGGTATCCTTCGCGGCAGGACGCAAACGCATGCTCACGGTGTACTCACCGGCAGCATATCGCGTCAGCAGGCCCGGTCCTGGTCCGCAGGTCCAGGTGATTTCGTCGCGCGGGCGATCGTTCAGCTTTAACGGCTCGCCCACGAGCGCTCCAGTGCCCGGCGTGAGGCTCTGCCATTGCGACGTCAGGAGGTTCAGGAAACCGGAATACTGTGCGTCGGTCGCATTCGTTTCGGACGAAATCCGGAGCGCGGTGATATTCGTCTGCACGAACCGGTAAACCGCGAGCGACATCATGCCCAGGATCGCCACCGCGAGCATGATCTCCAGCAGCGTGAACGCGCTGCGCCTCCTCTCGCTAGCCACGATAGACATAGAATTCGAGCCGGCGTGATTGCGCCGTGCCGCCGCGCGACCACTCCGCCGTGAGGGTGACGCGGCTGATCCCGTTCAGCTCGACGTTTTCTTCGTTCTGCAAACCGGCAGGCGCGCTCTTCTGCACCACCTTCACCGGGCCATAGCCGGTTTCTACCGTCGCCTCGCGCTGTTGATCCGGCGGACCGGGCGTGGCCTGGATCTCCGACATCTTGTTCGATAAGATCTGGCGCACCCGGTCTTCCTGCGCGCTCAACGCGGTGGCGTTCATGCAATTCTCCACCGAGCGCCCGAGCGCGAAAACGCCGACCACGAAGATGGTGACACCGATCAGCACCTCGTAGAGCGCGAAGGCGCGCGTGCCGTGTTTACCGTGCCACATATGCCGTAAGCTCCGGCCGCGCCGTGAGTGAAGAATACTTCGCGGTCCACGAACCATCCGGGCCTTTGTAGCTCACCAGCGCCGGTTCACATGTGCCCGAGGGCCAGAACACCCAGTCGGCGGGTGGATCCTTCGCGAGTGCGGCGGGTAAATTGAGGAGGTAGGCGTCCCCTTTCCGCAGCTGCATCGTAGCGGCCGGCGCCGGATCTTCCCCTTTCGCCAGCGATTCCACGCGCAGGATGAGGTGATCTTTCTGCCACGAGATCAGGTAGGCGCGCCGTTCATCCACGCTGCGTTGCTGTGCCGTTCGGACGAGCTTGTTCATTTCGTCTAATGAGCGGCGCAGCCGGCGATCCGCGAGGACGCCGGTCATGCTCGGCACCGCCAGCACCAGAATGAGCAGGAGGATAAAAATGCTGATCGCGAGTTCGATCATCGTGAATCCGTGCTGCTTACGCCGCATGGGCGAAAGTAACGCTCGGAACGTAAAACTACAAGGCAGGCGAGCGGGAGACACACACCAGAGACCGCGAAGACACAGAGAGCGTTCAACCTGCCGCCCTCTCGCTGCAGTTCCAGCCGCTATTCGGCACGATCCTAGCTTTCTCCCGATGGATCGGATGAATAGGGAAATCGTGGATGCGCTGCTTGCCGGGATGCTGGACGTCGGGGAAGGCGTCTCAGATCTGTTGTTCCTCGCAGGCAAGCCGCCGCTCGTGGAAACACACGGCCGGCTGCAGGACTTTCCGATCGACACCCCCGATTCGGTCCTCGACGCGACGCTCATCGAATCGATCGCCCGGCTGATGATCGACGGCAACGAGCGCCTCACGAATGATCTCGCTACGAAGGGTTCCTGCGACTGCAGCTACGCCAATCGAAGGTCGCGCCCGCTTTCGCGTCAACATCTTCAAGCAGAGCGGCCGGTTCGGCATCGTGATGCGAAAGCAGGAATCCGACATCCCTGCGCTGGAGAAGCTGGGTCTCTCGCCCGTTTTTCACGAGATGATCAAAGAGAAAAACGGGATCATTTTTGTGACTGGCGCGACCGGCAGCGGCAAGACCACGACGCTCGCGGCGATGCTAAACGAACTGAACCGCACACAAGACATTCATGTGCTGACGCTCGAAGATCCGATCGAATTCGTGCATCCCCATAAGCGCGCGGCCTTCAGCTAGCGTGAGATGGGCAAAGATTTTTTTAGTTTCGCAGACGGGTTGCGCGCGGCCTTGCGGCAGGCGCCCAAGGTGATCCTGGTCGGCGAAATCCGGGACCGTGAGACGATGGAGATCGCGATGACCGCGTCAGAGACGGGGCATGTGGTGTTCACGACGCTACATACGATCAACGCCGGCCAAACGATCAGCCGCATCCTCGGCATGTTCAGCCGTGAGGAGGAACCTCAGCTGCGGCAGCGGCTCGCCGAGACCGTGCGCTACATCGTAAGTCAGCGCCTCGTCAACATGGTCCACGGCCGACGTCTGATGGTGAGCGAGATCTTGGGCAGCAGCCTCAGAACGCGCGAAACGATCCTCTACGGCGAAGCTGAAGGCAAAACCTATCAGGAGATCATCGAGGCCGGTTCGACGCTCGGCTGGCATTCGTTCGATCAGTCCCTCTTGAAAGCTTTCGAAGCCGGACAGATCAGCGAAGAATCCGCGATGCTCTACTGCTCGAACAAGGGCAAATTCCGTCGCGAATTGGATATGGCAATGAAGCGCCTCGGAGTTGGCGCTACGGAAGCGCCTTCGGGGCTGAAGCTAAACACCGGTATTCCCGAACCGGCGATGATCCCCGACGAAGAGCAGAGCCGCGCCCGGCTCGTCCGGCCCCGGTAAATAGCACGATCAGCGCGCTGCTCCTGGCGCTGAACGGGCCCGCCTCAGGTTTTATCGACGCTGTATTTGCCGGGCCCGACGAAGAGGAGCCCAATCAGCATCACGCACAGCTCGATCGCGGCGAGGTTCCCGCGGACAGTTCCCCCGCCATCAAACGCGCCGACCGTGTGCACCAGCGTGATCGCCAGCACCAGCAAAACGCCCGGCCGGAACAACAATCCAAAAATCATCAACGCGGCACCGGTGCACCCGGCTAGCGCGCCGAGAAAGCCCCAGAAGGCGTAGTTTGAACTCAGCCCCAGGTTTCGAATGGCGCTGCCGAAGTTCGCCCAGCGGCTGGGGCCAGCTAACAACACGGGGCCCGTCAGGATGACGAACAGCACGCCCAGCCCAACGCGCATCAGCAGCAGCCCAGCGTCACGATACTTCGCCAGAAACGCCATTCGCATCGCCGGACGCTCACGGGATCAAAGACAGATTGCAAATCAAAGGCGTGCCGCCGAAACATCTGGGCATGGCTGGAATTTCTAAAGCAGTCCTGCTGGCCGCGGGACGTGGCACTCGCATGCGCGAGCTGACGAACGATCTCCCGAAACCAATGCTGGTGGTGCGCGGCCGCCCGATCCTGCAACACATCATCGAGGGGATGCGGCTCGCCGGAATCAAAGAGGTGCTGCTGATCGTGGGCTGGCGCGCGGACGTGGTGCGGAATTTTTTCCAGGATGGGCGGCAGTTTGACGTCCGGATTAGTTATGAGACGCAGGTGGAGCAGGACGGGACTGGCAGGGTCGTTGAGCTGGCGCGGACGTTTTGTGGAGGAGATCCGTTCCTGCTCAGCTACGGTGACATCCTCATCGAGCCGTCAAACTACCACCGTCTCGCGTCACCGGCGGATGATGTGGAAGCGATCATCTCGGTGAAGCGCGGCCAGGATGTGAGTAAAGGCGGCGCGGTGTTCGTGAATGATCGCTTCGAGATGACCGACCTGCGTGAGAAGCCGCAGCCGGGAGAACCGACAAGTCCCTGGTACAACGCGGGCGTCTACATGTTCCGGCCGAGCATCTTTGATTTCACCAGTCGATTGCAACGTTCGCCGCGGGGCGAGTTTGAACTCACCGATGCAATCCGTGATCTGGCGTTGTCGGGAAAGAAGGTGCAGGCACTGGATCTCGCCGGCGAGTGGGCGGACGTGCGCGACCCCGAAGTGCTGGCGCAGCTAAACGGGTAAGCTGCCGGGGCTCCCTACGTCGACGTCTCTTCCGCAGGCTCGCCGGGAGTCTCCTCGCCGATCTCTTCTTCGATTTCCCGCCGCCGTTTCGGCGAGAGGAACGGCCGCAGGAAACCGTAAAGCAGGTAGAGCAAAAACAGGATGGCGGTCATCCATTGGTAGAACTTCACCGTCACCGCGAGGAGCGCGATGACGAAGAGGAAGCGCGGGACTGACTGCGTGGTCCGCCAGTTCACCGCTTTAAAGCTCGGGTAGCGGAACTTGCTGAACATCATGAACGAGAGGAACAACATCAGCGGCGGCAGGGCGTACTTCCATTGGCCGATCGTGCGCTGTCCCTCGTTCAGCCACAGCATGAAGAGGGTGATCGAGGCAATCACACCCGCGGCCGCAGGGATGGGAAACCCCGTAAAATTCTTATCCGCACTGCCGGTGCTGGTCGCCGCGATGCAGTTGAACCGCGCCAGGCGCAGCGCTCCACACGCGAGATACACGAAGGCTATCATCCACCCGGCGTTCCGAAACTCGCCCAGCACGATCTGGTAGACGAGCAACGCCGGCGCCATACCGAAAGAAACAACGTCCGCCAGCGAGTCGAACTCGCGGCCGAATGCGCTGTCGGTCCCGCCGAGTCGTGCGAGACGGCCGTCGAGCAAATCGAAGACGCAGGCGGCAAGGATGAACCAGATCGCATCGTGAAACTTGTTCGCGGCCTCGATGAAGTTCGCGTCCTGCGCTCCATCGTAAATCCGAAGCACCGCCGCGAACCCGCAGAACAGGTTCCCCGCCGTCATCAGATTCGGCAGCAGGTAAATCTTAGGATTCTGCTGCTCGTTCATGACTACGGGAGCCGCGCGATCACCGTCAGGCCGCCGACGACGCGGTCGCCGACCTTGACCAGCACGCTAGAGTCGAGCGGCAAGTATACTTCCGTGCGCGAGCCGAAGCGAATCATCCCGAATCGCTCGCCCTTCTTCAATTCGTCCCCCACCTTCGACCAGCCGACGATGCGCCGGGCGATCGCGCCGGTCAGCTGTTTCACCACCAACGTGGCGCGGGGGTTCTCGAAGGCCCACGTCATTGACTCGTTCTTACCGGAGCAATCGGGGCTGCGCGCATCGAGGCAAAGTCCCTCGCGGTGCTCACGGTAAGTGATCCGGCCGTTAACCGGCGCGCGGTTTGTGTGCACATCGAAGACAGAAAGGAAAATGCCGACGCGTTTCATCCGTGCCTTTACCACTTCGTTTTCCTCGATTTCGAGGACGTCCGCAACGACGCCGTCGGCGGCCGCGACCACGCTATCCGCGTCAGCAGGCGACACCCGTTCCGGATCCCGAAAGAAGGCGAGCGTGTAGAGAATCAATGCCACGAAAAGGAGCGACAACCAAGGCGTCACAAGCCACGAGGCCGCCGCAAGAATGGTAAGAATGGCGAAGATCCAACGGCCTTCGTAAAGTGTCTGCCAGCGCATGAGTTACGTCGCTAAATTCGGGGCCGCAGCGTAGCGGGTCAAGCCTTCCCTCCCTGTTGCGAGTGGGGAGAGGGGGCGCGGTGCGGGGAACCCCAAGATAATGCGGTTAGGTTGGTGGGTGCTCCCAAGGGTAGCGGTCGGCGCATGCCATTGGGCGCAAGAAAGTTATTGTTCCAGAGGGGGTTCTCGCCTACCTTTTCGGGTGCTTATGCCAGTTGCTGCTTCGCCCCTTCCTGATAACGAAAACGCCCCGACTGATCTTGGAAGCCGAAAGCGCCAGACGGATGCTACCGGTATCAGCGAAAGCCAGAAGTACGATGCCGCCCAGATCGACAAGCTCGAAGGCTTGGAAGCCGTTCGGAAACGCCCCGGAATGTATATCGGCGACCCCGATGAGCGGGGGCTCCACCACTGCGTTTTCGAGGTCCTCGACAACTCCATCGACGAGCATCTGGCGGGCTACTGCAGCCGCATCGAGGTAGCCGTCCATGTCGATGGCTCGGTCTCGGTCCGGGACAACGGCCGCGGCATCCCGGTCGACATGCATCCGAAGTTCAAGATGCCGGCCGTCGAGCTGGTGCTCACAAACCTGCACGCCGGCGGCAAGTTCGGCCAAGGCGCTTATAAATATTCCGGCGGCCTCCACGGCGTCGGCGCGAAATGCGTCAACGCGCTGTCGGACTGGTTCAAAGTCGAGGTGTCGCGCGACGGCCAGGTTTACCACATGGGCTTCGAGCGGGGGAAGACCACCTCGAAGCTCGCTGTGATCGGCGAGCTGAAGAACAAGAAGCAGACCGGCACGCTGATCACATTCCTGCCGGACCCGACGATCTTCACGATCACGACGGAGTTTAAGTTCGAGCGTCTCGCGAGCCGCTTGCGTGAGCTCGCGTTTCTGAATCCCGGGCTCGAGATCACGTTGGCTGACGAGCGCGGCGAGACGCCGAAAAAGGAGACCTTCTTTTACAAGCACGGCATCGAGGAGTTCGTCCGCCAGCTCGGCGAGAACAAGACCGTCATTCATCCCAGGCCGGTGGTGCTCTCGCGCCAGCGTGACGACGTCTTCGTCGACGTCGTGATGCAGTACAACGACAGCTACAACGACCAGATCCTTTGCTTCGCGAATTCCATTCCCAACCCAGACGGCGGCACCCATCTCACCGGCTTCCGTACCGCTTTGACCAAAGCAGTCAATCAGTACGCGAAGGGCAATAGCCTCATCAAAGACAAGGATCCGGCGATCTCGGGCGACGACGTCCGTGAAGGTCTGACGTGCGTGCTCAGCATCAAGCTTCCGAACCCGCGCTTTGAGTCGCAGACCAAGGTGAAGCTCGTGAACACGGAAATCGACGGGATCGTGAACTCCGTTGTTTACGAAGGTTTGATGACGTTTTTTGACCAGAATCCCCCCGTTGCGAAGCGGATTTTCGAGAAGGTGCTGACCGCCGCGCGTGCGCGCGAAGCTGCTCGTAAAGCGCGTGAGACGATCCGTAAAGGCGCGCTCACCAGCGGCGGTTTGCCGGGTAAGCTGGCCGACTGTTCCGAGCGCGACCCCGATCTCACCGAACTTTACATCGTCGAAGGTGATTCCGCCGGCGGCTCCGCGAAGCAGGGGCGGGATCGCCGCTACCAGGCGATTCTGCCGATCCGCGGCAAGCTCATCAATGTGGAGAAAGCGCGGCTCGATCAGGCGCTCAAGAACACGGAAATTCAATCGATGATCACCGCGATCGGCACCGGCATCGGTAAGCCGAAGGAGGAGAGCAAGGACGGCAACGGCAAAGATGGCGGCAAGGACGAGGGCACCTTCGACATCAAGAAGCTGCGCTACGGCCGTATCATCATCATGACGGACGCCGATGTGGACGGCTCGCACATCCGAGTCCTGCTGCTGACATTTTTCTACCGGCAGATGACGGAGCTCGTCCGGGCCGGCAAGATCTACATCGCGCAGCCGCCGCTCTATCAGATCAAGCGCAAGAAGCGCGAGGAATACGTCGATGACGACATCCAGCTGAACAAAATTCTGATCTCGTTAGGCGCAGAAGACGTGCGATTGAAGAACCTGGCCGATGGGAAAGAGCTGAGCGCCACGCAACTGAAAGACGTCCTCGAATCGCTCGAGCGGCTCGCGAAACTCAGCGAATCGATCCGACGCCACGGCGGCGATTTCGAGAGCTTCCTCACGCAGCGCGACGCAAAGACCGGCAAGCTGCCGT
>JACDCC010000256.1 GCA_013694595.1 Chthoniobacterales bacterium
GCACATCGGCAAAAACGCCCTCGGTGCCAATCTCGGCATCGAGAAAATCGACATCGATGATGTCACCCTGTGCGACGCGGTGTTGTCGACCGCCGGTTTTGATAATTGCGAATGCCATGGCTACTCCTTGGGAAAAGAGGCGAAAACTCCCACGGCACACCGTCGCTGGCAAGTGGAAATCAGCCGCGGGTGCGTGCTCCACGATCGTCTGCGCCACTGACCACCAACGTGATCTCCCCTTTCGCCGGATGCGCTTCGTAGTGAGCGAGTAACTCCGAGGCAGTCCCGCGGCGAAACTCCTCGAACTTCTTCGTCAGCTCGCGTGCGACACAGAGCAGCCGCTCCGGCATGATCTCCACGCACGCGGCCAGCGTCTTGTTGATGCGGTAGGGCGACTCGAAGAACACCGTTGTCTCCTCCCGCTCGGCCGCGTTGCGCAGGTCGCGCTCTCGACCCCCGCTTTTCACCGGCAGAAACCCGCAAAAGCAGAAGCGATCGAGGGAAAACCCGGAGCCGACCAGCGCGGTCAGAACCGCGGACACGCCGGGGATCACGGTGTAGTCGAGCCCCCGCTCGATGCACGCCCGGATGAGCCGCGCACCGGGATCTGAAACGCCCGGCATGCCTGCGTCGGTGATCAACGCCACGTGTTCGCCGTTCGCGAGCCGCTCGGACAGCTCGGCGGTGCGCATCGCCTCGTTGTGCTCGTGGTAACTGACGAGCGGCTTCCGAATCTCAAAATGCCGCAGCAAATTGCCGGAGTGCCGCGTGTCCTCTGCGGCAATCACGTCGGCGGCTTTCAAAGCCTCGAGCGCACGCAACGTGATGTCGTTCAGGTTGCCAATCGGCGTACCGATCACGTAGAGCATCACGCACCATGCGGCAGGAATAGCGCGTGCGCTATCGTGCGCAGCTCTTCCGCCGCTGTAAGTTTCGCGTCATGGATCGACACGAATTTCGCGCGCAATTGTCGGCGCTGGATCTGGCGGATCGCGCAGATGAACGCCGAGCGCGCGAGGCGATGCTCGCGCTGCTGGATGAAGGCAGCGACTGCTTCACGCGGTCGACGTTTCCCGCGCATTTCACCGGCAGCGCGCTGGTAGCAAGCGCCGATGGCTCACGCGCGCTGTTGCATCATCACCGGAAGCTCGATCGCTGGCTGCAATTTGGCGGCCACTGCGACGGCGACGAAGATGTGCTTTGCGTCGCCTGCCGCGAAGCGGATGAGGAAAGCGGAATCGCGAACCTGATCGTCGCCTCGGCGTGGCCGTTTGATCTCGACCTGCACGAGATCCCGGCAAATACCGACGAGCCGTCACACTGGCATTACGACGTGCGATATGTGCTGATCGCTCCGGCCGACGCAGTGTGCGCCCCGAGCGCTGAGAGCAAGGAGTTGCGCTGGTTCACGGCTGACGAAATGGAGCAGCTTCCGCTCGACGCAGGCATGCGGCGGATGGTCACGAAATGGCGGGCGCTTTATGCCCGACGTGCGCACCACGTTGCCGATCAACCGTAGGTGTTGTTGCTGCCGTTCAATGCGCGTGCGCAATCATGACGGCTCCCCTGATTGACCGCGCGGCCCAGCGGGTGCTACGTTTGTTTCATATGAAACATTCTGCGGCAGCTGATCGGAGCACGCCTGCGCAACGCAAGGCGCGGGTTGCTGCGGTCGTCGCCGATGCGAAAGCGGCCGGTGAGAAGGTGCCGCGGGGATTGCGGTTGATTGGCTTCCAAGACATCTCGCCCGTTGCGCACGCACACGCGGAAAAGCTTCTCCCGCTCGCGCGCAAAGTTCGATCGCGCGGTCGCGCTGTCACTGCGTAAGCTGACGCGGTGCCAGAGTTTCCGCCGCCGAATCGTTCGCGAGCATCTTTTTGAACGAGAGTTGCGGGCGCTGATAGGTGGCGCGCGCGAAGCGGATGAGTTTGTCGAAGCGGCTGAGTTCGTGCTGGCACGCGATCCTTGCGCCGGACAAGAAACCGCGCGCCCGCCGATTTGGGCATTGCCCATGCCGCTGATTGCTGACGACGAGCAAGTCGTGCTTTACTACACCTTCGACGCATCGACGGTTCGGCTGCTCTCGATCGTCCTCGTCTGAGCCGTGAGGTAAATTATCGCCGCTAAGCGCGATTTGGGGAACTACCCCGTGCAAAGATTCCAGTTTCCGAGAAACCTTTGCAAGAACCAACCCTGGACGGCGCACAACCGAAATTGCCCTGTGAAAGCGTTAGTCTTGGATCAGCCAGCCGCACTCTTTCAGAAGCGCGTCGATGTTCTGGCGCGCTAGCTAGTTGTTCTTGCTGCCGTTCATCGGCGGCTTCGTCCATGTGCCCATGAACTCGTCGCGATAAAGCGGCGTCGTCTCCGGCGCGAAGCCATGCCGCATGATGTTTTCGGTGACGACGCGCGGCACGATAAAGTTCAGGAGATAATCGGACCCGCCCGCTTTCGTGCCGCCGCCGCTCATCTTGAATCCGCCGAACGGATGTCGGCCGACGACTGCGCCGGTGCAGGAGCGATTGATGTAAACGTTGCCGGCTTCGAGTTCCGCTTTGACGCGTTCGATGTTTGCCGGGCTGCGCGAGAAGAAGCCGGCAGTCAGCGCGTATTTCGTGCCGTTCGCGACGACGATCGCCTCATCCAGATTGCGCACTTTGATCACGCTCAGCACAGGGCCGAAGATCTCTTCCTGCGCGAGGCGTGAATCCGGTCGCACATTGGTGAAGATGGTCGGCGGAATGAAGTAGCCAGTCGCGGGGATGTCCTTCGCCTGATACGCAAGCGTCGCTTCCGTTTTGCCGTGCTCGATTCGTTCCTGAATCCGCTTGTAAGCCTTCTCGTCAATCACCGGGCCGACCGTGATTCCAGGCGCCTCCGGGTTGTCCGTCCGCAGACTGGCGGTCGCCGCGATTAGGCGCTCGACTACGCGATCGTAGTTTTCCTCGAGCACGATCAAACGCGAACAGGCGGAGCATTTCTGCCCTTGATAACCGAACGCAGAGTAAACGGTGTCGACGATCGCTTCATCGAGGTCAGCGTCAGAGTCGACAATAACGGCGTTCTTGCCGCCCATTTCGCACACGACGCGCTTCAGCTCGCGCTGCCCCGGCCGGGTCTTGCCGGCTGATTCCCAGATGCGCAGACCGACTTCGCGCGAGCCGGTGAAAGCGATCATCACGACTTCGGGATGGTCGACTAAATGTTGCCCGATCACCGATCCGTGCCCCGGAAGGTAATTCAGCACACCGGGCGGCACGTCCGCTTCCTCGAAGATCTCCATCAGAAACGCGCCCGTCACGGATGATGGCTCTGCCGGCTTCATGATCACGGTGTTGCCGGTAACAATCGCGGCCGAGACCATACCGGTGAGGATCGCGATTGGAAAATTCCATGGCGCAACAACCAGCGCCACGCCGCGCGGCCAGTAATGCTGATAGCTTTCTTCGCCGAGCACGTGCTGCGTGAGCTTCGGGCGTCCCATGATGCGCATTTGCTGCGCGTAAAAGAGGAGGAAATCGATCGCTTCACGAATATCGCCATCGGCTTCGGCCCAGCCTTTGCCTACCTCGAAGACTTCGAGCGCAGAAAGCTCGAAGCGCCGGCGGTCCATGATGGCGGCGGCGCGCTCCAGCAGCTCGGCGCGATGATTCACGCTCACGCGACACCAGTGCTTGAACGCGTCGCCCGCCGCTTTTACCGCCTGCTCCGCTTCCGGAATTCCGGCTTCGGCTACCGAGCCCACAACTTCTGATGGATTGGTCGGGTTGAGCGAATCCATCCAATTTCCGGTGGTGATCTTCTGCCCGTTGATCACGAGCGGGTATCGCTGGCCAAGTCGTGCGCGCACGTCGCGGATCGCGGTAAGCATCTGCTCCTGCGTCTGGCGATGAACGAAGTTCACGAGTGGCGCGTTCTCGTAGCTGTCGCCCGGCGGCGTCTCGCGCGAGTGGCCGTTGC
>JACDCC010000275.1 GCA_013694595.1 Chthoniobacterales bacterium
TCTGCGACTTCCTCATGCTCCTTCAGCATGCGCAGCGTCTTCTCGAGGAGGTCGTCGAAGTCCGTTGAGTTCGTCGCCTTCTTTTTCTTCTCGTAGCGCGCGTGCACATCTTTGATCTGCTCGATCAGCGGCAGGAAATACGGAAACTTCTCCGCGAGCAGTTCCTCGATTGTGCGCTCCGTGTTGACGGTGAAACTGAAGATGTCGGCAAGCACGTCGCCTTTCGGGAAGCGGATCTCCTTCGGGTTAATGCCCGACGCGGAGACGACCGTATCGATCAGGTCCTTCTGATCTTCACGGTCGAGAATCGTGAATCCGCTCGAGTAGCCGAGCACGCTGCCATGCCGCCGGAGCATCCGATTGCCGATCGAGTGAAACGTCCCGCCCCAGAGCCCGCTGGCGTCCACTGGCAGGAGGTTCGCCACGCGGTCGAGCATCTGCCGCGCAGCTTTGTTGGTGAAAGTCAGCAGCAGGATGTTGCGCGGATCGATCCCGTTCTCGAGCAGGTAGGCGACGCGATAGGTGAGCGTCCGCGTCTTCCCGCTGCCCGCGCCCGCGATGACAAGGATCGGCCCCGGCGGCGCCGTCACCGCAGCGAGCTGCTGCGGGTTCAGCTCGCCCGCGTAATCAATGTGAATGCCCGCAGCTGAAGGCGCACGCTGGAGGATGTATCGGCGCGACATCGCGGATTACTTCTACCGCGCGCCTGGTCGCTCGCAATTCGTGGCCTGGAACTTTGCGGGACTACTGGTCAGAGATGATGTTGTGTGGCTACGTTCCGGACCGTAGAAAATGCGGCACACCGGAATGCGTTGGTTCGTCAGCATAGCGTCGGCAGTCGTTTTCGCGGGGTCCGCCGCGTTCGCGTCCGACGCCGCAAAGCTCGTGCAACGGCTGAAAGCCGTAGCGAAGCCGGACGTCGGTATCACGAAAAAGGAACGCGAGGTAGCAGAACAGCTGCAGGCACTGGGCGCCAAGGCTGTTCCCCTTCTCCTGCCGCTTCTGGCGGACAAAAACACCGCGATCCGGGAACTCGCATCCTACACGTTGCGAGATATCGACGGTCTAACCGAAGAACACCTCGATGCGCTGATCGACTCAGCGCGCCATGGCGATGGTTGGATTCCCCCGGCCATTGCACGCGTTGGCACTCCACGGGCTGTTGCGTTTCTCGTAGAAGAGCTCGTTCGCACAAGAGAAACTGAGAACCAGCTGACCTGGGCGATCGAGATGCTTGGGAAAAAAGCCGTCCCGTTGCTGCTCGAGGTTTTCAGGAGCGAAGACGGCTGGGACGATGCCTTGGAGCGAACGATGTATGAAGTGTTCCGCAGTCTGGGGGCGAAAGCTGCCGACGCTGTTGATCCTCTTGTCACGCTGGCGTGCGACGAAGCCGCGCCTGACCCGATGCGCGCCCGTGCGATCCTCACGCTGGGAGCGATCGGCTCGGCTGCCCAACGCACGGCTCCTCGGCTTTCAAAGCTGCAGGACAGCACGAGCCCGGTTATTCGCGAAGCGAACTGGAGCGCGTTGATTGACACCCATTCTGCTGAAGCGGTGCCGATTCTCACCACGTGGCTCCAGAATCCGCCAGATCGTGATGCCGCGAAGTATCACATGCGAACGATCGGCACTCTAGGAAGCCAGGGTATCGATGCGGGCTCGCTCGTCGTGCGCTACTTGCACGATCTGGACTGGGATATGCGGGTAGAGGCGGCTCACACGTTGGGCCGCATTGGATACAAGAACGCCCCTAACGAACTCGTCGAGTGCTTAGCACGTGCCGACGACTGGCGACTCGTATTCAGAGCAGCAGAGGCACTCGGCAGGCTGAAGATCAAGGAGGCAATACCTTCTCTGACGGATATCTCGACAGCGCATTGGTATCTGCCGGTCCGTGAAGCGGCACTCCGAGCAATCAGCGCGATCAACGGTGAAGCTGTGCCTGAGCAGAACGAGCCGTCAAAAGCCGACACGGACGATCCTTTTTATCTCGAGAGTGTAGGGCAAAACCTCGATTCGCTGGACGAAAAGGAGGTCGCCAGGCTCCCGCTTTCCGCGATGCGTGTAGCGGACCGGGCAGTGCGTGTCAGAACGCAGGGTGAAGACGGATTAGCGCACGTTGAGAAACTGCGCGGCATCCCGGTTGACGGTGGCCACCTCGTCGCAGCTGATCGTGGCGAGTGGGGCGGCTACATAGGGTTTGTCGGCGCCGACCAGAACTTGCACGTTCTGACTGAGGAGAACACGCAGTCGATCTACAAGACCGGTGACGGCACACTCGCCGTTACGGGCCTGGCGCATCTTTCGTTCAACAGCGGATTTGTCTATCAGATACGACAGGCTGCCGCGGACAGTGGGTCGCCGAGAAATGGCGCGCATTGCCCGGCGCTCCTCGTGCCTCACGACTGCTAAAGAACGGCTCTCTTTTTATCAGCTGCTATGGCGGAATCGTTCTCGTCGGTCCCGATGGCGAAATGAGGCTACTTACGAAGCAGGATTGCCTTCGCCTCGGGCACTGACCTTTCTGGAACTTTGTCCAGTGCCTGCTTAATCGTCTGAACCGTCATCTTCGGCGTGGCGGGCGGAGCAACCGTAATCGGCGGCGAATTTACCTCCCGACCAACTTGGCGCGAGACGGCGCTCGCCAGCACCTTCCGGCGCGCGTCGTTCAGGCGCTCGCGGCGCGAGCGGCCGCGACCGGGGGAAATCCGACGCGGCGGTTCGTCGTCGAACAGTAACCGCGTCGATCTGCAGTCCGCGGATCGCGAGGGAGGACGGGAGCGATCGGGATGTGATCTATGGATTCCGTTGCGTGCTGGCGGCGGATAATCCGTTACAATAACGCATGCGCGTCCTCGCGATCGACTGCTCACTGCGTTGCAGCGGTGTCGCCGTCGTCGAGGCGACCGGTGGCAAACAGCGTGCGCTTTATTTTGGCGTCATCGAAAACCACAGTGCGCTGCGGCCATCAGCCTGTCTGGTCGCCATCCGCGAGCAGCTGTCAGATCTGATCCGCCAACACGAGCCGGATTGCTGCGCGCTCGAGAGCGTGATTTACGTGCAGAGCCACAAGACCGCAATCGCGCTCGGTGCCGCGCGTGGGGCGGCGATCCTCGCCGCCGCGGAACGCGGGCTGCCGATCTACGAATATGCGCCGACGCGGATCAAGCAGGCGACGGTCGGCCGCGGTGGCGCGGACAAGGGGCAGGTGGCGTTTATGATTCGCGCGCTGCTGAGGCTCACGGAAACGCCGGGACCTGACGCGGCAGACGCGCTGGCGATCGGTCTCACTCATTTGCGAGCGCAAGAAGGCGCGCGTCTCGGTCTTCCCGGCGGGGCGCAGATATGAGCGGCGAATTACGGGCCCGGTGGCTTCGGCGGATCTGCTACGGCGATGCGCTGGCGATGCAGGAGGAGCTCGTCGCGGCGAAACGCGCCGATGGCTCGTTACCGGACGAGATGCTGCTGCTGGAACACGAGCCGGTCTATACAATCGGGCGGACGCCGGATCAATCAAGCCTCCGGGGAGCAGCGCACCTTCCGCATCCGCTCTTTCCGATCAACCGCGGTGGGCAGGCGACTTATCACGGGCCAGGCCAGCTCGTCGGATATCCGATCATCGACCTGCGACGGTACGAGCAGGATTTGCATCGGTATCTTCGCTGGCTCGAGGAGGTGCTGATCGAGCTGCTGGCTGGCTACGACGTTGCCGCGCAAACGCGGGCGGGTCTCACCGGCGTCTGGGTTGAAGATCGAAAGATCGCTTCGATCGGCGTGGGCGTGCGCCAGTGGATCACGATGCACGGCTTCGCTTTGAACGTGGCGGGCGATCTCTCCGCGTTTGATCAGATCGTGCCGTGTGGCATCGCGAACGTCGCGATGACTTCGATCGAAAAAGAATGCGGCTGCTCCTGGCCGGTCGAGGAGGTGGCGATGCGCGCTGGACAGCTGCTCGCGAGCCGCCTCCACCGATTGCAGCGCACGAAAGAGATTGCACCCGCGCGCGCCTGAGCGACGGATTCAGAGAGCATGATTCCACTCGAAGACACGGCCGCAGATATCATCGGGAAGGCGCAGCGCGGACTGCAGATCTCCGACAGTCAGCTGGCGGAACGGTCTGGATTACCCGTCGAACAAATTCGCCGCGCGCGTGACGGAGAGCTCAGTGAGGAGGCGATTCGCGCGTTGTCCCCGGTCCTGAACCTCGACACGGGTGCGCTGCTCAAGCTGAGTCAGGGCCAGTGGACGCCGGAAAACGTCGAACAGATCGAAGGGCTCGCGCCGTTCAACACGAGCTACGGCGACATGACCGTCAACGCCTACCTCGCGTGGGATCCTGTCTCGCGTGAAGCGGTGGTGTTCGATACTGGCGCCGACAGCAGCGAAATGCTGAAGCGAGCCGCGGTCGAGGACCTGTCATTCATGCTCATTCTCCTCACGCATGTGCACCCGGATCACATCGAGGATCTCGGGCGCGTGCGTGCCGACACCGGTGCGCCGGTTTACGTGCCTGAGAACGAGCCTCTGCGCGACGCCGAGATTATCGCGGAAGGACATCAATTTGAACTAGGTTCGCTCACGATCGACGCACTGCTGACGTCGGGGCACTCGGCGGGGGGCATGACCTACGTTGTGCGAGGTCTCGCGCGGCCGGTTGCGATTGTCGGTGATTCGCTCTTTGCCGGGTCGATGGGCGGCGGCGCTGTCTCGTATCAGGACGCGCTGAAGAACAACCGTGAGAAGATCCTGACGTTGCCGGAGGAGACGATCATCTGTCCAGGTCATGGACCGCTGACAACCGTCGGCAAGGAGAAACGCGAGAATCCATTTTTTGCCGCTGCGTTCAAAGCGTCGAAATAGCCAGCCTGCCGTGTCAAGCGTGGTCGAGACATCCCGTTGTGGGCCGTCGGTTTTGCCATGGGATTCCTCCACTGCGCTTCGCTCCCGTCGGAATGACAGGCTTGTAGAAAGAACGTTATGAACATCGGGTTTGTCGGCGTTGGTCGAATGGGCGCGAACATGGCGCGCCGGCTCAGGGATCGCGGCCATCATGTCACCACTCTGTTCGATGCGAACCGCGCGGCGGTGACCGCACTCGCCGGCGAGATCAGCGCGATCGCGTGCCCAACACTCGGCGATGTCACCGCCGGCGCGGACGTCATCTTTACCGTCGTCTCTGATGATTCCGCAATGCGCTCCATCTTCAGCGGCGATGACAACCTGCTCGTCCATGCGCGCGGTAAGCTTTTCATCAATTGCGCGACCGTCTCGCCCGAGGTTCACCTCGAAGCTGAGCAGCTGGCGGAGAACGTCGGCGCGAACACGCTTGAAGCCTGTATGGCGTCCAGCATCACGCAGGCTCGCGAAGGTTCGCTCTACCTGATGTGCGGCGGTCGCGAAGAAGTCTTCCGCCGCGCCGAGCCGCTGCTGAAGGAACTAAGCAGTTCGTTGCGCTTCATCGGCAGGAGCGGCGAGGCCGCGAAGGTCAAAGCGCTCGTTAACATGGTGATGAACATCAACACCGCCGGCCTTGCTGAAGGGCTCGGGTTAGGTCACGCGCTCGGGCTGGATCTCACCATGCTGCGCGAAGTCTTTTCTCAAACCGGAGCCGCCTCGCGCGTCCTGCAGACCGACGGCGAAGATATGCAGAACCGCGATCACGCAACGTTCTTCTCCGCCGCGCACGCCGCGAAAGACAGCGGCATCGCTCTTGCCGTCGGCGAAGCTGCCGGCCTCGATCTTCCGCTCGCGCGCGCCACGAAAGAGCAATACGAACGCATGATCGCAGAAGGGCTTGGCGAGCTCGACAAGTCTGGAATTGCCGAGCTCACGTTCAAAGATCGGCGCAGCAAAAGCGCGTAGCCGTGGAAGGGAAGTGCGCGATCTGCGGTCGCGAAGAAACGCTTACGCGGCATCACCTGATCCCGCGGACGCGCCACAGCAACAAGAAGAACAAAC
>JACDCC010000292.1 GCA_013694595.1 Chthoniobacterales bacterium
GCCACGTACATCGGCATAAAGATGTGGCCACAGGCGGCCGAGCAGGCGCACACGACCAATATCGGCTCTACGCGCGCGAGTTCGAGACGGCCTGGGCCGGTCCGAGCGCTTAGCAGGCCGTTGAAATACCCGAGCGCGCGGAGTCAACCGCCGATACGCCTAGCGCTGTACAAGTTACTGAAGAATGTACGAATTGTTTCGGCATGTCCGGCAGCAACCTACTCTGCGGCGAGGCAGGGACGGGCACGACGAATGCCGCTGCCGAATCCATTTCCTGCGGAATGCCAGCCAGGCCACCGACGGGACGGATCCTCGTCGTTTCATTGTTGATATTCAGGGAGATACCCATGCGACTGACCCACCGACTGTTCGCGCCGCTTGCGGCGGCAATTCTGCTCTCCAGGCGAATTGGACACCGCCGCATTCTTCTCGCCGGTGCGAGCGTCCTCGGCAGCGCCGTGCTGATCGCGTGCGGCGGCGGTTCCGACGATGGTGCCGCCTCCGCCACCAACAACCTGGTGCCGAGTGCCAACTTTCCCGTCATCCAGATCGACGACCGATTCAAGATCGAGAAGGTCGCAGAAGGCCTGACGTACATCACCTCGATGGCCTGGGACGACCAGGGACGGATGTATGTACTCGAGGCAGGCGGTGGGTTTACGGAAGAGCCTCCGCCAGCTCGCATCCTCCGGGTGGAGTCCGGCGGCACGCTCACCGAGGTCGTGAACCTGGACGCGAAGGGCGTGCACGCATCCGCCGTTGGCCTGGTGTTTCACCAAGGCGCCTTCTATGTGTCCCACCGCAGCGCCCAGGACCGGTCCGGCTCCGTGTCCCGGGTGTCGCTGGACGGCGGAACCGTCACACAAATCCTCACGGGCATCCTGGACAGCCAGGCAGAGCATCAGGTCAATGACCTGCGTGTGGGCCCCGACGGCCGCATGTACCTGGCGGCGGGCCCCGCCACCAATTCAGGTGTGGTGGGCCTCGACCTCGCGCCAGTGGTTGCGCTCAATCCGATGGTCCAACACCGCCCCTGCCAGAACACGGTGCTCACCGGACGCAACTTCCAAACGCCCGATTTCCGCACGCAGGACAATCCGAGTGACGTCACCCGCACCGGCGCGTTCGTTCCGTTCGGAACCGCCACCACGCCCGGCCAGGTCATTCCCGGCGTCAAGAAGTGTGGAGGGGTGATCTATGCCTTCGATCCCAGCAACGCCGAAGGCAGCCTCATGCACCATGCGACGGGTCTGCGCAACATCATCGGGGTCGCCTGGAATGGGCAGGGCGAGATGTTCGGGGCGGTGAACGGCTATGACGTCCGCGGATCGCGACCGGTGAACGACAAGTGGGACGCAACCTACCGGATCCGCCAGGGGACCTGGTACGGCTGGCCGGATTTCTCCGCCACGCTCGAACCCGTGACCGACCCCAAGTTCGCGAGCCCGTCGTCGCTACAGGCGCCGGTGTACGTCAACGATGTCCTGCAAGGCACGGGCCTGCAGTTCGTGATCGACCACGCGGCCAGCGGGCTTAAGGCGCCGGACCGTTCCCTGGTACACGGATTACACGAGATCAATTCATCCCCTTCCCTCATCGACGTGGCGCCTGCCTCCTGGGGAGATCTGGCCGGGCAGGTCTTCACGGCGGAGTTTGGCGATCTGGCCCCGAACACCACCCCGCTGCGCGACGGGTTCGCGGGCTTCTTGGTTTCCCGGATCAACCCGGCCGCCGGGCAGGAGACGATTCCTTTCGTGCGCAACGTCAAGCGCGGACCGGCTTCTGCTCAGGACGCCCTCGGCAAGGGCATCGAGCGGCCATTCGGCGTGCGGTTCGGCCCGGACGGGGCGATGTACATCACCGACTACGGCGTGGTACGGGTCAACCCCGTGGCTGCCGGAAAGGGAGACTTCCCCTACGAATTCCCGCCACAGACCGGCGTCATCTGGAAAGTCACCAAGATTTGACCCGGGAGAAATGAAGGCGTCGAACTCGTCCTTGACGAATTGCGGCAGGCTGGCGCCGGCGGCCTCCTCGGCTTCGGCGAGGAAGCTCGGGGCGTGCAGCTGCACTAGGCGGTACACCGTGGTCTGCTCGCGGCGGTGGCGCTCGTAGCGGACTTGGGCGCCGTCGGGTGCCGGGGGGGGAGTTGCCGACCGTTGGCTTGCACGCGTTGCTTCCGAGGTTGTGAGCTCGGACGGTCTCAAGCCCGTCATCGCGTCCACTCGCCCCTCTCGGTCGCCTGCTCGTGGCTGCCTACATCTGTATGCCCACCTTCCGGTGGTGGCCTCCTTGTCGCCTCAGGCGCTGGAACGGCTGGAGGAGATGCCGGGAAGCTGCCTGTGGCCACGACTGGAAGTGGCCGTCTGTGTGAGATCGACACACGGTGAAGCCGACCTTGCCCTACACCGATAAGCGCTGGAACTACGAGCGCACCACACTAGGTTCTCCATCAGGATGAACCCCGCAGTCGGGACTCGATGCCCGGCTGAATAGGCCCCTGCGGGGGGAGCAACCTGAGGCGGTGTGGGGCGCAATGCGCTGCCACGAACGCCCTCGTGTCGCCGATTCCCCCCGCCGAGGTCGCCTGCGAGGGTGTTTCAACGTAAGCGTCCGGCGAACCCGTCTTGAATTTGCTGTAGGCGTCGATAACGATCACGTCCACGTAGGAATAGGTGGACGCGATGACAAGCGACAAGGCAGAGACCCGGCGGCGCTACAGCCGTGACTTCAAGGCGCAGGTGATGGCCGAATGCGACGTCCCCGGGGCGTCGGTGGCGAAGGTGGCGATGTCGCATGGCATCAACACCAATGTCGTTCACGGCTGGCGCAAGCTGACTCGCACGGCAGCCCCCGCGGCGATCACGCGACAGCAGGAGTTCATCCCGATTCCTCTGCCGCAGCCGGCTGAGCGGGCTGCGCCTGAGCGCTGCATCGAAGCCGAACTGCGCCGCGGCGCGCTGACGATGAAGATCACCTGGCCGACGTCGGCCACTGCCGACTTCGCGGCCTGGACCCGCGAGCTGTTGCGGTGATCCGCGTGGATGCAGTGTGGCTCGCCGTCGAGCCCCTGGACATGCGTGCTGGCACCGAGTCGG
Organism: Chthoniobacterales bacterium; assembly: GCA_013694595.1. Lineage (GTDB taxonomy): Bacteria > Verrucomicrobiota > Verrucomicrobiia > Chthoniobacterales > UBA10450 > JACCTI01. The sequence goes on from JACDCC010000292.1 coordinate 3,099, forward strand.
CCCTGACGCGAGTGGTCAACGTCTTCGGCGCCGCCCGGCCGCATCACGCCTACCTGTTCGCCAACCGACGCGCCAACCGCATGAAGGTGCTGGTACACGACGGCATCGGCGTGTGGCTGGCCGCGCGGCGCCTGAACAGCGGCAAGTTCGTCTGGCCCAAGGACGTGGCCGCGACGGCGTTACTCAGTCGCGAGCAATTCGAAGTCCTTGTGCTGGGCCTGCCGTGGCAGCGCATTGGAGAGGCTGGAATCATTCGAGTTCTGTAGCGCAATTCAATTGTCGAATTCTCTGATGCGCACTGGCGCATCCATCGGCACGATCACGTTCCGTGATCGCCCCGCAGCAACTCGACTCACTGGATGCGCAGCAGATGCGCCAGGCGTTGCTGTCGCTGATGGCCCAAGTGGCTGCCAAGGACGAACTCCTCGATCGCCGCCAGCGCGAAGTGGCCTTCAAGCAGGCGCAGGTCGACAAGCTCACCCACGAGCTGGCGATCCTGAAGAGGCTGAAGTTCGCCGCGACCAGCGAGAAGTTCTGTGCTGGCATGAGCGCCGAGCAGAGGAGCCTGCTGGAAGAGACGCTGGACGCCGACATCGCCCAGGCCTGCGCCGAGATCGAGCGTTCGAATGGCGAGAAGGCTGGCGACAGGAAGGACAAGCAAGTCCCAAAGCGCGAGCCGCTGCCGGCGCACCTGCCGCGCCGGGACGTGAACCACGAGCCCGAGAGCACGGTCTGCGCCTGCGGTTGTCAGATGAAGCGCATCGGCCAGGACGTCAGCGAGAAGCTGGACTACGAGCCAGGGGTGTTCACCGTCGATCGCCACGTGCGCGGCAAATGGGCCTGCGCGCACTGCCAGAAGCTCGTGCAGGCCCCAGTGGCCGCGCACATCATCGACAAGGGCATCCCCACGGCCGGGCTGCTGGCACAAGTGCTGGTGGCGAAGTTCCTGGATCACCTGCCGCTGTACCGGCAGGAGCACATCTTCAAGCGCGCGGGCCTGGCGATCGCACGCTCGACACTTGCCTCGTGGGTGGGCGAATGTGGCGCGCAGTTGCAGCCGCTGGTGGATGCGCTCTCAGCCGAGTTGCTGCGCCACGATGTGCTGCACGCCGACGAGACGCCGGTGGCCATGCTCAAGCCGGGCAACAAGAAAACCCACAAGGCCTACATGTGGACCTACTGCACGACCAGCTTCAACCCGACCAAGGCGGTGGTGTTCAACTTCGCCGAGACGCGCAGCGGTGAGAACGTGCGCGAGTTCCTGGGGCAGGACGGCGAGCACCCGTGGAAGGGCAAGCTCGTGACCGATGGGTTCGCGGGCTACAAGGCCACCTTCGAGCGCGGCGTCACGGAAGTCGGTTGTGCAGCCCACGCACGCCGCAAATTCCACGAGCTGTGGGCCAACCACGGCAGCAAGGTAGGCGAACAGGCGCTGCGGTACTTCCAGCTGCTATTCACGATCGAGGCCGAGATCGTCGACTGCACACCCGATGAGCGCCGACGAATACGCCAGCGCAAGTCACGCCGCGTGGCGGCGGCGCTGAACAAGTGGCTGATCCGGCAGCGACTGCAAGTTCCAGACGGCTCGGCGACCACCAAGGCCATCGACTACAGCTTGAAGCGATGGGCTGCGCTGACGCGCTACATCGGTGACGGCGATCTGCCGATCTCGAACAATTGGGTCGAGAACCAAATCCGTCCGATTGCAATCGGCAGATCCAACTGGCTGTTCGCCGGCAGCCTGCGCGCGGGCCAACGCGCCGCGGCGGTGATGAGCCTGGTGCACTCTGCTCGGATCAATGGGCACGATCCGTATGCCTACCTCCGGGACATCCTCGAGCGCTTGCCCTCGCATCCGGCGACTCGCATTGATGAGTTGCTGCCGCATCGCTGGCAGCCTGCCACCGCAGCTATCTGACCGCGCCGCCCGTCGTCAGGATGGGTTCGCCGGACGCATACGTTTCAACTTCCTATGCGCTGACTCATCCGCTGCGGCCGCCATCGCCGTGGCCCTCGCTCGCCAGCAGTTGCTGCACCAGCGGCACCAGGCGCTCGAGCGTGTACTCCTTGGGCATCACCTGGCGCACGCCGACGGCCCCAGCGCGGGCCAGCAGCTCGTCGTCGACATGGCCCGAGGTGATGACCACCAGCAGCGCCGGACGCAGCCGGTGCAACTCGGCGGCGAGGTCCAGCCCGGACATCTCGGGCATGTTGTAGTCGGTCACCACTAGGTCGAAGGCCGCAGGGTCTGACCGCAGTAGCGCCAGCGCCTGGGCCGCGCCGGCGCAGGTGCGTGCCCGCCAGCCGGCGCGCAGCAGCAGGCTTTCAACGGTGATGGCCAGCACCTCGTCGTCGTCCACGTACAGCACGCGCTCGCCGCGGCCCGGTGTCGGAATCGGTGCGGCGGCCTCTGTCACCGCCGGCGCAGACGGGGCGCCGTCCGCGCCTTCGGACAGGGGCAGCCGGACCTCGAAGGTGCTGCCCGCACCGGGCGTGCTCTGCACAGCGATCGAGCCGCCGTGGGCGGTGACGATGCCGTGAACGACCGCCAACCCGAGCCCGGTGCCCTGGCCCACCGCCTTGGTGGTGAAGAACGGCTCGAACAGCCGCTCGCGCGTCGCGGCGTCGATGCCCTGGCCGTCGTCGTGCACGCGCAGCACCGCGCAGCGCACGCCGGCAGGGCCGGATTCGGCGCGGAGCGTCACGTCGATGCGGCCCTGTTGCCCGGGCATCGCCTGCCAGGCGTTGGTGCACATGTTCATCAGCACCTGCTGCATCTGCGTGGCGTCGCAGACCACGGCCAGTGGCAGCTCGGGCAGGTCCAGGTCTAGCCGCACCGCAGCCGGCAGCGTCGCGCACAGCAGCGCCGCAGCCTCGAGCAGCAGCGGCTGCAGAGGCTGTGCTTCACGTTGCTCCGGGTTGCGGCGGCTGAAGGTCAGGATCTGCTGCACTAGCGAGCGCCCGCGCAGCGCCGAGCGGTCGATGCGCGAGAGCGCCTCGGCACCAGGGTGCGCGCTGCCGAGCTCCTGGCGCAGCAGCGCCGCGTTGACGAGGATGGCGGCGAGGATGTTGTTGAAGTCGTGCGCAATGCCGCCGGCCAGCGTGCCGATCGACTCGAGCTTCTGCGACTCGCGCAGCCGCTGCTCGAACCGGCCGCGTTCGGCCTCGGCGGCGAGTTGCGCGCTCAGGTCGCGCACCGTCAGGCTCGAGGCGGCCGCGCCGTCGGTGTCGGTGTAGGCGATCGAGTTGACCTCGGCCTCGAACAGGCTGCCGTCGGCGCGCCGCATGCGTAGGCGGCCGCTGGCGCGGCCGGTGGCTTCGCGCTGCGCGAGCATGGCCGGCAGGCGGAGATCGTCGGTGTCGACGAGCCCGCTGCGCCCGGCGGCGCGCAGCTCGTCCTCGCTGCGCCCGAACAGCGCGCAGGCCGCAGCATTGGCGGCGAGCACTCGGCCGTCGGGGGCAGTGCGCAGGATCGCGTCGAAGCTGTTGTCCAGCAGCAAGCGGTGGCGCTGCTCGGCCTCGGCCAGCGCTGCGATGGCGCGCCCACTGCGCTGCATCGCGTACGCCGCCAGCGTGGCCATGGCGAGCACCAGCAGCGAGGAGCCGCCGGCGGCGGCCCAGACCGCCCGCTCGGTGTCGTGCGTCTGCGCCTGCACATCGGCCAGCGACGACTCGACGACGACGACCAGTGGGTAGCCGCCGAGCTGGCGGAAGCTCAGCGTGCGCCGCACGCCGTCGGACGCGGCCTTGGCGGTGTAGTGCCCCTCGCGCGCCTTCTGCAGTTCCTGGAACAGCTGCGAGCGGCGGACGTCGCCGCCAAAGCTGACCTTGTCGCCGTTGCGGCGCACGCGCGTCATGCCGTCCAGCCCGATCAGCGCCAGCGTGCCCGACTCGCGGAGCGCGCTGCGCCCGTACAGCCGCGCGAACACGGCCGGGTCGACGGCGGCGTAGAGCACGCCGCCAAAGCCGCCGCCGGTCTGCTCGACGCGTCGCGTCACCGAGATCACCCACTGCCCGGTGAGCCGGCCCAAGACGGGTACGCCGACGAGCGGACGGTCCTCGGCCTCGGCCGCATGGTGACCGAAGTAGTCGCGGTCACGGAAGTTCACTGTCGTCAGCGCCGCTTCGGGCAGCGTCGATGCCGCGAGGTCACCGCTGGCGTCGATGTACGAGACGACGAGCACGTGCGCCGTCGCCAACCCCGAGGCGGCGACGCGCGGCCCGAGGTCGCGCGGCAGCGGGCGTTGCTGCAGGTCGTCACGCAGCAGCCGCAGCAGCTGGTCGACGAGCTCAATCTCGCGCTGCATGGTCTCCGCGTGGGCGATGGCGAGGTTGTCGTTCTTCGAGGTCTCGGCCTCCAGCGCCTGCCGCTGCGTGAAGCCGACCCGCTCCCAGGCCAGTGCCCAGATCGCCCCGACCAGCACCAATGCGAGCAACGCGATGACAGCCGGCGCAGCTTGGCTCGCGCGCTGGAGCGGACGTAGCGCGGCGTCGCCGCGCAGTGGGGGGCTCACGGGGGAGTTACCGGGTTCGGGCCACTCTAATTGTCTGCGGATGAGGGCGCCTCGGGCGTATCCCCAGGAGCGGATTTGCGGCGAATCGCCATGGCAGTTCGGGCCAGCGGCCGCGCCTGGGGGCGTGGTCCCATCCGCACAGCGCACGGTGCTCGAGATCTAGCGCCGCGGCCTGTCGCACTTTAGAAAACACCCGGGGTCACAGGTAGGTAGATCGCCGGCCGTACAAGGCGGGCAACACCGGGGCAACACCGGGGCAACACCTGTGCCCGTCCCGACGGTTGGGTCTCCATGGAGAGAGCTTTACGTTGTGAGGAAACGTTTCCCATTGCCGAGGAACTCAGCTGCTTCGATCTGAAGGTCGTGTCCCGTCGATGCCCGCACTCCGTGAACGGTCATTGAGATGTGTGGCCGCGCGCTGGCGCCCGGGGTGGCTCCCGCGCTTGCAAGCCCAGATGCGTGAGGATTCGCTCGATCACTGTGCTGATTCGAGGAACGCCGCGATGATCTTGAGCTACCCACCGCAGTTCGGGCAGTGCCCGAGGTTGATCTCGACCCCCGACTGAGCAGCCGGGCCCCCGGCGAGGGGCCGCACAGCCGCCCTTCACCAGCACCGCTTATGGCCGACAGTGACCAGCCGGCCGTGCCGCAGGGAGCTGTCACAGGGTGCGCGGTAGCGACTCGCCTTGATCCCCGCCTCGCGCGCGGTAAAAATCTGCAAGCTTCAAAGCGAACTATTGGGAGATTAGCAATGGCGAACGGCTGGACGCCGGAGCGGCGGGCACGGCAAGCGGCGCTGATCCGTACATGGCGACCGTGGGAGCGATCCACCGGCCCGCGCACCGATGAAGGCAAGGTCCGCACAGCGCGCAACGGTTTCAAGGGCGGGCAATGGCTTGAACTGCGCGAACTGGTAAAGGCAATGAACGCGCTACTTCGGGAGCAGCGGGAAGCGCTCGACCGCTTTTGACGGCACGGGGTAGCGGCTGCGCGACCGTACAATTTTCCGGACAACTCGACGGATTGACAACCGCAGAATCAAGCATTCATGCGGCTTTCAAGCCACAGTGTGAGTGACCCCGGCTCCACCAGAATAGAGTTCAAGGATGGCCGCCAAAGGCCAAAAGCCTCAAGTAAATCAACGACTTGAGGCTTTTTTCTTGTCCGCTTGAAACCGTACAACTCCGCTTGAAGCCAGCAAAAAACCGGACAACTTTCCGTACAACTCGCCAAAATGGAACCGGGCACTACAGGAGTTGTACGGAATGGCGACCATCGAGAGGCTGACGGACAAGGCGATTCGGGCTGCCATGAAGGCGGCGGTAAGCGTGGGTAAGGCCAAAGCGATCGGCGACGGCGGCGGCTTGGTGCTGGAGATGCAACCCACCGGCGCCGGATGGTGGCGCCTGCGCTACTCGTTCGACGGCCGGGAAAACCGCCTCAGCCTCGGCACCTATCCCGAGGTGGCGCTTGCCGACGCTCGCCAGCGGCGCCGGGACGCTTTGAAGCAGATTGCGGCCGGCACGGACCCGAGCGGCGCTCGCAAGGCCGGCAAGACCGAGCGGGAGCGCCAGCGTGCGGCGCAGGCCCTGGCCGATGCCGGTTTGCCCGGCCCCGGCACGTTCGAGCACGTAGCCCGCGAGTGGCTGGCGACCGTGCATGAGGCGAAGGTGAGCGCCGGGCATGCTGAGCGCACGCGCATCCGCCTGGAGCAAGACGCTTTCCCTTGGATCGGCCGGCGACCGATCGCCGACATTGAAGCGCCCGACCTGCTGCAATGCCTGCGCCGGGTGGAAGCGC
>JACDCC010000321.1 GCA_013694595.1 Chthoniobacterales bacterium
ATCGGGATGAACGTCTCGAGGCTCGAGGGCCAACGGCTCGGAGTCGGTCGCTACCTGGAATACTTGCTCAAACATTGGAGCACCATGCTAAGCCCGGGGGAAGAGGTGCATGCCTACCTGCGCGAGCTGCGATGACGCGGCTGGCTTCCGTGGAAGCGACCGCCATCATCACCGCCATCATCACCGCCATCTTGTGCGACAACCACGCGCGCGAACGAAGTTTCGGCGCACACTCACCGCTTGCATTCGAGCGACGGATTGCAGTCAAGACCGGAAAGAGTGGCGGCTTCCGCGACGCGTGGACGGTCGGCTTTGACAGACGTTACACCGTTGCTGTTTGGACCGGCAACTTCGATGGACACCCGATGCGCGATACGCTGGCTATCCGTTCGGCGACTCCGCTTTGGGCGAGCATCATGCGCGCGCGCTGGGGCAGGACAACGCGGTGGACGCACCTCCTCTCAGCGAGCGGCTTCTCCGCCGTGAGATTTGTGCCGCGACCGGGCTGTTACCAACCTTGGCAACCGCCCCGCGGGAAAATGAACTTTTTCTCGCCGGCACCAAACCGCGCGACGAGGCGACCCAGTTGTTAACCGAAGATGGCCATCTTCTGTTACCTCCGGATACGCAACCTGAGTTTCTACTACGGACAATAGCGTGGGCGCGCAGGTGCGTTTGCAACCGCGTATAACAAATCCCGTCGACAATGCGAATACACGATCGATACCGTGCTGCCGCGCACGCAACAGATGGTCGAACTGAAGGCAACGCTCGGCGCGGATGCTCGATGGTCGATAAACGACGTCGAGCAGTTACCGCGGAAGGATGGGCGCGTTTTATGGGAAATTCAGCCGGGCAAATGGATTGCGCGCGCCGGCAGCCGGATGGGCACCGCGGAGACGACGTTCACGGTGGAGTAACGCCCACCCCGGTCATCCCGAGCGAAGCCGAGGGACCCCGTGGAAATCGCCAGCAACGTCGCTCGTACGCCGCCGGCTCCCTCGGCTTCGCTCGGGATGACTGCTGGCGTTTTATTTACCCATCACTGTCACTACAATACGCCGCCGATGCGGGTCGCGGCGATGTTCGAAAAGGAAAATGCCCTGCCATGTCCCGAGTTGCAGTTTCCCCTTCACGATTGGGATGACTTCGCTCGTCCGGGTGAGTGCCATCCGAATGTGTGATGGCATATCGTCGGGGCCTTCATCTTCGTGCTCGAACCAGGGCTGATTTTCCGGGACGAGCCTGTCGAAAAACTCTTCGCTGCCTCCGCCGGTTCCAGTGCGGGCGGCGCCGCCATCCCGCGGCCATCACGTTGTGATTAACGGTGATTCGATTGGCGCCTGGCCCGGGCAATTACGCCCGCGCGTTCGCGTTAAGTGCCGGCTCGCCTGATTGAAGCTTGAATAAAGCCGGTTCCAACCCGAGTGTTCTGTTTCGCCCTGAGCTATCAATTCGCAGATATCTCCCTCTGCGTCCAGCGAAGGTAGCGGTTACGCGATATTTGCTCTTGCAGGCGCCCCTCCACATCTCGTAAGGTGAACGTCCGTCGAGAAGCCCACCCCGTGAACCTCGCCCACAATATTCGCTGGTATGCCGTCCTGGCAAAAGACCTCCTCTTCAAGCCGACCTACCGTCCCCACGACTTCTGGAACCGACGCCACCGACGCGGACACAATTTCTGGACTGTCGGGCGGCGTTCCTTTGATGAGAGCGGAAACCGCGAGTGGTACGCCCGGCTCGCGAAGGATCTTGCGACCGAGTTCCATGCGGACGGTCTGGATCTGCGGCGTCTGTCGGTCTGTGAGATCGGTGCCGGCATCGGTTACTGGACGCGCATGATGCGCGATCACGGCTGTAAGCGATATCTCGGCACCGAGATCGCGGACCCGGCCGCGACATGGCTGCGACCGCAGTTCCCAGACTACGACTTCGTCGTCGCCGACGTGGCCGAAGACCCGCTACCTGGTACCTGGGACGTAATCGTGATGATGCACGTGGACGAGCACATTCACGGCGAGCGATTCTTAAATGCCCTGCGCCACATCAAGGCCGCGATGACGCCGACCTCGCGCTTCTTCACAACATATCGGACGGTACCGACCCCAAGTGGTGTGTCCTACGTAGAATACCACACTCAGAAGGACTTCGCGGCCGTATTTCCACTCGCATGGATCAAGCCCGTGCCGCGCCCGCACGGTGGCGATGCCATGCTGTCCATCTCGGCCGCGCACGCGCGCTCTGACAATTACAACCCTCGCGCGTACCCCGTTGGCCGGTGTGGGGATTGACCGATGTCGCTTGGGCTGGGTTGCCACTGCGGCAAAACGACTGTGGCGCAAGGGCACAGTGCCTACCGATGAACTGTTGAACGGGTTTCTAGAATTGCTTCGCGTGTCGAAACCGCAGAGTTTCCCGTGGCTTGATCTGATTCAGATTTCGTTTTGCCACACGATAGCATTGTGGCAGAGGCGTTTCAGTTTTTGCGCTGCGAAGCAGTTCTTCCTTTGAAAAAGTAGCTCATTTGTGCCTAGAATCGGCCCTTTAATTTCCTGGCATGGAAGAAACTACGAAAAGCGGGGCTTCGAGTTCGGTGCAAGCATTCTCGTCGGCGTCTCAACTAATGGAATACAACTCTCCAGCAGGTGCTTCGTTTACCTGCTCGGTAATCATCCCTGTCTGCCGCGGCGGGGCGAAGTTTGAAGCCTGCCTGGCCTCAGTGGTCGTCTCGATCGAGCCGGGAGATGAAATTATTGTGGTCGCCGACGGCGAAGGAGACGGTTCATGGCGAAAAGCGGAGCAAATCGAGGCCCACATCGTTAAACTACCGTCGCGCGGCGGACCGGGGCGCGCCCGCAATCTCGGAGCGGAAACGTCCAAGTGCGACATCCTCTTTTTTGTCGATGCGGATGTAACTATCCGTCCGGACGCGATCAAGCGAATTCGAGTGGCCTTCGAGGAAGAGCACGACCTCGCGGCCCTGATCGGCTCGTACGATGAAGAGCCTGGTGAAGGGAACTTTCATTCCCAGTTCAAGAACCTGTTTCACCATTTCGTTCATCAGCGTGGATCGGCGGAAGCTTCGACCTTTTGGGTCGCATGCGGAGCAATACGCCGCGATGTCTTTCTGGAATTTGGGGGATTTAACCAAACCTACGGGCGCCCCTCCATCGAAGATATCGAGCTTGCTTCTTCCCGATCTTCAAGTCAAACACCTGAAGAAATGGGATGCGCAATCTTTGATCAAAACCGATATGTTCGACCGGGCAGCGCCCTGGACCGAGCTGATCTGGGATCATTTCATCCGGCGAAAACCGCGCGTCCTTAATGATCTGAACCTTGACCTTTCCTACCGGAGTGGAAAGGCTATCGCTTTTACATCGAGGCTTATGGCGACCGAGGCATGGTGCGCGCTTATTACGCCCCCATGATGAACACGGTCGTCACCAAAGCCACCACCGAAAGCAAGCCCAAGCGACGGATGATCTTCTATCCGATGTACATGCTGAGGGAGAAGTTCTACGGCTGGCAATCGACGGGGATCGAAACCTTTCGCCTGGAGTTAAGTGATTTTGTTTCTCTTTGCGGCGGCGGCAGTCCCGGGGCGATCGCAGATGGGGCGGCAGGACTTCGCGCGATTGAGATCGCTCAGGCTATTTATCGTAGTTCGGGCGAAACTCGAGGGATACCGATCACAGGCGCTCTGGCCGACCCCGCTGTAGAATACGCGGGCAATTTGCCATGAGAATCGGGATGAACGTCTCGAGGCTCGAGGGCCAACGGCTCGGAGTCGGTCGCTACCTGGAATACTTGCTCAAACATTGGAGCACCATGCTAAGCCCGGGGGAAGAGGTGCATGCCTACCTGCGCGAGC
>JACDCC010000308.1 GCA_013694595.1 Chthoniobacterales bacterium
GTGAAAATGGCGGCGATCGCGCGCGAACGACACCTCGACATCTTTCACGTGCACTACGCGGTGCCGCACGCGACGGCCGCTTATCTCGCGGTCCAAATGCTCGGCGGCCGCTCCGCCAACGTGCCGAAGATCGTCACCACGCTGCATGGCACCGACACGACGCTGCTCGGACAGGATCCGAGTTATCGCGACGCGATCGAGCATGCGCTGCGCGAGTCGGACGCGGTCACCACCGTCTCGGAAAATCTGCGCGAGGAGACGCTCGCCACCTTCAGTCTCAGCCGCCGCGTGGAAGTGATTCCGAACTTCTTCATGCCCGCCGCCTTGAGCCGCTCGCGCGGCCAAGTGCGCCGCGAACTCGGGATCGCGGAGGACGAATTCCTCATCGTCCATGCGTCGAACGTTCGCCCGCTGAAGCGGATCGACCTGCTCCTGCGCACCTTCTCCGAGACCCGCAGCTCGCGCCCGATGCGCCTGCTGATTCTGGCGGGCGGTCCCTTTGCGCCCTACGAGCCACTCATCGAGGAACTCGGATTGCATCAGCGCGTGGTCGTGCGCGAGGAGATTTCGGATATCGAGGACTACCTCGCCGCGGCGGACGCAGGCCTTTACACCTCCGAGACGGAAAGCTTCGGATTGAGCATGCTCGAAACGATGTTTCACGCGAAGCCAGTCGTCGCGTTCCGGGTCGGCGGTATTCCGGAAGTGGTGCGGGACGGCGAAACAGGTTTTCTTCATCCGTTTGAACATGTGACGGAGATGGCAGCGTCACTCGACCGGCTGGCAGATTCGCCGGAGCTCGCGCGGCAACTAGGCGAAAATGCGCGGGAGCACGCACGCACGAATTTTTCAGCTAATCTGGTGGTGCCGAGGTATGAAAAGGTCTATCGGCGCCTGACCGCGACATCGCGGCCGTAACTCAGATGCTTTCTTTCATCGTTCCCGCTTTCAACGAGGAACACGAGCTGCCGGAGACGCTCCGCGCGTTGCGAGCGGCGGCGGATGCTTCCGGTGAGAACTACGAGATCGTCGTGGTGGACGACGCTTCCACTGACGCCACCGCTGCGCTCGCCACGGCGACCGGCGCGCGCGTGATTTCCGTCCGCCATCGTCAGATCGCCGCGGTGCGGAATGCCGGGGCGCGTGTCTCGCAGGGTGACGTTTTTTTCTTCATCGACGCCGATACGCGAATCGCTCCGGTACACATCACCGGCGCGCTCGCGGCACTCGCGAACGGCTGCTCCGGGGGCGGCGCGCGGATCGCATTTCATGATGCGGTGCCCGGCTGGGGGCGCCTCTTCGCGCGGGTGTTTTGCGCGTTCTACTTCGCAGCGAATCTCGGCGCCGGCGCATTCCTCTTCACCACGCGCAGGAACTTCGAAGCTGTCGGCGGGTTCGATGAACAATACTTCGCCGGCGAGGAGGTATTCTTCACGCAGGAGCTCAAGAAGATCGGCCGCTTCGAGTTGCTCGCGAAACCGATGCTGACGTCCGGACGCAAGCTGCGCATGCATTCACCGCGACAGATTCTGATGGGCACCTTCGCGCTGATGATCGGCGGAAAACGCGCGGTGCGTTCGCGCGCGAAGCTCGACTTCTGGTACGACGGAAAGCGAGAACGGAAAACGACATGAGCGCGCAGAGCCCCCGGATCGCAATCGCAGACCAGGAGGGACAAATCCGTCGGTGTTTCGACGTCATGCGCGAGCTGCGTCCGCACATCGCGACGGTGGAGGAATTTCTCGAGCGGGTGCAACGCCAGCAGCAACAAGGCTACCGCCTCGCGTCTCTGGAGGTGGATGATCAAATCCGCGCAGTCGCCGGTTACCGGTATCAGGAGATGTTATTTCACGGCAGGGTTTTGTATGTCGACGATCTCGTCACGCGCGAAGTGGACCGATCGGCGGGTTACGGCGGAGAGCTGTTCGACTGGCTCGTCGGGCAGGCGCGGGAACACGAGTGCCACTACTTCGAGCTCGATTCCGGCGTGCAACGGTTCGACGCTCACAGGTTCTATCTCCGGAAGCGAATGAAGATCGCTTCGCACCACTTTTCGCTGCAGCTGCGTTGATCGGTGATCGGCGGTTTCAGGTGCTCTCCGGCACCTTTCTCTCGCCCTGACACGCGCAAGCGCTCGCGCGAGCCGATTCTAGTAAATATGAAGACCATCTTTAAATCTTTGGCGGCCGCAGCCTTTCTCGCGCTCGCTGCGCCTGCCTTCGCGCAAGATTACATCATCCTCGACCAACGCGCGGACGAGTTCGACCGCTGGCAGGACCGCGTAGATTACTCTTACGGCAACCCGGTTGTCTCACGCGAGTTCGACGTGCCGGTCGTCGTGCTGGAAGAGCAGCGCACCCGCACGAGCCTTGGCTATGGCGGATTAATGATCGCCAACGCGCTCGCGCGTGAAACCGGCCGAAGCTTCGACGAGATCGTGGCGATGAAGCAGAGCGGCATGGGCTGGGGCCGCATCGCGCAGGAAAATAACGTGAAGCTCGGTCCGCTCGTCAGCCGTTTCGACCGCGTCGACAATGACTTCCGCAGCTATGGCAACTCGAAGCGCGACGAAAAGAAGGCGCGGAAGTTCGTGAATGGGCACGACGCCCGCGACGGACGCCTCGACAAGCCGGCCAAGATTCGCGGTGGCGGCGGACAGAACGTCGTGAAAGTCCGTGGCAACGGTGGCAAAGCTCACGGCGGTGGTAAGGGCCACGGCGGCGGCAAAGGCAAAAGCAAGGGCGGCGGCGGAAAAGGCAAGAAGTAGCAGAATTTCAATTTCTTTCCGCGAGCGAGGGCCGACTCCTGACCGAGTCGGCCTTTCTAATGTACGGGCGCTGCAGTTGACAGGAAGCGGCTGGTCTGATGAAACAGTACCCGCCACTGATGAAGCTCATGGCGGCTTTCGCTGGCAGCTCCTCACATGGTCCAGGTCAATCCGTCTGCGATTCCGGTGAATCCGGTCGGCGTTCGTCCGCGGCTCGACTTCCTCGACCTGCTCCGCGGGTGGATCATGATCATCATGGCGCTCGACCATGTGCGTGACTTTTTCAGCCACGAGTTGTTCTCCTTTGGCCCAACGGATCTGGATAAAACAACGCTCGGATTTTTCTTCACCCGATGGATCACACATTTCTGCGCCCCGGTGTTCTGCTTTCTCAGTGGGACTGGAGCATTCCTCTCACTCACGCGCGGAAAGTCGAAGCACCAGGTCGCGTATTTTCTCCTCACGCGCGGCGCCTGGCTGGTCCTGCTCGAGCTCACCGTCGTCGCGCTGAGCTGGACGTTTAATCCTGCGATCCTCCTCGAACCCGGAGGCGCGGTGATTTGGGCGCTCGGATGGTCGATGATTGCACTGGCGGGGCTGATCTACCTGCCGCTGTGGGCGCTCGCCACGTTCGCAGTGGTGATGATCGCCGGCCATAACCTGCTCGACCCGCTGGTGCCGGCGCAGTTCGGGCGTCTGAGCGGTTTATGGGATGTTTTACATGAGGGCGGGCCGTTCCGGATTCTGCCGAACACCACATTTTTCGTTGCTTACCCTCTGGTGCCCTGGATCGGCGTGATGGCGGCTGGATTCGCTTTCGGCGCGATCGTAAACCGCGAACGCACGCAGCGGCAGCGCATCATGCTGTGGCTTGGGGTCGGGCTGACGCTCGCATTTGTGCTCCTGCGCGCAGCGAATGTCTATGGCGATCCCGACGCATGGTCACCGCACGCCCGCGGTGCTCTCTTCACGTTTCTTTCCTTCTTAAATCTGCAGAAGTATCCGCCATCGCTGCTTTACCTGCTCATGACGCTCGGACCTGCCCTCGTGGTGCTGGCGATATTGGATCGTGCCGGCCAACCGGGGCGCTTGCTGCGGCCGGTGCTGGTGTTTGGCCGCGTCCCGCTCTTCTACTATCTGCTGCACATCCCGCTCATTCACCTTCTCGCGCTGGGTTATTCCTACGCGGCGTTTGGCGGTCCCACGGGCTTGTTCACAGTCGAGCCGTTCGTGGCGGCATTCACCGGGTCGACTCTGTATCCGCCGGGTTACGGGATCAGCTTGCCCGGCGTTTACTTGGTCTGGTTGATCGTTGTCGCGTTGCTCTACCTGCCGTGTCGCTGGTTTGCGGAGCTAAAGCAGCGTCGCCGCGACGCGTGGTTGAGTTACCTGTAAACGTCGTTGAGCCCGCAGCACCTGGCGGCGGGGATGCACCGGTCCACCCACCGAATTGCCGGTCTCGAATGAGCCGCACCTCGTCAGCCTTGCCAACCCCGCTTCTTCGTCTACACTACCGGCTCGTTATGGCAGAAAGCAGCGACACGATGGATCTCACGGCATTCCAGCTTCATGAGAAGGATACTGGCAGCGCGGACGTGCAAGTGGCACTCCTCACCCGCCGCATCACTCAGTTGACGGAACACCTCAAGACCAATGCTAAAGACCATTCCTCGCGCCGCGGCCTCCTCAAGATGGTTGCCACGCGCCGGAGCTTGCTCGATTACCTCAGCAAGTCGAAGTCCGACAGGTATAAAAGCCTGCTCGAGAAACTCAACCTGCGTAAGTAGCGCAGGCGGTCTGTCGGCAGTGGACATCAGGTCTGCGCCCTCGCCATTCAGTAACAACATAGAACAACGGCAGCCAGGCCGCAGATCCACT
>JACDCC010000310.1 GCA_013694595.1 Chthoniobacterales bacterium
CCGCAGCAGTGCCTCACAACCGCGCGCACCCTTCCGGTTCGCCAGTAACAGCGAGCCGCCATGTGCCTCCGCGATTTGCCGGCTCAACGCCAGCCCGATCCCGGAGCCGCCAGGCTTCGTCGTGAAGAACGGCACAAAAAGGTTCGTCGGGTTCATGATCCCATGCCCCTCGTCGCGCACGTAAAGCTCCACGCACTCGGAGATCTCGCGCCAGCCGATCACGACTTCCCCACCGGTCTCCAGCGATGCGTCGACGGCATTGTGCAGGATGTTGATGAGCAGCTGCTCCAACTGTGCCGCGTCGGCTTCCATCGTTACCGGCGGGCTGATGGCGACCCGCACCGGGAGGCGCGTCTCGAGGCTGACGACACGCTTCACCAACTCCTCGAGCTTCAGCACCTCCTTCTGCGGAGGAGGCAACCGGGCGAGGCGCGCGTAGGCCTGCATAAAGCGGCTCAGCGATTCCGCACGGGTCGCGATCACGTTCAAGCCGCTCCGCGCGTCGTCCTGCCAGTCGGGCGGCGGCGGTTGCCGCCGGAGCAATGCTTCCAAACTACCGGCGATCGATTTGATGGGCGCTAGGGAGTTGTTCAGCTCATGGCCAAGCACGCGCACGATCCGCTGCCAGGCGTTCCGCTCTTCCTCACGTAGAGTGCGGCTGAGATCGGTTAACACCACCAGCTCGTGCGGCAGGCCGCGCTCGCGGAAAGAGCTGCGCCGCACCCCCCATCGGCCGGTTCCTCCCATGAAGTTCAGTGTCAGCGGCACGTCCTCGTCCGCCTCCAGCACGACGTCGAGGTTGAGCTCGCTCGCTCGCCGGTTCAGCAGCTTGTCGATCGAGCGGCCGAGCAGATTTTCGCCGGCGCGATTGACGAGACGAAGCCTCTTCTCCGTGTCAAAGGTGAACACCGCCACGTCGATCTCCGCCATGATCGTGCGGAGCAGCGCCGTCGCCTCGAACGCGCCAAGCCGTTGCGTGCGCAGCGTTTCGCCTAACGAGTTGATCTCCAGCAAGACTTCGCCCAGCGCGTCGTCCACGCGTGCGCCGCGGGCACGGATCGAGTAATCACCTTCGCGCAGCGCGGCGAGCAGGTTGGTCATCGTCTGCAGCGGCCGGATCACATGCTCGCGCGCGCTGATGATGAACCCGAGGCCGCACCCGCCGATTACCAGCGTGAGGGTCCACTGCACCTTTGGCGTGTAGTCGCCGAACCAGAGCAGCAGGAGCGCGACGAGCGCAGACGGTGCCGCAGCTCCGATGGTGAGCCAGGTCAGCCGGCCCTCATAACTGAGCCGGCGCCGCAGCTTCACCTTGCCTTTCATTTTACGATGAACGTCCCACGCAGAATGCCCGGCGAGTGCGGGCGCGCCATAGCTTACAGGCCATGCTGCTGAAGGCGCCGATAGAACGCGCTGCGACTCAGCCCCAGGGCTTCCGCGGCTTTGCGCGCATTCCCATCGTGCCGGCTAAGCGCCTTCTTGATCAAAAACGCTTCCACTTCCTCGAGACTCATGTCTTCCAGCCGCGCCGAGTCATCGCGGCCGGCGGTCAGCCCAAGATCGTTAACCTTGATCAGTTGTCCCTGCGACATGAGCACGGCGCGTTCGATCACGTGGTCGAGCTCGCGCACGTTTCCGGGATATTGGTGCTGCATCAGCACATCGCGCGCTTTCTCTTCAAAGCCGTTCAGCGTCTTCCGATAACGCGCGGCGTGCGCGCGGAGGAAGCTGTTCGCCAGCGGCATGATGTCTTCACGGCGTTCGCGCAACGGCGGCAGCGAGACTTCGATCGTGTTCAAGCGGAAGAGGAGATCCTGGCGGAAGCGGCCCGCGGCGACTTCCTCATGGAGGTTCGCATTCGTAGCCGAGACGATGCGCACGTCGGAATGCAACGTCTTCGAGGATCCGACCCGCTCGAACTCGCCCGTCTCGATCATGCGCAGCAGCTTCGCCTGCTGGTTCATCGGGATGTTCGCGATTTCATCCATGAACAGTGTGCTCTCGTCGGCGAGTTCGAAGCGTCCGGCGCGATCCGTCTTCGCGTCGGTAAACGCGCCTTTCACATGCCCGAACAACTCGCTCTCGAACACACCTTCGGACAGGCCGCCCATGTTGACGGTGATCATGCTGTGCGAGGCACGATTCGAGAGGGCATGCAGCGCGCGGGCCACGAGACCTTTGCCCGTGCCGTTTTCGCCGGTGATGAGCACGTTCGCGTCCGACGGCGCCACGCGCGAGATCAGCTCCAGCACCGGGCGCATGCGCGGCGATTCCGCGATGATGTTCGGCGCTTTGCCGCGCAGGAGCTGGTTCGC
>JACDCC010000357.1 GCA_013694595.1 Chthoniobacterales bacterium
CCTGCCCGCGGTGCAGCTCGGCGACAGCGAAGCGGTGCGCGTAGGGCAGTTTGCCTTCGCGATCGGCGCGCCGTTCCGATTGGACTACACCTTCACCTACGGGGTGATCAGCGGGAAAGGCCGGAACAAGTTGATCGCCACCGGCGGCTACTCGATCTCCGATTACCTCCAGACCGACGCCTCGATCAATCCGGGCAACAGCGGAGGGCCGCTCTGCGACATCGACGGAAAAGTCGTCGGGATGAACACGCTGATCAACGGTCTCAACCGCGGGCTTGGGTTTGCTATCCCGATCAACCTGGCGAACGAAATCGGGCAGCAGCTCATCGCGGGACAGAGGATCATTCGTCCATGGCTTGGGATTCGAATCGAAACGCTCGGCGAGGATCAATCGCTGCGCGACCTGTTCAAAGGGCTCGACAAGGGCGTGGTCGTTCGCACGATCGAAGCCGACGCACCGGCTTACAAAAGCGACCTGCGGCCGTTCGATGTCATCACGCATGTAGATGGCGCGCCGGTCAATACCGACACCCAACTGCAGCGCGAAGTATTGAAGAAGAAGATCGGGCAGAATGTCGACCTCACCGTTTGGCGAAAAGGGCAAACGCTGAAGATCCCCATCACTGCCGGAGAGTTGCCGGGCGAGATCGGTCGCGCATCAAACGTGCAACCGCCCGCTCCGCAGAAGCCCGAAGAGATGGACAACAAATTCGGCCTGCAGGTGCAGGATTTGACGAAAGAAGTTGCCGCGCGCCTGAAGCTGAACGTCGAGCAGGGCGTGATTGTAACGGACGTGGCGGAGAACAGCGTCGCGGCCACTCAAGATATCGAGCGCGAAGACGTGATCACCGAAGTGGACGGCAAGCCGATCCAGAACGCGGCGGCGCTCCGCGAAGCCCTCACCAAAGCAGATCCGCGCAAGGGCGTGCTGCTTTACCTGGACCGCAAAGGGAGCAAGACGTTCGCGGTCTTAAAGCCGGCCAGTAGCTAAGGCTGCGGCCCGAGCGCTGCTACCTGTCCTCGGGCGGGCCAGGCGATGCTGACCGAGCCGTCAGCTCTTCTTGTTGCCGACCACGACGAGGACGATCCCGCCGACAAGACAGAGACCGCCTAGGAGTGGAGGAAACGAGACGCGCTTTTCCTTATCGGTGCTCACCTGCAGCGGACCGGCATCAATCACCTTTTCGCGCTGCGTGTAGGAGAATCCCCCATAAGCGAGCGCGATAATCCCGATCACGATCAGGATGATGCCGATGATGCCGGCCGGCTTCATTCGGTTAGGCCGTGTCGCTCAGAGCGAACGTCTGCCCTGGAGCAGATTGATGATCAACACCACGAGGGCGATCACCAGCAGGATGTGAATGAGGTTGCCACCTACCGAGCCGACGAATCCGAGCAGCCAGAGAATGAGCAAAACTACGATGATGGTCCAGAGCATGATGTTGTCCTTTTGGTTGGTTTGTTTGTGCTTCGTGCGTGGATGGCTGAGTGCGCTTATGGGCGCGAAGTTTTAATTCACCACACTTTTCTCCGCCGCGTCGTGGTTTACATAATACAAACAAAGTCTGGCAGATTCCGCGCGAATCGCCGACAACGTTCCCTCTCGTTTGTAGCCCCTGATTCCTATGCGACTTCCCATCCTTGTTTGCACCGCCTGTGCAGCGTTTCTCACCAGCTGCGCCTACGAAGGCGTCATCGTCCAGAAAGATGCTCAACCGCTCTCGTTGTACCACACTGCGGGTGTCGAGGGCTCCTACGCTTTCCTGCTCCGGGACAATGCCGGAACGGTTCGTCGTCAGATTGTCACTCCTGAGGTGTACAACCAGTATGCGATCGGCGAATACTTCAACGATCTCCAGCCTGCAACGGCCGGTGGCCGTGACGCGATCGACTCGAAGGTGGTGAAGACCGCGAGCAACTCGCAGCCAAAGCCGGGCGTGCAGCTTGCGGCTGCGCGAAAGGTAAGTCCCGCGTCGAGCGTCGCCGCAAAGCCGGCCGCCAAACCGACGACCACCGTAGCGAAGAGCACTCCAGCCGCTCGGCAGGCGACCATCGTTGCCACGAAGCCAGCAGTTGCCGCGACCAGGTCAGCAGGTGTCGCCGCAACAGCACCGGTCGTCGCCAAGGCAGGCGCCGTCACGGGCAAGCCGGGTCCGATTGCGGCGAAGCCAGCTCCAGTTGCCGTCGTCACGAAGCCGGCGCCAATTGTCGCCTAGCCGGCCACCATCCCGCTTCAGAGCCAGGTTCCCGTACCCGGCACAGCGGCTCAAAAACCCACAATGGTCGCGATGAAGGCTGCCCAGCCGGCCGTTAAAAAGACCGCGCCGGCTCCTGTCACACCGCCGTTTCAGAGCGCTACCCCGGTCGACGTACCGGCGATCGAGTTCATCACCGTCGCTCGCTGCCGCTAAAGGAATCGCGCTCGTCCAAATGCCCACGACCGCGACCCCGCGGCTGAGGCAAGCCTTTGCTCCGCGACAACTCGTCCGTATCGTGCGGCGTGTCCGAGATGGAAAGCACCGCGCTGAACCGGGTCGCAGAGCTCCGGGCAGCGGTCGAAGAACACAATCGGCGTTATTATGACGAGGCAGCTCCGACGATCACCGACCAGGAGTATGACGCGCTCTATCGCGAACTCGCTGATCTCGAGGCGCGCTTCCCCGCGCTAGCTTCGCCAGCTTCGCCGACTCAGAAGGTCGGTGGGGCGCCGCTCAAAGCCTTCGCCCTGGTCACGCATCGCGCGCCGATGCTAAGCCTGGACAACACCTACTCGGAAGAAGAGGTGGCCGACTTTTACCGCCGCTTGCAGCGTCTTCTTCCGGACGCAGCGATTCCGGTGGTGGTCGAGCCGAAGGTGGACGGCGTCGCTGTTTCCTTGCTGTACGAAGACGGAAGGCTTCGTTACGCCGCGACGCGGGGCGACGGGACGGTTGGTGATGATATCACGCAGAATATCCGCACGATCCGTTCAGTGCCGTCGCAGCTGAAGGGCCGACCGCCGAAAATCCTGGAGGTCCGCGGCGAAGTGTTCATGAACAAGGAAGGCTTCGCGCAGCTGAACGCGGCGCGGCTTGAAGCCGGGCTGCCGCTCTTCGCGAACCCGCGAAATTCGGCCGCGGGCTCGCTGAAGCAGCTTGATCCGGCGATCACTGCGGAACGTCCGCTCGGTGTAGTTTTCTACGGCACCGGCGCTGTCGAAGGGGCGCAGCTGACGAAGCATTCCGAGCTGTTTGCGATCCTGCAAGAGCTTGGGCTCCCAGCGACGGAGCGGTGGTGGATGGCGGGGTCGGTGGAGGAAACACTCAATGCGATCCGCGAGCTCGACCGGGTGCGGCACGACTTCGCGTATCAAACTGACGGAGCCGTGGTGAAAGTGGATGCATTCGGCCAGCGGGAAGCGCTCGGCTTCACCGCCAAGTCTCCTCGTTGGGCGATCGCATACAAGTACGCTGCCGAACGAGTTGAAACCCGTCTTCACGACATCCTCATCCAAGTGGGCCGCACCGGCGTCCTCACTCCCGTGGCGGCGCTCGAGCCGGTAACCGTCAGCGGCAGCCGCGTCGCACGCGCGACGTTGCACAACGAGGAGGAGATTCAGCGAAAGGATATTCGTATCGGCGACATGGTAGTGATCGAAAAAGCCGGTGACGTCATCCCTGCAGTCGTCGGTGTGCGAACTGAACTTCGCACCGGCGCCGAGCGCGAATTTCGGATGCCGCCGAACTGCCCCGAGTGCGGCAGCGCCGTGCAGAAAGATGAAGGGCAAGTCGCGATCCGCTGCGTCAATTCCCAATGCCCCGCGCAGCTGCGCCGACGCATCGAGCACTTCGCTTCACGCGGCGCGATGGACATCGAAGGTCTCGGGGAAGCAATGGTGACGCAGCTGGTCGGCCGCGGCTTGTTGCACGACGTCAGCGGGATCTACCAGCTCAATGCGACGAAGCTCGCAACGCTCGAGCGGGTCGGAGAGAAAAGCATCCGGAACCTGCTCGACGCCATCAGGCGCAGCAAAACGCGCCCGCTCTGGCGGCTGATCTTTGCGCTCGGAATTCTGCACGTGGGGGTGAGCTCCTCACGCGCACTCGCCGACCATTTCCGCAGTGTGCCGAAGCTGATGGAGAGCTCGGTCGAAGAGCTGCAGCAGATTTCCGATGTGGGTGAAGTGGTCGGGCGCAGCATTCACGCTTTTTTCCAGGAACCGCTGAATCGCGAGTTGATCAAGGCACTCGCAGCCTCGGGGGTAAAAATGGTCGACGACACACCGCGGGCGGAAGCATCAGAGACGTCGCCGTTCGCTGATTCCAGCTGGGTAATCACCGGCACGTTGAGCGAACCGCGCGAGCAGATCGCGGAAACGATCATCGGGCGCGGCGGGAAAGTCACCGGCAGCGTCAGCAAGAAAACAACTTACCTTCTCGCGGGCGACGAAGCGGGCAGCAAGCTGGAGAAAGCGAAGAAGCTCGGCGTACGCGTGCTGGACGAGAAGGAATTCCGAACGCTGCTGGAGTCGTAGAGGTAGCGGTGTCAGCCGCGCCTACACAAGGTCGCGTGCCGACGAGCCGGCTACCATCACCTGCCGAGCAGAAACGGCGAAGCGATGACCGGTGGGCGTTGCGCGGCCGGATGGAAGTCTGCCTCCACGGTCAGGGTCAGCTTTTCCTCGCCGCGCATCACGGTGATCGGCACTGTGTCACCCGCCGTGATGAAGAAGGACGCGTCAATCACGTCCTCCGGCTCGTGGACCTTCGTCTTCCCCACTTCGAGCAGAATATCGCCGGGCTTCGCTCCGCACTCGGCGGCCGGCGTCCCCGGCATGATTTCCGTGAACTGCGCGCGCGAGCCTTCCACGCTCTTGGTCGCCGGCGCGACATTGATGCCGACCCAGCCATGCCGCGCTTCTCCGAAACGCACATAATCGCTGCGGATCTTCTCCGCCGCCGCGATCGGTAACGCGTAGCAGGCAGAGCTGTTATCGACGCTGCTGACCAGGATCCCGACGACTTCACCCTTGAAGTTCAGGAGCGGCGCGCCTGCTTCGCCGCGTTGAGTCGGCAGGTTTAGGCGGAGGTGAGTCGTTGAAAAATAGCGGCCGAGAAACTTGCGATCGAAACCGGCCACCATCCCAAAGCTCGGCGTCTGCGGAAGGTCGAGCGGGAACCCGACCGTGATGACTGGTGTCGCAACTTCGAGCTCTTCGGAGCGGCCAATCGGAAGCGCCGGTGTCGTAATATCATCGACTTTTAACATCGCCACACCGCTTCGGCGATCGGACATCAGCTGACGCGCCGGAAATTCTTTGCCGTCAAAATCGACGGTGAAATTGTCGGCATCAGCGCCGACCGAGAATGCAGTGAAAAGTGTGCCGGTGGGATCGATGAAGAACCCGGTGCCGGCGAGCTTGCCGTGCTGGTCAACGCCGCGAATTTTTACGACAGCCTTCGACGAGCGCGCGAAAATCTCCTTAACTTCGCGGCTGATTTCGGTTGCCGATTGCTGCTGCGCCGACACAGAGCTGGCGAGCACGACAAGGCAGAGCACCAAAAGGAGCCGGACCACAGCAGGAGAAAAGTGGCGTAGCCCTCGACGCGCGGCTTCAGAATCGTAGCGACGGCTCATAGCTCACAGGAGTGCTATCGAGCACATAGCGCGGAGAGGCCGCGGGCCGATGAGTACGTGCACCGTCACTGACGCTGCGGAAAGGGGTGGAACCGAAATCGCGGGTCGAGAGGCTCCAGCTTTCGTCGTCGTCGGTCACAGTACTAGCCACAGAGACCGCCACAGGCGCAGCCTGCTGCTGCACCGCAACAGTCGCGACCGCTGGCATCGCTGTGGCGCTCTCCGGAGTCTGATAGACCTTCAACGAGAGCACCGCCGCACATACCACGACTGCGGTAGCCGCTGCCGGATACGAAGTCAGCGTCGGCACATTGAGCTGCAGCATGAAATCCTGCGCGCGTTGCAAGGCGATGCGCCAGAGCGGTTGGCGGAGTAATTCCGCGCGCTGACGGCGGTGGAACTCGTGGAGAAAGTTATCGAAATAATCCGGAGGAGGCTGCTCGTGACGTTTCAAACGCAGCAACGTGCCGATATCATTTTCGTTAAATTCGTTCATGCGCGGGAGATCAGGAGACTGGGTTCTTTCGAAATTCTTCCAGGTAGTTTTGCAGTTGTCGGTTCGCGTAAAAGAGCCGGGATCGTACCGTGCCTTCCGAGACGCGCAAGATTTTGCTGATGTCGGCGTGTGGCATTCCTTGAATGTGAAACATGGTGACCACTGCCCTGTGTTCATCAGACAGTTTCATCATCGCCTCGTTCAATCTTACCTGGAGCTCGGCCAAATCGGCCTCGCGGACCGGGCTGTTGGTCTGCGTCAGCTCCAGGAACTCTTTGTCGTTCTGGATGCTCGCGTCCACGTCATCGAGGCTCAGGTTGAAACGCCGGCCGCGCTTCTTCAGGAAATTGAGCGTCATGTTCACCGCAATGGAGTGGGTCCAGGTGTAGAATGACGATTTGCCGCGGAAACCGCGAATCGATTTGTACGCCTTGGAGAACACGTCCTGCAGCAGGTCGTTCGTGTCCTCGTGATTCGAGGTCATGTTGTAGACGAGGCCGTAAAGGCGCGGCGTGTACTTGACCACCAAGTGATCAAACGCCACGACATCGCCTTCCTGAGTGCGGGCGACGAGCTGTTGGTCTTCGTCCGATCTCGGCTGGTCCATTGCGTTCCGCTTAGCCTTAGCACGCGGGCGCAAGCCAGACGATAACAAATCGGAGAAGCGCCGCGCGGGCGGCGGCAATGCAACAGCCGGGTTCACTTTCTGAGCGATGGGCGCTTTAGTCCCGGTTCCGGATCGTCATCAGGTAGAGCAGATTGCCCAGCGTGGCGACGAAAGCAGCGACGTAGGTGAGCGCTGCGGCGTTGAGCACGCGGTTCACGCCCACGACTTCCTGGCCCGGCTGGACCATTCCCATCTGCTGCAGAATGATCTTCGCGCGCCGCGAGGCGTCGAATTCCACCGGCAGCGTGATGAGCTGGAACGCGAGCAGGATCAGATAGCAGTAAATGCCGAGCGTAATCAGCCCGGTGATGTGAAAGAACAGGCCACCAAGAATCACGAACGGCAGCATGCGCGACGCGATGGAAGTGAGCGGCACGATTGCCATGCGCCATTTCAGCGGCGCGTAGGCTTTCGCGTGCTGGATAGCGTGGCCGACTTCATGGGCCGCGATGCCTAATGAGGCCACCGACGGCTCGTGGTAGACCTTCGACGAAAGACAGAGCCGCTTGTGCGACGGATCGTAGTGATCGCCAAGATAATCATTAGTCTCGATCACCTCCACGTCGTGAATCTGTGCCGCGGTCAGGATCTCTCGTGCTGCTTCGGCGCCGGTCACATTCGAGGTCGCGCGCACCCCGCCCCATTTTTTGAAGGCGCTGCTGACGCGGAACTGTGCCCACAGGCCGACGACCAACGGCAGCCCGACGAGCAGTAGCCAGTTAGTACCTAAGCCAAAACCGGAAGAAGGATACATAGTTGTGCTCATTAGACGCCAAAGCGCGTCGTTCGTTCAGATTTCCAATCGTTTTTCGAAGCGGGAGATCACCCGGTTTCCACTGTCGGTCACGACCGCAACATCTTCAATGCGCACGCCGCCGAGGCCGGGATAATACAGCCCGGGTTCAACCGTGAGTACCTGGCCCGGTTTGAAGACGGTTTTCTGGAAGCGCGGGAACTCGTGGATCTCCAATCCAAGCCCGTGACCGGTCCCGTGGAAGAAGCCAACCTGCCGCCCATCGCGCACCTCGGTCGGAAAGCCGCGATCGGTGAAAAGCTGTTTCACTTCGTTGTGCACCTGCAGCCCATCGGCGCCCGGTTTCATCTTCTTCAAGGCCAGTGCTTGCCCGTCGCGCACCGTCTCCCAGAGCCGCCGCTGGTCTTCGTTCGCTCGCCCGCGGACGACGGTGCGGGTCATGTCGCCGTAGTAACCACTCGCCGCGTCGCGCGGAAAGATATCGAGGATAATCAGCGAATCAGCTGATAGCGGTCCGGAGCCGCGCTCGTGCGGATCGCACGCCTGATCGCCACCGGCCACGATGGTGTTCGCCGGCAGTCCGCCCGCGCGCAGCACAGCCGAATCGATCTCGGCGCGCAAAATTTCCGAAGTTAAAACACGTCCGAACCAATCGAGTCTTCGGTTCCTGCGTGCCTTGCACGCGGCCAGCACTTCGATCGCGCGCGCCATGCCTTTCTCGGTGATCGAAAGCGCGCGCCGCATCAGGCGCAGCTCGTCTTCGTTCTTCGCCTCACGTTCGGGCCAGAAGAGATCCTTCGTAGTGCGCAGGCGAATGCCGCTGTCGGCTAGCTCCTCGGCGAACCGGAGCCCGAAATTCGCGGGCACCACCGCGGAGCGCACTCCGCGGCTGCGCAGAAAATGCGAGAGTACCTTTTCAAAAGCGGGCGCCTTCTTCGACGTCCCCTGTACCTCACGCTCGAACTGGCTGTAGGGAAGAATCTCGTCCGCCTGCGCCTGTTTGCGGCCGCGATCGATCTCGAGATCGCTCAGCACAACCGTGCGCTTTCCTTCGTGCTCGAGAAAGATGAATGGGTCGGGCACGAACATGCGCGTCGCGTACAGCATGTCGGCGTCACGCTCGCTGTCGGCCACGATCAGCCGCGTGGTTTGATTGGAGGATTTGCTCTTGGTCACGCGATATCGGTAGACGCGGACGCTGCCGTTGTCATCCTGAGCGAAGTCGAAGGATCCCGTGGCAGCACTTTTAGGCAGCGCCGCGGGATTCCTCCACTGCGCTTCGCTTCGGTCGGAATAACAGCGTACGCGCGCTTACCCTCTGCGGACTTCCAGCTGGCGCCGGAGAATCCAGAGCAGCAGCACCAGGAGCGCAATGGTCGATCCGACCAGCACGGCCGTGTTGAAAGTAAACACACCGAACTTCAGCCCGAGATATCGCTTCTGGGAGCCGAAAAAGACGTTCGGCTTTCCACCGCGCCGGTAGTCGTTCTGCTCCATCTCCGCGTTCGAGATCAGGTCGGAAACCTTCTGGTTGATGTACAACTGCTCTGCGGTAACCGGCCCCACTGCATCCGCAAAGTCGTCGCGATGGAAGGCTCTCTCGCCGTCGAGTGTGCCGTCGATGATCGCAAGGTAGCGATCTAATTCCTTCGCGGATTTTGCCTCCAGGCCGGACAGCACCGCCAGCGCCTCTTTCAGATCCGCAAGCCGTCGAGCATTCTCCGGCGACTGCTCTTTGACTGACACGAGCCGGTCGATCTCGCGCTGCGCGCGCTCCTGCCTGCGGGTGAGCGGATTCAGCTTCGCCTGCGCGACGATCAGCTCCTCATACGACCACCGCATGGCGATGAATTGGCAGATGAATGGCACCTTCAGTTTGCTGTCCATCTTCTTGCCCTTGTCCTCCTCTGAATGCTCCGAGAACCAACGGCTGAAGGTATAGACGAGCCCGAGGTTCCGGTTCATGTCTTCGTATTTAATGAGCGCTCCGCCCATGATCATCTGAGGGATCAGGATCAGCGGCACGATGTTGGCGGCCGTTTTCGGATTCGCGACGAGAGAGGAGACGACCAGGCCGAGGGCGATGCCGCCCATCGCGGTCATAAACATCAACCCGAGGTAGATCCAGAACATCCCGCGGATCGAGAGAATCCAGTTCGCGAGCAGCACGAAAAGCACGCACTGAATTAGCGCAAAGACGCCGAGGGAAATCACTTTTGCGGTGACGTAATACGGCAGCCGCACGTTCAGGTTCCGTTCTCGTTGCAACACCGGCCGGTCGCCGATGATGTCGTCCGCACTGTTCGTTAGGCCGAGGAACATCGCCACGATCAGCCCGAGGAACAGGAACGTCGGGATGTGATAAGCCGAGGCGAAGTCGTATTCCCCGCTGTCCGAGTAGCGCAGGATCGTCGCGATCAGCACCGCGAGAATCGGCGCAACGCCGATGGTGATGACCAGGTTGCCGCGGTTGCGCAGCTTGCTCATGAATGCGCGGCGCAAGAGCGTCCGCAGCTGCGTCCATTCGTCGTGCCAGCGGATGCGGTTCTGCGTCGCCGCCGCGGGCGCTATCGGCAGCGACGGCGCCGGCTCTCGGCGCAACGACACCTGTTTTACGTCCTGGATCAGCCGGAACGCCTCGTATTTGTCGCGCCAGAACTCGGGTGAGTAGCGCCGTGCCGCGACCAGCTGCCCGCGGTTATTCTCCTCGTAAATGATGTCGCCGCTGATGTCCCGCAGCGGCGTCTCGAGGACATCGAAGATAAACTCAGGACGCGTTGTTCCGCACGACGGGCAGGCGCCGAGATCTGCGCCGAATTGATGCTGATGCTCCGCCTCGGCGAAATAACGCAGCATGTCGGTGGGCGTGCCGAAGAACACCAGACGTCCGCCCTTGTCGAACAGGATCGCCTTGTGAAACATCTGGAAGAGCTTCGAGCTCGGCTGGTGGATCGTGACGACGATGATCTTGTTATGCGCCATCCCGCGGATGATCTCGATCACGTGCTCGGAGTCCTTCGAGGAGAGGCCGGACGTTGGCTCGTCGAACAGGTAGACGTCCGATGAACCGATCATATCGAGCCCGATGTTCAGGCGTTTCCGTTCACCGCCGCTGAGCGTCTTTTTCACCGGACTGCCGACCACGCTGTCGCGGCGTTCACTCAATCCGAGTTCGACTAACTTGCTCTCCAGCCGTCGTGTCCGATCGCGGTGTGACAGGTGCGGCGAACGAATCGCGGCGGCGAACTGAAGGTTCTCGCCGATGGTGAGGTTCTCGTCGAACGCATCCTCCTGCGGGATGTAACTGACGTAGCGCTTTAGGTCGTCAAGATTGTCGTAGAGCGACTGGTCATTCAGCAGCACCTGGCCACTGGTCGGCTGGATTTGTCCACCGAGCACTTTTAACAGTGTGCTCTTGCCGGAGCCGCTCGCTCCCATCACGCAGACCAGCTCGCCGCGATTGACGCTGAACGAGATCCCATCCAGCGCGACTTCCGAGTTACTGAAACGGTGATTAAGATCGGCGACTTCGAGGCTGCGGATGATGTTCCGCTCCTCCTCGATGATGCGTTCGGAAAAATTACAGCGCAGGAACTGGCCAACATCGATCCGAATCGTATCCCCGTCTGCGAGTGGAGCGCTCCCGCGGACAGCCATGTCCCGGACCATGATCGGCCGGTCGGCTTCGATCACTTCAAGCGTGCCGACTCGCGCATCGTAGTCGCAGAAGATCTTCAGCAACACATCGCCGCTGGTGCCGGGCGAAAGCAGGATGTCATCCGCTTCGAGCAGGCTCGGATTATTCGAGACGAGATACTCGGACTTCGACGCCTTCAGCTGGAAACGCCCACCCATCGCCCGCGCGCGGCGACGCAGATCGATCAGATCCATTTCGCTGTCGTTGTGGAAGACGATGCGATCGTCGAGCATCGCCTCCACCTGCTTCCCGGCGGTCAATTTCACGCCGTTGATGACGGCGTCCACGTCGCGCAGCGCTTTCACGCGCACTTTCAACCCGAACGTCACCTCGAGTGAGCTTTCACGGGAGCGCGCCCGCTCCAGCTGCACCTGGTCACCATCTTTCGGCACGCGGACGTAGATCTGCGGCAGCGAGACGTTCTTCTTCGCGTTGAAATACGCCGCCAGCTCCTGATACGTGAGCACCTGATCACCGATCAGGATGCGCTGTCCGGGATAGATCCGGCAAAAACCGCCGCGGGTAAGCGGCCGCCCACGCACCGAGACCGCCTGTGCGCAGTAGTTCTTCAGCAGAATCAGGTCGTGATAGCGGAACGCCAGCAGCCGGTCGGTTTCGCCCAGGCTCTTGAGGAGCACGTCGGAAGTGCCATTGGAGCCGAACGACAACGACTCGAGAGGCGACGCGCCTCGCTGGTAGATCGACGTGTCCGAGTCCTCCGAAGCATTCAGCTGGTAAACGATGTCGATGGCCTGGGCAGCCATGCCGAGCTGCGACATGAACGAGTAAAACGCGACGACCTGCTCCTGCTTTAGCCCGGCCTGCGAGATCAGGTCGTAAAGCTGCACGCCGAGCATGATCTTGCGATCGGCGCTGAGGGAGGCGGAAAGCTTCTGCGCCATCACGCC
>JACDCC010000368.1 GCA_013694595.1 Chthoniobacterales bacterium
CCCCCACGTTGGTTGTAGAGCCGAGCTTCCTTCGATGATGCCTCAATCGCCTTCGTGTACTCCACGAGCGCCTCATCCAATGCGCCTGCTTGCGCGAGCTCGGCCGCGCGTTTCGCGGATGCGTCGGTGCCGCCGCCAGCCGCTTTCTTTTTGTCCTGCGCCATGCCCGTGCTGATCTGTGCCGCGCAAATCAGGGAAACTGCCAGTCTCGTGAGTAATCGGTTGTGTGCCATATGCGTATTTCTCTTTGGTTCCTACGTTTTTGCGCGAGCAATCGACTGCACGCGAGCAAATTAATGCAGCCAACCGCCGAACGCGACTTCAGCCGGAAGCGAGCGGCTAGCCGCTACGGGCGAGAAGCGCCTGCGCCTGACGGACCAATTCGACGAAACCGGCGCGGGAGCCCGCGGGATCGGCGCCTTTCGCCTCCTCGGCGGTCTCAAGCACGCCTGCAAGCGTGCCATTCCCCTTGTGTGGCGAGTCCCGCAGGATCATTCCGAATTGTGCAACGGCCGCCGCGAATCGGAAATCCGACGGAGCCTGGCTCCATTTCATAACCTTGCCGTCTAACGAATGCTCCGTGGTCATGCTTGCACCGCCATCCGGCTGTTTGTGCCGCAACTTCACCGTCAGCAGAGAACCGCTTCCGCTACCAATCAGACACGCGGCTCGTGAAATAATTAAGCGAACTTTCGCGCCAAGATTCGAAACGATGCGTCGCGGAGAGCGGCATCGAGCCGCCTTTTTCCGTTGCCAAACCGCGCCTCGCGTTTGCAATCTGCGGCGGGATGGACCTGAAACAGTACCTCGCGCGACGCCAGAAGCAGATCGAGCGCGCGCTCGATCGATTCCTTCCGCGAGCCAGCGTGAAACCCGCGACAATCCACAAGGCGATGCGCTACAGCCTTTTCGCCGGCGGCAAGCGACTCCGGCCGATCTTGTGCCTAGCCGCAGCGGAGGCGTGCGGCGGCGAAATCGAAGCCGCCTTGCCGTCCGCCTGCGCGATGGAGTGCATCCACACTTACTCGCTCATCCACGATGATCTCCCGAGCATGGATAACGACGACTTCCGTCGCGGTCGTCCAACGTGTCACAAGGTCTTCGGCGACGGCATCGCCGTGCTTGCGGGCGACGCGCTACTGACGATCGCATTCGAGATCGCAGCCTCCACACAGCCGACGCGCCGCTACGATCTGAAGCAGATCATCAGCGAGATCGCAGTCGCCGCTGGGAGCCGCAAACTGATCGCCGGCCAGGTCGCGGACCTCGAAGCCGAAGGCCAGCCGATCACGCGTTCCGGCCTGCGTTACATCCACGAAAACAAAACTGCGGCGATGCTGATCGCCTCCGTGCGGCTCGGCGCGATGAGCGCGAACGCGACGGCGAAACAACTCGAGGCGATCAGCGCCTTCGGTGCTGCGCTCGGGCTCGCTTTCCAAGTGATCGACGACATCCTCGATGTAACCCAAACATCCGAGAAGCTCGGCAAGAGCGCCGGCAAAGATGTTACAGCGCAGAAGGCCACTTATCCCTCAGTGATCGGGCTCGAGAAGTCACGCCGCGAGGCCCAGAGGCTCACCCGCGCGGCGCACGACGCGCTCTCTGTTTTTGGCGTAAAGGCAGAAACTCTACACAGGCTCGCCGACTACCTGCTCGATCGCGATTACTGAGTTTGCTTAGGCCGCAGCGAGCGGCGGTTCGTTAGGCCGCCTTACCGCCGGGGATCCTTTCGAGGACGTGGATCGCCGCGAGCGTATCTTTGACCTTCTGCCACGCCAGCTCCGACGTCGCAGCCAGGTCGCCAGCACGTCCCGGTGCAATCTCCCGCGGTCAAGCCAGCTGGAGATTCGGATCTATCTCCTGCGTCACTGCGGACTGAAATCCGGAGCTGAATCGCAGCGCCGCCGCAAACGCAATCATGGCGGCGTTGTCGGTTGTGAGCTCCGGCGCCGCGGGCAGAAATCGCAAGCCGGCGCGCGCACAGGCGCCTTCCATTTGATCGCGTAAAGCTCGGTTGCAGCTCACACCGCCACTCAACGTTACGAGCGGCACTCTGCAGGCGCGCGCTGCCGCGATGGTCTTGCGTATCAGCACCTCCAGCGCGACGCGCTGAAACGAGGCGCAGATGTCATCGATCATTGCGTCGGCGAACCTGGCACCCTCTGTCCGCGGAAGCTTCGCGACCATGTAACGCACCGCTGTCTTCAAGCCGCTGAAGCTGAAATTGTAATCGTGCGAATCGAGCATGCTTCGTGGAAGATCGAACCGCGCGGAATCACCATCGCGCGCGCGCCGCTCGATCTCAGGACCGCCCGGATAGCCAAGACCCAGCATTTTCGCGACTTTGTCGAATGCCTCGCCCGCGGCGTCATCCACCGTGCGGCCGAGGACTCGGTAGGTA
>JACDCC010000369.1 GCA_013694595.1 Chthoniobacterales bacterium
CCCCCACGTTGGTTGTAGAGCCGAGCTTCCTTCGATGATGCCTCAATCGCCTTCGTGTACTCCACGAGCGCCTCATCCAATGCGCCTGCTTGCGCGAGCTCGGCCGCGCGTTTCGCGGATGCGTCGGCGCCGCCGCCAGCCGCTTTCTTTTTGTCCTGCGCCATGCCCGTGCTGATCTGTGCCGCGCAAATCAGGGAAACTGCCAGTCTCGTGAGTAATCGGTTGTGTGCCATATGCGTATTTCTCTTTGTTTCCTACGTTTTTGCGCGAGCAATCGACTGCACGCGAGCAAATTAAATGAGCCGAGACCACTGACCGTCGGAAGCCGCGCCATATGCGTTGGCGACTCGCCGGCCGCTCAGGCCGGGCGAAACAAGAATCCGCAGCGCCGCGTCGTCCTAAAATGGCAGCGTCTGCGCCTGTCGCACTAACTCGACAAAACCGGCGCGGTAGCCCGCCGAATCCGCGCCTTTCGACTCCTGCGCTGCATCGAGAACGTTAGCAAGCGTGCCATTTCCTTTATGCGGCGAGTCGCGCAGGATCATCCCGAATTGGGCCACCGCGGCGACGAAGCGGAAGTCCGCTGGTGCCTGCGCCCATCCCACCGCCTCCCCGTGTAGCGAGTGCTCCGTTGTCACGCGCTCGCTGCCTCCCGGCTGCTTGTGGTGCAGCTTCAGGCGCAGCAGGTCGCCGCGTGCAGCGCCAGCGTCGATGGCGTTGGGCACGATTTGATACAGCGCCGTCACCGTGTGGCCGGCAGCAATGTCACCGCCGTCGAGCGCGTCGCGCGTTGAATCTTCGTTCCGCCGCCCGCCGTTGTCATAGCCGATCAGGCGATAGGACGACACGCGCGCCGGATTGAACACCACCTCGATCTCCACATCCTTCGCGATCGTCGCGAGCGTGGCATTGATCTGCTGCAGCAGGACGTTTCGCCCGCTTTGCAGTGAGCGGACGTGTGCATAGCTGCCGCCGACCCGGGCCGCGATCTTCTGCATGGGAACATGCTTGGCCGGATCGTTGCCAACGCGCAGCATCGTTAGCGACACGCCGGCCCTGGCCTTCTTATTCGCGAGCTGCACCAGTTCACGATCGCTCGCCAGACCGACATTCAACTCACCGTCGGTAGCCACGATGACGCGGTTCACGCCCCCGTTGGTGAAATTGTCCGCCGCGATCCGATACGCGAGCTCAATGCCCTCGACCCCGTCGGCCAACGCGTCGGCCTTCAGCTCTTCGATTGCGCGAACGATCTCCTCCTTGCGATTGCCGCGCGTCGACGGCAGCGCGACGCCGGACGCTCCCGCATAGACCACAATCGCCACGCGATCGTTCTCCGTCAGCCGGTCGACGAGCAGCCGCATCGCGCTCTTTATCAGCGGCAATCGATCCGCAGATTGCATCGAGCCGGAGACGTCGAGCAGAAACACGAGATTGCTCGGGCCGCGATTCTCATTTGGGATTTCGCGCCCTTTCAGTCCGATGCGCACCAACTGGTTGCCTGGCTTCCACGGGCAAGTCGCCGCATCCACGTTCACGGAGAACGGCCGGTCGCCTTCCGGTTGCGGATAGTCGTAGCTGAAATAGTTGATCATCTGGTCGATCTGCACCGCGTCTTTCGGCGGTCGCGAACCCGAACTGATGGATCTGCGCACCTTCGCATAGGCGGCAGTGCCCGATTGAACCGGAAACGTCGACACGGGATTTGACGCAGCAGGCGCGAATGGATTTTCGCCGCTTTGCCGGTCGACCGGAGCCGCGGCGGCGGGCGCCGAAGATGGAGCAGCGTTGCTCGCGAGCAGCTCCGGCGGCGTGGAGTCGACTTCCATCTGCACCACCCTTTCCCGACGCGCCGCTTTGCTCTCCTTATCAGCGAGCACTTCCGAACTGCGGCCCGGCGAAAGTGTGACCGCAGCAATCACCGCCGCGATTGCCAGCAGCGCCGCCGCCGCCAGGGAAACCCAACGCCAGTCCGACCACAAATTTCCCTGCTGGAGCAACGACAGAATGCTGAGGCGCTTTTCGGCGGCACGCTGGAGATCGAGACGGAACTCGCTGCGGACGAGTCGCGCAAATGTTCGGATTTCCTCCGCGCGCGCCTGGGCTTCTGGCGAAGCCGCGACGGCTTTTTCGATCGCCTCTTTTTCGCCGCCGGAGAGTTCCTCAAGCGCGAACGCCGTCAGGATTGGGTCGTCAAGATTGATGTTCATCAGGTGGTGCGTGGTGGAAATGGAATGAAATCGCGCGAAGCGTTGCCGTAGCGCTCGCGCAGTGTCTTGAGTGCGTTGTGGATCAGCACGCCAACGTTGCTGACCGAAAGCTTCGTAATCTCGCTGATCTCCTGGTAGCTGAGATCGTTCTGGAATTTTAGCTGGAGCACCTCCTGCTGCCGCGGCGGGAGCGTGGCGATGATGCGCAGCAGAAAACCGTCGGCTTCTTTCTGCTCGAGCTGCTCCACTGGTCCGCCCTCGGTGGCGTGGCGGGTTTCGAGAATTTGGTCTTCGAGGTACATCATGCGCCGCTCCTTGCGGCAGACATTCAGCGCGCGATTGCGGCACACGGTAAACAGCCACTTTGCCGGCGCGGGATCCACTTGGCGTCGTTCTGCGCGTTGCATCTGCACAAAAGTCTCCTGCACGACATCACGCGCGCGCTCCCGATCACCGATGATCCGTGTGGCATATTGCAAAAGCGGCAGCTCGAACCTGCGGACCAGGTCACGGAAGTCGTCGCTTGGCTCTGCCGCGTAGCTTTGCATCGGCAGAACGATTGTGAGGCTAATAGCTGGCGCCTGTCAGTGTGTATGTGATTGGGGTCTGCACGCGCGAGACCGTGCCTGGCCGGAAACGCCAGCGGCGGAAGCCGCTGATCGTCGCCTGATCAAGGATTCCGCTTCCTGTGCTACGTAGCATCGTCACGTCGATCACGTGTCCGCGAGCATCGACCGTCAGCAGTGCAACACCGGAGCCGGTGACACGCTGGCGGCGCGCTTGGTATGGATACTCCGGACGCTGTGCGCTGATCGCGAGCACCTTCGCGGCGTGCATGCTGGTCGGACCGGCAGGAGGGGACGCTGGCGGCCGCCGAATTAGTTGAGCTTGTCTCTCGATCCGCCGCACCGGCGGCGGCGTGGCGCTTACGTCGGCAACGAACGCGTCGTCGCTGACCTGCGGAGTTACGGACGGCGGAGGAGCTTCGACACCGTCGGTCGGCGATAGTTGATCCGCCTGTTCCGGCACTACAATGATTTCAACGCCATCAGAACCCGTCACAGCAGGTGGCGGACTGATCGGCCGATTGGCCGCGATCGCGATGGCTCCTAGATGAAGGAGCGTGGCTCCGACGAAAGCCGCCCAGAACTGCCATCTGGGCGTTGGGCGATAGAGTAAAGCGGCGGCGGACATGTTTTTGGTGACTCCCTTTCCATCAAGACAGACACACCGCGGCGCGAAAACTTAGAGAATATGGGGGGGTTGAAGTCTGCGATAAAAAAGCCGTTGTGTCGGCGCCACGGCGTGGTCCGGCCCCTTAATCTCAGTCCAGCGCTCATGGTCCTGCAGGACGGCAAGCTTCGCGCAGCCAAGTCTCCCGTTAGGATCCCTGACGGATCGCTCCGTTGTCTCGCGGGATCCTTTTCCCTGAAATGACGGACGTGAGGGCAATCTCCACCTCGCGCGGAGGGCCAGGTCGGGTCCGCCAGCGACGGAGCGTGTCAGCCGCGTCTGCATCGAACTGTCGCTGACCTGTGCTTTGCAGAATTTCGACCGCGACCACGACGCCTCTTTCATCGACCGAGACACGGGCCAGGCCGGGCCCGTTAAGAGCGCGCATGCCGAGTGGCTCGACGGGCGCGGGGCGGAAGACAAAAATCGACAGGTCTCTGAGCGTAACAATTCGCGTCACGGCGGTCTTCTTCGGAACAAGAAACGGTCCGACATCATGTTGCCGGATGCTGGCGGGGGCCGCCCCGTTACTCACCTGACGAGAACTTGCAGTCGGCTTCGAACGGACAATTGCTTGAGGCTCTACCGGTGCAGGTCCTATACGCTTCTCCTCCGGTTCAGAACTTACACGCCCCTCCGCCTCGGCGGGTGCGCTCCCGTATCTCGTGCTTCCGCTGCCCGAATTAAAGTCTGCGGCTAACAGCGAGGAAGCATCTTTGGATACGCGCCGGTAGCGACTGCCTTTGTTTAAAGGGTTTTCCTGGTACGTCTCTAATAATTCGTTTGGCACCAGATCGAAACCGCCGCCACGTGGAATGATCCCAAGAGACCAACGGAAAGGCTGCCCCTGATTCATGGTCCAAAGAATGATTTGCGAGCCTCCGAGACGCCATTGCCCCTGCACTTCCGTCGCACGACCAAAGCCGCTGGGTGACTTCATCGCGAACGTGCCGCCCTCGGCCAAGCCTAGTTCCACGCGACTCGGTCCGACTCCGATCACATACGCCCCTGTTAAGGTCTTGCTCGTGAGAGGCGTTTCCTCTCGGCCAGTTGGAGGAGGGGCGGGAGCGCGTTCGGCCGCACCTGTGAACTGGGGCCGGTCCCGGTGTTGAAAGCGCAGCCCGTGCGTCTGCCAGAGCTTTTGCACCCCAACGAACAGCCCGGCGAAAATGAAAGAGAGAGCGATCGTGCCGAGCAAGGATCTGCTCCAGGGGCTCAGGCAATCGAGAAAGCGCGCGCGTGACGGGTGGCGCATAAACTCAGCGCCGATCGTCATGCAGGATGACGGGGGCGGCGGCGCAGTCTCTCCGGCGATGTCCGTTTCGACGCTCGGCGGAGCTGTTTCGAGGAGCGACGTGGCTAACGAAGGTGAGGAGCGAAACTAGCGTCGCGAAGGACTTCATCAGTGTGGACGGCGGCTTGCTGGTGTGGGCGAAGAAAATGTCATCGCTCCGCTACCAATCAGACACGCGGCCCGTGAAATAATTAAGCGAACTTTCGCGCCGAGATTCGAAACGATGCGTCGCGGAGAGCGGCATCGAGCCGCCTTTTTCCGTTGCCAAACCGCGCCTCGCGTTTTCAATCTGCGGCGGGATGGACCTGAAACAGTACCTCGCGCGACGCCAGAAGCAGATCGAGCGCGCGCTCGATCGATTCCTTCCGCGAGCCAGCGCGAAACCCGCCACGATTCACAAGGCGATGCGCTACAGCCTGTTCGCCGGCGGCAAGCGACTCCGGCCAATCTTGTGCCTGGCCGCAGCTGAGGCGTGCGGCGGCGAAATCGAAGCCGCCTTGCCGTCCGCCTGCGCGATGGAGTGCATCCACACTTACTCGCTCATCCACGATGATCTCCCGAGTATGGACAACGATGACTTCCGTCGCGGTCGTCCGACGTGTCACAAGGTCTTCGGCGACGGCATCGCCGTGCTTGCGGGCGACGCGCTCCTGACGACCGCGTTCGAGATCGCAGCCTCCACACAGCCGACGCGCCGCTACGATCTGAAGCAGATCATCGGCGAGATCGCAGTCGCCGCCGGCAGCCGCAAACTGATCGCCGGCCAGGTTGCGGACCTCGAAGCCGAAGGCCAGCCGATCACGCGTTCCGGCCTGCGTTACATCCACGAAAACAAAACCGCCGCCATGCTGATTGCGTCTGTGCGGCTCGGTGCGATGAGCGCGAACGCGACGGCGAAACAACTCGAGGCGCTCAGCGCCTTTGGTGCAGCGCTCGGGCTCGCCTTCCAGGTGATCGACGACATTCTCGACGTGACGCAAACGTCGGAAAAGCTGGGCAAGAGCGCCGGCAAAGATCTGACCGCGCAGAAGGCGACCTATCCCGCAGCGATTGGGCTCGAGAAGTCGCGCCGCGAGGCGCAGCGGCTGACGCGTGAGGCGCACGACGCGCTCTCGGCATTTGGCGGGAAGGCGGAAAGGTTACACGCGCTCGCGAACCACCTGCTCGATCGCGACTACTAAAGGTTGCAGCTACCGGCGAAGCTTCGCTCGAGTACTGCTCGCTAGCGTGCAGTTGGCGTTATCCAGGAAGGACAACGCGGCTTACTTCGCGCCGGGGATTCTCTCTAGGAGGTAGATAGCCTCACGGTTACTTTTGAGACCGGTGGAGCGCACCATCAATCCTTTGTTATGCAGAGTGGATGGGCCCTTGATCTCCGTCCAGGTCGAGTCGCTTTTCAGGACAGCCAATTTCGCGCATCCGAAGTAGTCGAGTTGCTCATCACCGGTGCCAGCCAGGTTCGCAAAAGAAAGTGCCAAAGTTCCGTCCGCGATCTTGTAGATCAACAGGTGCAAGAGGACCGGAGTCATCGGGTTCTGGCTGTCGAGTTTGTAATGCCTCCACACCCTTAACTCCTTCGCTCGTTCCAGGGCCACCGAATCATAGGCGCCGCCGAGGTCAGACTGCACCACGCGCGCGCCGAATAGCTTCGTGCCGACGAGGTGCGCTCGGACGACGATTTGACCCTGGATAGGTGAGATCCGAAGCGTCTCGAAGAACTTCGGGCTGATGGCGCGCTGCAGGACGCGCGTGGGAATGACATTGATGTCTTCAATTGTACGGCCATGCACCGGACTTGGCGCAGAGATGCTAGTGCTAACGGCGGCGAGCAGCGAAACGAGCGTGAGGAGGGATTTCATATTGTGTAGGCGCGGATCTGGTTGGCTGGGATGGTTGAACACCAAGTCAGACACGCGGCACCGGAAATCATTAAAGGCTTTCCGACGAACATCGGAGCTATCCGCGACTACTGCACCTTGGTGCTTACCAGTCACGCATGCCGGGCCAGTCGCCGGTGCGCTCTCCCCGGTGTCAGGCGAGCTTGAGATTCGGATCAATCTCCCGCGTCACTGCGGACTGAAATCCGGAGCTGAATCGCAACGCCGCCGCAAAGGCAATCATGGCGGCGTTGTCGGTTGTGAGCTCCGGCGCCGCGGGCAGAAATCGCAAGCCGGCGCGCGCACAGGCGCTTTCCATTTGATCGCGCAAAGCTCGGTTGCAGCTCACACCCCCACTCAACGTCACGAGCGGCACTCTGCAGCTGCGGGCCGCCGCGATCGTCTTGCGCGTCAGCACCTCCAGCGCGACGCGCTGGAATGAGGCGCAGATGTCGTTGATGATTCCGTCTTCGAACGCCGCACCTTCTCTCCGCAGAAGCTTCGCGAGCGTGTAACGCACCGCTGTCTTCAAGCCGCTGAAGCTGAAATTGTAATCGTGCGAATCGAGCATGCTTCGTGGAAGATCGAACCGCGCGGGATCACCATCGCGCGCGCGCCGCTCGATCTCAGGACCGCCCGGATAGCCAAGACCCAGCATTTTCGCGACTTTGTCGAATGCCTCGCCCGCGGCGTCATCCACCGTGCGGCCGAGGACTCGGTAGGTA
>JACDCC010000121.1 GCA_013694595.1 Chthoniobacterales bacterium
GACTCCTGTTACTACCCGGACAGCCGCAAGTGGGCGGTGCGCAAGGAGGGTGACGAAATGGTCCTCGTGAAAGGCCCCGAGACCGATTACTTCGACGGCGAAGAGTAGCTATTTAAGTCACACCGCACTAGCGTTCGTGTGGAGAGTAAGGACGCCCGCGCAAACGCGACACGACAAACCGCTCCCAGCCCGGACCCAGCCGCGCGCAGATATCGACGGGCCGAGTATCACGCGAAGGACGTGGCGCAGCTACGAGTTCTCCGGTCGGCCGCATCCACGCATATCGCCTCTCCGTCGGCGCCATTTCCGGGCGCGCGGCGCGCAAAACGGCGAGGCCATCGAAAAGCGGTCCGCCTTCGTGCTGCACGAGCCCGGTCCAAAACCAAAGCCAAAGTCGCGTCTTGCGGTAAAGAAACTGCGCCGCCGAATTGCCGTCGCGTAACCTCAGCCGCCGCTCCTTGTCGAGCACCAGCCGCGACGACGTCTCCACCGGGGCCAGCGTCACCGGGATTTTGCTCGCGAGCACGGCGCGGACGGCAGCCGGGTCCTTCACCACATTTGCGTCGTGGATCCGCAGCCCGCCGGTGGGACCAAAGGCGAACACCGTCCCCGGCGATCGCCCCCCGACGAAGACCACGCGTTCGATGCGGCCGGCGAGCTCAGGATGATGCACGAGAAAGCTCGCGAGATTGGTGAGTGGCCCCAGCGCGATATACGTCAGCCGATCTCGCCTAAGTGCCGCAGCGAGCGCGTCTGTCGCCGGCGTCTTGGTCTGAATGTCACGACGCGACGCGGCTCCGGGGTGAACAGCCGCGTCCGTTAATCCGCCGGATGTGCCGAAGCTCCGCACCATCTCGCGCGCGACTTTCGTCGTCCGCTTCAGGCGCGCATTTCCATACGTCGTGCTGATGCCGATGATCTCCAGTTCGGGCGAATGGAACGCCAGCACGAGCGCAAACGCATCGTCGACCTCCCGGTAAGGCGCGCCGATGGAGGGATCGGTGTCGATCCACACTTTCGCCGCGGAGAGGTGGCCGCAGCAGGCGAAGATCGCCATCAGGCCCAAGGCCATTTCGCACCGGCGCCTCACGTCATCGCGCCTCCTCGCGTCACGTCGCCGCGAACCGGAATAGAAACTCCGTCCGCCTGCGATGTTGTCGCGTGGTCCGCCAGGTCGCGGTTCTCACGCTCCGCTTCCGCCTCGAGTTCGCGGTCCGCCGCCAACGCGCTCTCCAGATTGGCGATATGTAGCCGCGCCATCGAAACGTACGCGTTCATGTCCTCGCGATCGACGTTCGCCATTTCGCGTACTGACTCTTCGTCATGCTTGCGGAAAATCTGCGCCGCGCGAACCGCCCGCTGCTGGGTCATGCCGAGCGCCTGCAACGCGCCGACACTCAGATCGAGCGCGCTCCCGAACGTCTCGCGATAGACATCCTGCACCCCGCGCCGCAGCAATTCGTAGGCGTGCTGCCGGCTCGTCGCGCGCGCCAGAATGCGCAGCTTCGGGAAATTTTCCTGCACCAGGTCCACGATTTGCAGCGCCTGCTCTTCGTGGTCAATCGCGACCACGAAGAGCCGGGCCCGTTCCGCGCCGGCCGTGCGCAACAGGTCCAGCCGCGTCGCATCGCCGTAATAAGATTTAATTCCAAACCGGCCGAGCGTTTCCACCTGGTCGGCATCATGATCGAGCACGGTGGTGCCGAAGCCGTTCAGGCGCATCAGACGGGCCACGATATGGCCGAAGCGGCCCACGCCGGCGATGATGACCGGGTTGTCGCGTTCGTCGATGTCGTCCGGCTCGCGGTCCGGAATGACGCTCGCAAAGCGCGGCTGCACGAGCCGATCGTTGATCGTAAACAGCACCGGCGCGGCCGCCATGGTGAGCGCCACCGACGCCACCAGCAGATTCGCGATGTCTGGCGTAAGGACCCCGTTTTGCGTCGCAAACGAGCAGAGCACAAACGCAAATTCGCCGCCCTGCGCGAGCGCGAAGGCGAAGAGGTAGCGCTGCGTCGGCTCCAGGCGCGAATAACGGCTCACGAGCAGTAGCACCGCGAACTTCAGCACCAGCACAGCCGCCACCAGGAACGCGACGGTGCCGGGTCGCCCCGCGATCAACGCGAAATCAATCCCCGCGCCGACCGTGATGAAGAACAGCCCGAGCAGCAAGCCCTTGAACGGCTCGATGTCGGTTTCCAGCTGATGCCGGTATTCACTCTCGGCCAGCACAACGCCGGCGAGAAACGCGCCGAGGGCGGGCGAGAGTCCCACCTGCTGCATCAGCAGCGCAATCCCCACCACGAGCAGCAACGCCAGCGCCGTGAACATCTCGCGCAGGTCCGTGGCCGCGATGTAGCGGAAGATCGGCCGCAAAAGAAAACGCCCTCCGAAGATCACCGCCGCCACCGCCGCGAGCACGAGCAACCCATGCTGCCAGCCGGGCAGATCGCTCAATGCATTATGTGTCGCATGGCCGCCGCCGGTCGGCGCAAACGTCGCGAGCAGCGGCAACAGCGCGAGGATCGGAATCACCGCGATATCCTGGAACAACAGCACTGAAAACGCCGCGCGTCCGCCTGACGTCCGCGCGATCCCCTTCTCCTTCAGCAGCTGCAGCACGATCGCCGTGGAAGACATCGCAACGATAAACCCGACCGTGATCGCCACCTGCCACGCGGCCCCAACCCAGAGCGCGACACCTGCCACCGCCGCCGCCGTCGCGACAACCTGCGCACCGCCAAGTCCAACGATCGGGCCGCGCATCTGCCATAGCACCGCGGGTCGCAATTCGAGCCCGATCAGGAACAGCATCATTACCACGCCGAACTCCGCGACGTGCATGAGATCGTCGCCCTGCGTGCTGACAAGCCGCAGCCCGAACGGCCCGATCACGATCCCGGCGAGCAGATAGCCGAGCACTGACCCGAGCCCCAACCGTTTCGCCAGCGGGACAGAGATCACCGCCGCGAGCAGATAAATGAAGGCGTGGAAAAAAGTCATCGAGCGCGCCTGCAATTCACCACCCGTGAATGCCACCCGAAAGCACGGAGTTCGTCAACCGCCGCCTCCCTCCGTCTCTCCGGAGGGACGCGCTTGTAGGCCGGACTCTGCGCACCATCGCCGCCGAGGGTCGAAAGGCGGAAGGCAACGCTGCGCGCCGGAATTAGAAAGCCGTGCCGGCGCTGTGTTGAGTTACGAGGATCAGCGTGCGCCAGGTCGTGATCCGGGAGCGGCAGTCGCTAGAGCTAAATCAGCTGACGGCGTTTTGCGAAACCGCCCTCTGCGATCGGCGATCTCAGTTCACCCACTTGCCGTTCGGCGACGAAAGCACCGGCAGCTCGTGTGTCATGTACTGCGTTTTGCCGACGGCGCCCCACATGCGATTGCCGACGGCGTTGCGCCATTTCTTCGACATGCTTTCGCCGGTGTGGCAGCCCCAGCTGCGGATGTTCGCGTCGCGGGTGAAGTTACTCTTCTTTATCTTCACCAGCTCGCTTTCGTGCAGCCACGACTTCGAGGCGCTGTCCATGCCGTTGCTGTAATCGAACATGAAGCAGGCTTTGTTCGAGTGGCCGAAGAATTCGAAGAACGCGATCTTCACCTGGTCGCGCGGCTGGCCGTTGTTGAGGTAGTTGATCACCTCGGGGCCTTTGTCGAAATAAACGAGGTTCAGGTTGAAGGCGTCGCGGACGGAATCGATGAAGCCGATGAGATCTTTCTTCTCCTGGGCGGCGCGATCGACGTAACCCTTCTTGTAGACGAGCCAGGTGATCTTGGCGTCGGGGCCGTATTTCTCGCGCAGCTGCTCGGTCCGGATGCGCCCGGCGCGGACGAAGTTGGCCCACCAGAAGTCGTGCGCGTTCGAGCCCTTGTATTTTTCCCACTGCATCAGCGAAGGGCCGCCGACGAGAATGACGTACTCAGGCGTAACGGCGGCACGGGCGGGCACCGCGGCGCCAAGGAGCAGCACGATGGCAATAAGGAGAAGGGAAAGGCGTTTCACGGGTTTATCGAGAGCACTATTTATGCGCGGCGGGAAAATTCGCAAGCTTTTCGCGTGGGCGCCGGCTGTAGCGACGACAAAATCAGAAGTCGTGCTCGCCGCGGACAAGATCGGCATACGTCTGCCGCTCCCGCACCAAGCCCACACGCGCCCCGTCGACGAGCACCTCGGCGGGCAGCGGGCGCGAGTTGTAGTTCGATGCCATGACGAAGCCATAGGCGCCGGCGCTCATGATCGCAGCCAGCTCCCCTTCGTGCAGCTCAGTCAGCTCCCGATCCTGCGCAAAGAAGTCGCCGCTTTCGCACACCGGACCGACGACGTCGACCCTCTCGCGGTTCGATCCCGCGGGCTCGATGACGGGCACAATCTCGTGGTAGCTCTGGTAAAGCGCGGGGCGGATCAGGTCGTTCATGCCCGCGTCGACGATCACGAACTTCTTCTGCTCGGCCTGTTTCAGGTAACGGACACGCGTCAGCAGAATGCCGGCGTTACCGACCAGCAATCGGCCCGGCTCGAGGAGAATGCGGACGCCGAGCGCGCGTAAC
The DNA here is from genome assembly GCA_013694595.1 of Chthoniobacterales bacterium. Lineage (GTDB taxonomy): Bacteria > Verrucomicrobiota > Verrucomicrobiia > Chthoniobacterales > UBA10450 > JACCTI01. The sequence goes on from JACDCC010000121.1 coordinate 4,552, forward strand.
GCCGGCAGGGTGGCGGCGGCGTATTCATCAATCGTGAGCGCGTGCGGCGCCTCACCACTCGTGCTCGGTTCCCACCAGTCGCGGCGTCCGCTCTCGAAGGACGATTCATACACAATTCCCATCCCGCCGCCGATGCTGAGAAATTCGATCGCATAACGCTCGCGGAAGGCGCGCACGAGCGGCGCCACTTTGGCGATCGCATCCGCGAACGGCTGCGCATCGGTAATCTGCGAGCCGATGTGCATCTGCACGCCGCGAATCCTGATGCCGGACATCCGCGCCGCCGCCTCGTAAACGGCAGCCACGCGGTCCAGCGCGATCCCGAACTTGTTCTCGCTCCGGCCGGTGGAGACGTATTTGTGCGCGCCGGCTTCCACATCGGGGTTTACGCGGAGCGCGATCGGCGCGCGCACTCCTTTGGCGGCAGCGATGCGGTTGATGTAGTCGAGCTCGGCTTCGCTTTCGACGTTGAAACAGAAGACGCCTTCCGCGAGCGCGTACTCGATCTCCTCCCGCGATTTCCCCACGCCTGCGAAGGTGCACCGCGCCGGATCGCCGCCGGCCGCGATCACGCGGTAGAGCTCGCCACCGGAGACGATGTCGAAGCCGGCGCCTTGCTCAACGAGCAGGCGCAGGATGGCGCGATTTGAGTTCGCCTTTACGGCATAACAGATGAGGTGATCGAGATCGCCGAGCGCCTGATCGAGGCGGCGATAATGATCGCGCACGGTTCTCGCGCTATAAACGTAGAGGGGCGTGCCGTGCGTCTCCGCGACCTGCACGAGGTCGGCCTCTTCGCAGTGCAGACGGCCGTTGCGATAATGGAATGCGTGCACGTTTCAGCTCGCCCGCAGCGTCCCGCTCATTGCTCCGCCGGCGCGTCCGCTGGTTGGTTTCTCGGCGCGCATTCGCAGCGCCACGTCGGCATTTTGCACTCCTGCGCGACGGCCGGTGACAACAGAATCGCCAGCAGGATGGAGGCGAGGGACGTTTTCATGCAGAAGTGAACGTCCAACGTCCAACGTCCAACGTCCAACGGTGAACTCGGAACCTGGGTGGGGCGAGACTCTGTCGAGCCTTTCTGCGCAACTCTCAGGCTCGACGGAGTCTCACCCTACCGGCGTCACTGTTCTTAGCGTGCGCCTCGCCTCGGCGATCAGAAGCTCGCGCGCAGGCCGAGGAGCGCGCCGCGGCCGGCGAGCGGCGCGATGTCTTTCAGGAACGAGGTGTGCAGGCGCGCCTCTTCGTTGGTGAGGTTGGTGCCTTTCACGTAGACCTCGAGTTCCGCCGAACGGATCGGCAGGCGATAGCTCATGCTCGCGTTCAGCAGGAAGTAGCCGTCGGTCGGTAACTCGAACTCGGCCGTGCGTTCCTGGCGATGCACATACTGGCCTTCGAGGCGCGCGCGGAAACGATCATGCCATCCATACACCAGCGCGGCACTCGTGCGGAACGGCGTGATGCGCGGCAGCGAACGATCCGTCTCGACGTTCTGGGCATAAACGTAATCGGCTTTCAGCTCGACGTGCAGTTGATGCGGCGTGTGCTCGTTGATGACGCCTTTACCTGCCGCATCGGGCTGCGGTTCAGGCTCACGGGCTGGATGCTCCGTGATGTGAATGCTGGCTTCGACTTCGCCGCCGAGGAAGTGGGCGTCCGCCGCGCGAGAGGCGAAGATCGGCAGCCCTTCGTCTTCCCCATCCTCCGCCTCGGAGAACGCACCGGTCGGTTCCGCGGTGATGAAATCGCTGAAGCGATTGTAGAACAAGGTGACGGCGCCGGTCACGCGGCCGGAGGTCTTGCGAAACGACAGATCGAACGCGAGCGAGTGCTCCTTCCCGAGATCAGGATTACCGACCTCGAATGAATTCGTCGCCAAGTGCGGTCCGTTCGCGAAGAGCTCGACGTAGGTCGGCGGGCGCTGGGTGTAGGCTGTCGAGAGTGCGATCACATACGGCTCCACCGGCGTGTAAACGATGCCGGCCGATCCGCTGAAGGCGTCGAAATCCCGCGAGAGCGCAGGCCCGAAGATCGGGTTCTCGCGCCGGTCGTTCGCCTGATGGTCGTAGCGGCCGCCGAATTGCAGCCGGACGGGCTCAATCGCCATCTCCTCGAACAGGAACACGGCATGCGTCGCCGTTTCCACCGCCGGCAAAAACGCCTCTGCCCCGAGCGCGGAGAAATCGGTCTGCTGCGTCTGGTAACCAATGCCACCCTCGAACCGCCCGAGCTTCTCGTGCAGCACCTCCAGCCGCCCGTCGTAACCGCTGACGTCGAAGACCGTGCCGACTTCCGCGCCCTCGAATTCGGTGTGCGTGTAGTCCGAGTAGCTCCACTTGTAGTTGATCGCCTTCACTGGAGCGAAAGGCTTATTGAGCGCGCCGCGCACGTCCCAGCGATGCTGCTTGAGGTCGATCGTGACGTCCGGCTCCGCGACGGTGCCGTAGTTCGAATCAAAGATCGAATAAGCCGTGCCGACGTAGCCACCCTCCCAGATGTAAGAGGCACCCGCAGCGCCGCCCTGGCTTTCTCCGAAACTGTTCGGCAACGTGCCGTGTGGCTCGCGTTCGCCTTCCTCGAGCGGCTGCAACCGGCGCAGGCGTTCCGAGCGGGCAAAGCCAGGAATGGAAACGTCCTCCGTCTTGCGCTTGAAGCCATCGAGGTGAACCACGACGCGGCCCAGTTGGAACTCGACCAGTCCGGCGCCGGAGCGTTGCTCTTCCGCGGTGCTTAAGCGGGTGTCGAGCTTCCCCATGAGCGGGCGCGCGAGCGGCTCGGTAGGAATGCGGTTGTCGATCAGGTTGACGACGCCGCCGACGGTGTTGGGTCCGTAGAGCAACGTCGCCGGGCCGCGGACCACGTCGATGGTTTTGATCGTCAGCGGTTCGGCGCTGACAGCGTGATCGGGGCTCACGTTGGAGACGTCGATCGTGGTGACGCCGTTTTGCAGCACGCGAATCCGGTCTTCGCCGAGACCGCGAATCACCGGGCGGCTCGCGCCCGGCCCGAAGTAGGTGGAGCTGATGCCCGGCTCACGGTTCAGCGTTTCACCGATCGTCGGCTCGAGACGGAGCTCGAGCTCTTCACCAGTGAGGACGGTGACAGATTGTGTCTGCTCGAAGAGGTCGCCGCCAAGCGGCGTGCTGCTGACGACCACGCGCTCGTGCGTGGCGACTTCCTCCGCCGTTGCCGCGGCGGCAGGTGGTGCGACGGCGTCCTGCGCCGAGGCGAGACTCGCGGTGCTGATGAAGAGCGCGAGTGGGAATGAAATGGATGTTTTGATGTGGAGTTCTCCTAAAGATTGAATTCTTCGCATGGCGTAGACGCGACGGTTCACGAACAGGTGAAAGCCGCCGCTCGATCAGCGGGCGAACGCGCCACTGCGCGAAGACTCAGCGTTCCGGAGAAGACCGGAGCAGGAGAGGCAGCGAAGCTGCGCGTTTAGGAGAGCGCGGGCGGCGCGTGCGCGAACACGTGCGCCTGCTGGAACAGTGCCGGCACCCAGACGGGATGCAGCGCGGCGGCAGTGGAAAAGAATGTGACGGCCTCCGGTGCCGCGACGGCGAGCGGCGCGTCCCCGGTTTCGATCCCCGATTCGACGATCGTAATCGCGCACTCGTGTTGCGAATGCGCGGCATCGGAGTGGAGATGCTCGTGCAGCGCCGGCGCCGCACTAAGGACAAAGGCGAACAGGAATGAGCTGAGCGCTGC
>JACDCC010000402.1 GCA_013694595.1 Chthoniobacterales bacterium
GCAAACCGCGCACGATCTGGCGACGCGCGGCGCCCAGCGCGAGACGGATGGCGATCTCACGCGTGCGCGTGGCGGCGCGGGCGAGCAGCAGGTTCGCCACATTCGCGCAGGCGATGAGATGCACGAATACGACCGCGCCCATCACCAGCACGAGGAGCGTGCGGATTTCCTCCACCATCTCCTCGCGGAACGTCTTGATCATGATCGTGCAGCCGGTGTTCGTATCGGGATACTCGGCCGCGAGCCGGCCGGCGATGGCCTGCAGCTCGGTGCGCGCTTTCTCCAGCGACACGCCCGGTTTCAAGATGCCGACAGTGCTCAGGTAGAAATTACCGCGTCCGTTTTCCTTTTCGTCGACCTGAATCGGCATCCAGAGGTCGCACTTCTCGGGGAAGCGCCAGTCTTTCGGCATGACGCCGACGACGGTCGCCTGCTTGCCATTAACCGGGAGCGTGCGCCCGATGATCGAGGGATCGCCGCCGAAGCTATTCTGCCAAAGCTGATAGCCGAGCAGCACGACCGGCGCGGCGTTTAGCTCATCTTCACCCGGGCGGAAGGCGCGGCCCAGGATCGGCTGCACACCGAGAAACGAGAACGTCTCCGCAGAGATGTGCGCGCCGAGATAACGCTCCGGCTTGTCGCCATTCGTGATGATGAAGGTGGCGTTCTGCCAGGCGCCGACGCCGTCGAGGGTTGTCGTCTGTTTTTTGACCTCGCGGAAATCGGGATATGCGAAGCCGACCCCATCGTCGTCATTCTTCGGGAAAGCCTGCGAGACATACACCAGGCGATCCTGGTTCTGCATCAGCGGGAACGGCTTCAGCAGGACCGCGCTGAGCATGGAAAAGCTGACGGTGGTCGCGCCGATCCCGAGCGCGACCGCGAGGATGGCAATGATCGCAAACGCGGGCGTCTTCACCAGCATGCGGACGGCGTAGGTGAGGTCGCGTATCATAGCGCCGAAGCGAGCGGAGCACGGGCGACCTCGCCTGTGCGGACAGCGGGCGTCTCGCCTGCTGTTTTAACCGACCAGGCGAGACGCCCGGTCGCCGCACAGCCGGGACGGCCCTGCTCCGAAGAGGCCCGGGCCTCACTCGAACCGAAGACCGCGTTCGCGATCAGCAGGAGCAGGACAACAACCATGCGCTTCATCGGCGTTCGAGTTGGACTGAGCGTTACATTGGATTCGAGACGCTGACCGGCGCTTGACACAAGCGCCGCTACAATCAGGCCGCCATGCTGTGATCTTCCACCACGCGACCGTCGAAGACGTGGATGGTGCGATCCGCGTGCTGTGCGAACCGCACGTCATGCGTCACCATGCAGATCGTCGCGCCGCTCGCGTGCAGTTCTTTCAGCAGATCCATGACCGCTTCGCCATTGCGTGAGTCGAGATTGCCCGTCGGCTCGTCTGCCAGGAGGATGGCCGGCTTGCCCGCGAGCGCGCGCGCGACCGCGACACGCTGCTGCTGGCCGCCGGAGAGCTGACTCGGCAGATGCTTCGCGCGATGGCCCATGCCGACGCGTTCCAGCGCCTCGAACACGTGCGCCTTGCGGTCGCTCGCACCCATGCCGCGATAAGTGAGCGGGAGCTCGACGTTCTCAAACACGGTGAGGTCGCCGATGAGATTGAAGCTTTGAAAGATGAAGCCGATCTCGCGGTTCCGGATTCGCGCCCGTTCGGGGAACGAGAGGTTCGCAACCTCAGTGCCCTTCAGCGTGTAGCTACCGCCTGACGGCGTATCGAGCAGGCCGAGAATCGAGAGGAGCGTCGACTTGCCACAGCCGGAGGGACCAGCGATCGAGACATACTCGCCCTGGCGAATGTCGAGATGGATTCCGGAAAGTGCGTGGGTTTCGACTTCATCGGTTAGGAAGACTTTCTTCACGTCTTCGAGATGGATGAGTGTGCTAGAGCCGTTAGTCCCGGTGGAACTGGCGGCCTGGTCGTTGGTTGCTTCAGTGGTGGGCATGGGTGTTTTGGTTTGTTGGGACGAGGGTTTTGGGGGGTGGTTAGTTAAGGCGGATGCGTTCGTGCGCATCCATGGCGCTGGTGTCCGATAGGATCACCTGGTCGCCGGGCTCGAGACCGCTGATGATCTCGATGGTGTTGACCGAGCTGCGGCCAAGTTTTACCGGCGTGCGGACCGCTTCAGACGTTCCCGCCACCAGCTTGAAAATACCGACCGTGTTGTTCTCCTGGCCAAACGCCGGACGGCCGACGTAGACAACGTTGTCGAGGCGCTCGAGCTCGATCGTGCCATCGACGCTCAGGTCAGGTCGCGCACCGCGCGGCAGCTCGCCATCGAGAGCAATGTCGACGCGCACTGTCCCCTGCTCGACCGCAGGATCAACACGGACAACATGGCCGTCCACGACGCCGTTCCTCGTATCAATCTTAGCCGGCAGGTTGATCTGAATGTCTTTCGCCTGGGTCTCCGCAATTTTGATCTCCGCCTTCAGCTGGGTCGGATCGGCGACGCGAGCGAGATTCGCGCCCGGGATCACACGTTGACCCACTTCAACTGGCAGCTGCTGCAGCACGCCGGTAAAGCCCGCGCGCACTTTAAGCTGATCGAGCTCGTCCATCCGAATCTGCGCGAGCGCCTTTGCTTGATCGACCTCGGACTGTTTCGAAGCGATCTGCGGGTCGATGTTGTTCCTGGCAAATTCGTAACGCTTCTGCTCGATCGCGGTGCGCGCCGCGAGGTCTTCGGCTTTGATTTTGGAAGTCTTATGCGTGAGAGACGAGACGAGACCGTTCTTCGAAAGATTGTCGTTGGTCTCGGCCTCCATCTTGGCCTGCTGGTATTCGGACTGCACGCGAGCCGCTTGCGACTCCTGCTCGAGCAAATCCCGCTGCAGCGCGGCACGTAGCGTCGTCAACTCGGCTTCCACCGCCTTGTATTTGAGCTCCGCATCACGCGCCGCCTGCTCAACTTCGGGGCTGGTGAGCTCGAGCAGCACTGTGTCGGGC
>JACDCC010000320.1 GCA_013694595.1 Chthoniobacterales bacterium
GCGGCGCGCCCGGTCGATCTTCCAGATATCAACAACGCCATCGGCGGGGATGGCAGCGACATCGGCGCAGTAGAAGTCGGGCCACTGCAGCCCGGCCCGACCTTCACCGTCACGAATACTGCGGAGCGCGACAGCGGATGCACGACGGATGACTGCACGCTGCTGGAAGCGATGAATGCCGCCAACGCAGGCGCCGACGCGAACACGATCACATTCGCGCCGGGGTTGAGCGGAGTGATCCGGAACACGCTTGTCCCCGGCGGGCTGAATATCATCCAGCCGCTGACGATCAACGGCCCTGGGGCGCGCACGTTGACCGTGAGCGGCAACGACGCCACGCGGATTTTCAATCTCGCCAAAGGAATCAGCGCCACCATTTCCGGCCTGACGCTGACCGGCGGCAGAGCGAGCGGCAGCACCTTCCCTGCGAACTCGGGCGCGGCGATCACGAACGCCGGAGCGCTCACCTTGACGGAGTGCACGGTGGCCGGCAACACCGCGTCAGGGCATGGCGGCGCGATCTACAACAACGGCGGCAATGGGGTCGCGACGCTGAACGTTGCCAACTCGACGCTGAGCGGGAACGTCGCTTCCGGGGTCGGGGGCGCTGTCTTCAGCTCCGCCAATGCCGGGCAGACGACGATCAATCTGACCAACAGCACGTTCAGCCAGAACGGGGCGGGCGAATTCGGCGGCGCGATTTACCAGGACAGCAATGCGGCTGGCAACGCTGCCCTGCGGGTGGCGAATTGCACGTTCGACCGGAATACGGCCGCGATCAATGCAGGTGTCATCTACAACGATGCTTTGAATCCGAGCTCTACCGGCACGGCGACGGTCACGCTGCGCAACACGATCCTGCGCGCTGGCGCCTCGGGTGCTAATCTGATCAACGACTCGAACGGCGGCGGCACCATCACTTCGGAAGGCGCGAACATCAGCAGCGACTCCGCCGGCGGCGACGGGGGCACCGGCCCTGGCGGATTCCTCAACGCGGCGGGCGACAAGCGAAACACTGATCCGAAGCTGGACACGTTAAAGAACAACGGGGGACCCACTGATACGACGGCCCTGCTAACCGGCAGCACCGCGATCGACGCCGGCAACGACGCGAACGCACCTGCCGGCGATCAGCGTGGATACGGACGCACCGGCATATCCGACATCGGAGCATTCGAGTTCGCCGGGACCCTGCCCGTGACACTGGCGAACATTTCGACCCGGCTGCGCGTGGAAAGCGGAGATAACGTTCTCATCGGCGGCTTTATCGTCACGGGCACAGCGCCAAAGCGGCTGCTTGCCCGGGCCATCGGTCCATCGCTGCCGTTCGCCGACGCGCTCGCAAATCCGAAGCTGGAGGTGTTCGATTCCGCCGGCACTCTCGTCGGTTCGAACGACAACTGGCAGGATTCAGCTGACCAGCAGGCGATCTTCGATACCGGCATCCCGCCCTCAAATTCGCTTGAGTCAGCCGTCATCGGCAGCGTCGCCCCCGGTGCGTACACCGCGATCGTGAGCGGCGCCGACGGCGGCACTGGCCCTGGGCTCGTGGAAATCTACGACCTGAATCGCACGGTCGACTCGAAGCTGGCGAACATCAGCACCCGCGGCCTGGTGCAGACGGGCGACAACGTCATGATCGGCGGCTTCATCGTGCTCGGCACTCGAAGCCAGAAGCTGATCGTCCGCGCGCTTGGACCTTCGTTGCCCGTGAACGGGAAGCTGAACGACCCGCTGCTGGAGATCTACGACGGCAATGGTGTTCGCATCGCGGTGAACAACAACTGGCGCGAGACGCAGGCAGCGGACATCGCCGCCACCGGCATTCCGCCCGACAATGACCTCGAGTCCGCGATCGTCGGCACGGTGCCGCCCGATGCTTACACCGCGATCGTGCGTGGGGTAGGTGATACCACCGGCGTCGCGCTGATCGAAGTCTACGCGCTGCCATAGGACCGCCGCTCGCGACGCCGGAAGTGCGGCACCGGCAGTAGCGCGTAGAAGTCTCCGATGATGAGAGCTTACGGTATTCTGCTGGCGCTAGTCGCCGGCCTGCTGCTCGGGATTGCCAGCGCCTCGACCGGCGGCGGGTGGGTGGATCGGGCGATTTCGATCGCGGACAGCGTGGGCGGCATGTGGCTCAATGCATTGCGGATGACGGTGATTCCTCTCGTCGTCTCGCTGCTGATCACCGGGATCGCGGCTTCTGCCCAAGCTGCTCGCGCGAGCCGCGTGGCCGGTCGCGCGTTGTTCCTGTTCATCCTCCTGCTGTGGATTTCCTCGGCTCTGGGAGCGGTGCTGACGCTCGTTTTCCTGCAGGTCTGGAAGATGCCCGCCGGAGCCGCGGACGCTCTCCGGTCTGCGTTCACGGCCACAGAGGCGGCGCCGGCGGTTCCGGGCCTCGGTGAATTCGCTCGCGCGATGATCCCGACGAATCCGATCGCCGCAGCAGCGAACGACGCGATCCTTCCGCTGATTGTTTTCACCACGCTGTTTGCATTCGCGCTCACCCGTGTGTCGATGGAAGGGCGGGAGCGGCTGACCGCATTCTTCCGAGCGCTTGCTGATGTGATGTTGGTGATGATCGGCTGGGTCTTGTGGCTCGCGCCCGTGGGTGTGCTGGCACTCGCTTATGTGCTTGGTGCACGTGCCGGCGGTGCTGCGTTCGGCGCGCTGGTGCATTACATCATCATCGTTTCCGGGGTCGGCCTCGTGCTCTGGTTGCTTGCTTATCCGCTCGCGGTATTTGGAGGGCGTGTTTCGCTGCGCGCCTTCGCGCGGGCGGTTCTCCCGGCGCAATCGGTCGCGATCAGCACGCAGTCGTCGCTGGCCTCTTTGCCGGCGATGCTACGCGGCGCTGAAGCGGTCGGCGTCCCGGTGGCAACGGCCGGCATGATCCTCGCGCTTGCCGTCGCGATCTTCCGGATCACGTCGCCGGCCATGAACGTGGCGGTGGTACTCTACGTGGCTCATTTGTTAGGCGTTCACCTCGGTGCGCTGCAAATCGCGACGGCGGTCGCGGTCGCCGCGATCACCACGCTTGGTTCCGTCAGCCTTCCCGGTCAGATCAGCTTTGTCGCCTCGATCTCGCCCATCGCGATGGCGGTCGGTGTCCCGGTCGAGCCGCTCCTGCTGCTCGTCGCGGT
>JACDCC010000035.1 GCA_013694595.1 Chthoniobacterales bacterium
CGCCTCGGCGCGCAGCTTCCGCCGTCGCGACAACTTCCAGCCCCTGCTTGCGTGCCAGCGCGCGTGATTTGCTCTTCGCGGGCAACCCAACGATCACCTGCAGCCCGCTATCTTTGAGGTTCAGCGCGTGCGCGTGTCCTTGCGCGCCGTAGCCGATCACGGCGCATACTTTGCCGTGCAAGAACTTCAAATCCGCGTCTCGATCAGTATAGATTCGCGCTGGCATGTGACGGCTAAGCAGACCGCCGATGCTAGGCCTGCCTCACGGTAAGTCAACGCGCCGGCAGGCCCCCGGCTGGCCCAGCTAGTTTGCCACCGTCTCCGCCTGCGCCATCGCCTGCATCCGCTCCACGCGGGCGACCATGGCCCGCGCTTCGTCGCTGCGTCCCATGCGCTCGAGAATGTCCGACAGCAGCAAATATTGCCGCGGCTGATCGGGCTGTCGCGCGACCGCTCGCCGTTGGGAGTCGTATGCCTGCTGCAGCTGGTTCTGGCGGACGCGCATGCTGGCGATGAGGTTCAAGGCCTCAGCGTCGTGCACGTCGAGCCAGCTGGCATGGCGGAGGGCGGCATCCGCGCCGTCGACATCGCCTTTTTCCGCGAGCAATCTGCCGACTGCCATCGCCGCACCGTAGTGCCACCAGTTATCCCGCGCGAAGTTCTGGACCAGACGCAAGGCGGCCTCGGGGCCTTCCGTGCGACGCACCAGCTCCGACTCCAGGCTGATGATCTCCCAGATCCGCGGATAATCGACTCGCGCTTTCTCCAGGATCGCGAGCGCAGCGGCATCATCGTCCTCGCTATTCCGCAGGCGCGCCAGGTTCAACGCTGCAATCCACGTGCGTGGGTATTCTTTACGCGTCTCCACGGAGGTCGCACTCGACGCCGAGAACAATGCTTCGGCTTCTTCTTTTTTGCCCTGCCGAAAGAGCACGTCCGCGAGATTGTTCTTCGCGACCGGGTAATCGGGCATCATTTTGAGCACGTCCCGGAAGAGCGCTTCCGCTTTCGCGTACTCGCCCCGACCCGAGTAGATGATCCCGAGATTCACCGACACCCGGGCGCTTGTTCCGCCGGCGGCGATGGTGCGTTCGTAAAAGATTTCAGCCGTGAGCCAGTCTCCGCTACGGACCACGCTGCGTGCGCCGAAACCGACGACCGCCAGACAAGAGACTGCGACGAGGCCGCTGCGAAACCGCGGCGGCAGATCGAGAGCGCACCCGGCGAGGAAGAGCAGGAAGCCGACGCTGGGCAAATAAAGCCAGTGCTCGGCGACACTGGCGTTCAGCTCGAAGAGATTCGAGATCGGGAGGTAGCCGAACAAGAACCAGGCAGCCCCAGAGACGCGCAGCTGCTGTCCGCGGCCTTTGCGGCAGGAGCCGGCAACCAATGCTGCCACGGCCGCTAGACCGAGGATCGACAGGTATTCAGTCGCCACCGAGTGACGCCAGCTGCGTGTGCTGCCGTAGTTTCGACCGTCGACGACGCTGCGCTCCATATGGAGGTTCGATGGGAAAATCATCAGCCTGCTGTAGTCGCCGACAGCGCGCAGCATGAGCACTGCTCGCGTCGGAGCGGTCCACGCGCTGGTCGGCCCCGGCCCGCTCCGCTGCTCAGGTAGCCTGCGAAGACCGCCGTAGACGGCAAGAAGCGCAACCGAACAGACGACGGTCAGAATCTTCCCACGGTTTGAGAGCCGTTTATCGAAAAAGAGAATATGCGCGAGGTAAATAGCGACCCAGACGCATGCGATCTCGCGGGAGCAAAAAGCAAGCAGCGCAAAGAGCGCAGCAGCACCGTACCAGAGGCTGCGAGTGATGCCGGTCGCGCTCGCCCGTGCGCGGAGCGCCAGCAGCCAGGCGACGCATGCGAAAACAAACGAAAGGCTGTCGGCCCGACCGGAGATGTAATCGACCGTCGCGCTATGCACCGGATGCACTGTCCACAGCAGCGCTACGAACCACGCGATGAGGGAGAGATCGAACGCACCACGCGTGGACGTGGGGGCGGAGTCACTCTGCTGCGGATCCACCGAGATCAGCAGTTTTTTGAGCAGGAAGTATAGCGCCACACCGGAAGCGACGTGGAGAAGGACGTTTGTGAGATGAAAGCCGTAGGTATCGGTGTTCCAGAAGAAGTAATCGATGATGAACGAGATGTTCTGGACCGGCCGGTAATGGCCCGAGAAGGAATCGAGGAAAAGATGGTGCCGAAATGCCTCGAGAATGAGCAGTGGGCTCTTGATGAACGGGTTATCGCGCGCCAGGTACTGATCGTCCCAGACGAGTTGACCGGTGAGAGCGGTCGAGCGAACGGCTACTCCGATCAGGACCAGGAGCAGGACACGAAGCCAGTTCTTGTCGAGATAGCCCACGCAACGGGCGGCCAGGGAAAGGCGGGAGGGCGGATTATTCTGTCCGCTCGAATCGGCGCTAAGCATCACGTTCGGGGGGGGGCTGTCAGGAAGAAGTAAGCAGTCGGCGGCGATGGCGTCCGCCACAGAAACAGAACAGCGCCCTCCCGTTTCCGGAAG
>JACDCC010000044.1 GCA_013694595.1 Chthoniobacterales bacterium
CGCCTGCCTGCAGCGGCGGCGGGGTAACGAGATGGCGGTAAAAGGCGAGTTGCTCCTCGAACTGTTGGATCCTTGTCGCGATCCTTGCTTGTTCCGCCTGAAGCGCCTGTACTTCAAGCTGCATCAAGTCAATAAGAGGGCCGGCTTCGTTGCCAAGGGGGTGCTCTGCCACCGATTGCCTCTTCGGTCATGGGGGTTGATTGGGATGCGGCCGCGACTATATCATGCTCTTGTACTCTTGACGAAAGGGGTGCCAGCGCCCGTGCTATGGATAGCAAGTTGATGTCGGGGCGAGCGAGTATTCAGACGCGGGTGGTCGTTTGCCGACTTGCGTTATGATGGGCGATGATTTAAATTCTCGGTGTCAATGTTGAACTGATGAGGCAGGAGACCCAACAGGTTTCGGAAAACCCGTCGGGTCGGAGCAGGCGCGCACCACGCCCTTCTCATCATGCCTAAGAGGCGGTTTAATAATTAAGAATCTTAGGCTGTCGCATCGGTGAGGATGTTAAGATAGCGCCGGATAGATGCAAGGTAGATGAAACCAGCACTGGTTTCTGGGTAGTGTTCATAATCTTTGCTAAGGCGACGGTAACGACCTAACCAGGCTAAAGTGCGTTCAATAACCCAACGTCGCGGCAGAACCACAAAACCTTTCAGATCATCTGACCGCTTCACAACTTCTATGGTGATATCAAACTTCTCTTTGATCTTATCGGCCCAAGCTTGTCCTTTGTAGCCACCATCTACCCAAATGTGCGACAAGCGAGGAAGGGATGGCTTAATTTTGCGCAGCAATCGTTCAAGTCCATCGCGATCGAGCGCATCTGCCGCTGTGACAAGGGCGCCGATTAGGTTGCCTTCAGTGTCTGAAAGGGCATGTCGCTTGCGACCGTTAATTTTTTAAAAGTATCATAGCCCCGTTCGCCGCCGATTTCAGTCGTTTTTGCACTCTGACTATCAGCGACTCCGGCGCTTGGTGTCGCTTCGCGGCCTTGCTTGACCCGCACTTGCTCATACAAGGTGCGGTTGATTAGTTCCCATGTCCCATCACGGCACCACTTGTTGTAATGATACCAAACAATGTTATGATCGGGGTATTCTTTTGGTAGGTCATCCCAGATACACCCATTCTTGGTAATATAGAAGCAACCATTCAAGATGGCCCGCAGGCTTATCGTCATGGGTGCTCCTCGTCTGGAGAGCCGCGATAGCATCACTGGTTTGAGTATTGACCAGGCTTCATTCGTTAGATCGGTGCTATAGACCGGTTCTTGATCATCATCATCAATTGTATATTTGGTTGCCACTGTCGAAGCTCCTCGCTAGGCAAAGAATGGTTTGTTGAATTACGTCCTGTTATTTTAGCTCAATCCACCGCACTTCAAAATTGTTCGACCGCCTCTAAACCAGATCGTGAGGGAGGCACTGCGTTGCATCAAGTCGACTTGGTTGACGGCACGGACGCACACGTTGTCGCCTATAGTGTTTGCAGCCTTGACACCGACGCAGCGGACGAGTGTTGAGCCGTCAGAGAACAAGGACGAATGTGCCAATAACAATAAGAGTGCCTCCCACGAGCACTTGCCACGTCAATGGTTCACCAAGAAACTGAACCGAGAACAGCAGAATCATGACGAGGCTTAGTTTGTCGATAGGGGCAACGAGCGAAGCTTTGCCGGCTTGTAGCGCCTTGAAGTAAAAAATCCACGAGAGGCCGGTTGCCAGCCCGGATAAGATCAGGAATGTTAGCGTACGGGTCGACAGGCTGGCCCAGCCGGTAAACTCACCCCTCGCTATAACAATCCCCCAGGCTACAAGCAGGACTACAATCGTGCGAACGGCTGTGGCAAGATTTGAGTTGACGTTTTGAACGCCGACTTTCGCAAAGATTGTGGTGAGCGCTGCAAAGAATGCAGCGAGCAAGGCGTAGATCCACCAGGCCGATGTGCTGGATGGCATAACTTGAGAGCCTCCGTAGCAGAATTAAGGCGCCGAGACTGTTTAGGATGACGGCGCAGCTATCATTTCGGGGAAAGGACAAAGGGGCGGATCGGCTGGCACCCTGCGTAAGTCGCACATTTGACAAAACGCGCGGGTTCGATAGAAT
>JACDCC010000097.1 GCA_013694595.1 Chthoniobacterales bacterium
GGCAATCATGATTACTCCTGCGGCGCCGAATTTGCCGACTATGCGGAGGCATTCGCCGCGACGGGTGGCGCCTGGCTGGTCGATCGCAGCATCGTGCTGCCGACGCACGACCTGGAGATCGTGGGGATGGCGATCATCGGCATCCACGCGCTGAAGCCGGCGCAGGCCGGGCGGCGGCTGTTGTTGCTGCACTACCCGGAGATGGCGGACCGGCTGCAGGGGCCGGTCTTCGACCTGATCCTTGCCGGCCATTCACACGGAGGGCAGGTGCGATTGCCGTTCTTCGGCGCGCCATTCCTGCCGTGGGGCGTAGGGCCGTATGATCTCGGATACTTCGAGAGCGAAGGCGGACCGCTGTATGTGAACGCCGGGATTGGGACCTATCGCTTTCCGGTGCGATTTAACTGCCGGCCCGAGATCACCGTCATCACGATGTAAGGCCGAGTGAGGCGCGGAGGGACGTTCTTCCGCAGGTCCGTCGCCCACGCGAGCTAACAGGAAGTCGGTACCCGCTGCGCTAACGCGACCGCATGTGGGATCGCGCCGGTGACGAAGCCGAGGCACTCTACTGCGCCGGACGGTTTCCCAGGGAGCGCGATGACTAACGACTGGTCGACGACCGCGGCCAGGCTGCGCGACAGAATTGCATTCGGCGTGATCTTCAAAGACTCCATCCGCATCGCCTCGCCGAACCCGGGGAGTTCCACGCGCATGATGGCGCGGATCGCCTCCGGCGTGACATCGCGCGCAGCGATCCCCGTCCCGCCGGTGGTGAGAATGAGGCCGCAGCCTTGAGCGCTGAAGGCCCGGAGCGTTTCCTGGATGCGCGTCACGTCGTCCGGGATGATTGCTTCGCTGTGGACGTTCCAGCCGGCCTTCTCCGCCGCGACCTTCAACGCCGGGCCGCCGTGATCCTCGTACTCGCCGGAACTGGCTCGATCCGAGATGGTGAGGATTCCGACGGTGATTGGCATGCGCTGACGGGAAGCTAGCGACGCTCACGGTTTTGTGCGGCGCTGTCATCCTGAGGCTGGCAAAGCGCGCCGCAGGATCTGACGCAGGCTGACGAACCTTGCACCCGGCTGGCGTGCATCCAATCACCCCGCCCGAGGTCCCTCACCGTCTGCGCGGTTCGCGATGACGGGTTGGCGACGAGCCCGTCAGACATCGCGCTTCGTCTTTTTCAGCAACCGGATGTCGAAGATTTGCATCTCCTTGTCGACAGCCTTGCACATGTCGTAAATCGTCAACAGCGCGAGCGAGACCCCCGTGAGCGCTTCCATCTCCACTCCCGTCTGCGCCGTTGTGCGTGCGGTGCAGGTCACCTCGACCGCGCCTTCTGCGGCCACGATCTCGACGTCCACGTGGCTCAGGTTCAAGCCGTGACATAACGGGATCAGATGCGACGTCTGTTTCGCCGCCTGCACGCCTGCGATCCGGGCGGTGGCAAACACGTTCCCCTTCGCGATCTTGTTATCCGCGACCAATTCCAGCGTCTCTGCGCGCAGCTTGATCCGTCCCGAGGCGATCGCCTCCCTGGCGCTTACCGGCTTCGCGGAGACGTCCACCATCCGCGCGCTGCCGTCCTCCGCGATGTGCGTGAGAGCGTTCACTCGTTACCCTCCGATCGCGACCATCTTGCGCCCGGGCTGGTAGTTGTCGCGGAAGTCGTGCTGCTGCGGTTTGCGTTCGACCACATCGAGGAAGAACCGCTGCAACTCGGCGTCCGTCGCGCCGGCGCGCATCACTTTCATGACGTCGAATTCCAGATAACTGCCGAGGCACGGCCGCAGCTTTCCATCGCAGGTGAGGCGCAGCTTGTTGCAGCTTTCGCAGAAGTGCAGGTTCGTCATCGCGCCGATAAAGCCGATCCGCTGTCCGCTCGCCGGCAGTTGGTAGTAGGTCGCGGGGCCGTTGGTGCGGAACTGAGGCTCGGGCATCAGCGCCCCGTATCGCTCATCCAGCCAGCGGCGCGCTTCGGCGATCGGGAAAAACTGGCTTGCGCCGAGCACTTCCTGCGTGCTTACCGGCATCAACTCAATGAAGCGCAGCAGCAGATTCCGTGACGCAGCATATTCCACCAGCGGCTCGAGTTGCGCTTCGATGCGACCGCGGATGAGCACGCAGTTCAGCTTGATCAGCTCGAATCCGGCCGCGATCGCGGCGTCGATCCCGGCCAGCGCTGCGGGGAGGAAATCGCGCCCGGTCACCTGCTGGTAATCCTCACGATCCAAAGTGTCGAGCGAGACGTTCACCGTCCGCACCCCGGCTGCGCGTAGGGCGGAGGCCATCGAGACACCAGGGGTGACGTCGCGCGCCAGCAGAGTGCCGTTCGTCGACAGACCAATGTCATCGATTTCCGGAATGCGTGCGAGTTCCTGCAGGAACGGCAGCACATCGCGCCGGGTGAGCGGCTCGCCGCCGGTGACGCGGATCTTCTTCACCCCAAGACTCGCCGCCACCCGCACGAGCCGGAGCGTCTCCTTAAAGCTGAGGATGCCGTCGCGCGGCAGCCACTCCTGCAACTCGCGCGGCATGCAGTAGCTGCAGCGTTCGTTGCAGCGATCGGTGATCGACACGCGCAGGTACGAAATGCGATGGCCGTAGCGATCCTCCACGGCATCGAGACTACGAGGGGCTCGGACTTTGAGCAAGAGCACGGAGCGGGTGTGAGAGCACGCTGGCAGCGTTCCGGTGAGTTGACGCAGGTTCGACGCGTGATAATTTCCATACATGAAGCGTCAAATCTTTTCAGGGGCGCTGACGGCGCTCATCGCAGCGACCGCGCTACTTCTCGGCAGCTGCGAAACGCCACAAAGCCGCATTTCTGAACGGCCGGCAGTTTATAACGCCTTGTCGGCTCGCGATCAGGCGCTGGTCTCCCAAGGGAAGATCCGTGAGGGAATGTCGCAGGATGCCGTCTATCTCGCGTGGGGCGCGCCGAACCAGCGTGGCCCGGGGCGTCACCGGGGATCATCAGCAGAAACTTGGATCTACTTCAGCACTGCAGCGGGCGATTATTACCCCGGCTTCGGATATGGTGGTTTTGGCTACGGGTATGGGTTCGGCGGCGGCTTTGGCTATAGCGGGTCCTCCCTGCATCGTCACCGCTCAGGCCGGCTTCATCGGCACGTCTTCTACGACCCATTTTATGACCCCTTCTTCTACCGCCGCACGTCCGTCGTCAGTTATCCGGAGCGGATCGTTTCGTTCCAGAACGGACGCGTGATTTCTTTCCAATTCCTGCCCGCGCCGCGCGTTTACTAAACGCCTCCACGCCTCATCCGCCGTCATCCCGAGCGAAGTCAAGGGATCCCGCGGCATGTCGTTCGTGATGCAACGGGATTCTTCGACTCCGCTCCGCTCCGCTCAGAATGACACGCCAGTGGGATTGGCTTACAGCCGCTGTGGCGAATGCGGGCCACGGATTCGTATTCGCGACGCCGGATTGTCCGCGGGCAGTGATCGCTGATACAGTGCGGTAGATGGCTTATTCCTCGTTTGGCCAGTTTGTCGACGCGCTCGACAGCGCTGGGGAGTTGCAGCGCATCTCCGTGCCGGCCGACACCAACCTGTTGATCGCGGAATGGGCGAATCGCGAGATGAAGTCGCCGCAGGGCGGCAAGGCACTGTTGTTCGAGCGACCGTTGATCGATGGACGCGAGTCGCAGTTTCCGCTCGCGATCAATACGATGGGTTCGACGCGCCGGATGGCGCTGGCGTTGAAGCTGAACAGCATCGACGACCTCGCGCAGGAGATTCAGCTGATCCTGAAGGCGAAACCGCCGACCGACCTCCGTGAGGGCTGGAGCCTGCTGAAGCAGGGATTGAATTTGCTGCACGCGCGACCGAAGCACGTCCGCGAAGGCGCGTGCCAGGAGGTGGTGCACCGCTTCGATCCCGAGGCGCCCGCCATCACGCTGAACGATCTCCCGATTTTGAAGTGCTGGCCGAACGACGGCGGGCGATTCATCACCCTCCCAAACGTCCACACGCGTGACCCCGAATCGGGTGAGCGGAACCTCGGCATGTACCGGATGCAGGTGTACGACGAGCGGACCACCGGAATGCATTGGCAGGTGCACAAGGTCGGCGCGCGCCACGGGAGGAGCTACTACGAACGCGGCGAGCGCATGCCGGTGGCGGTCTGTCTCGGCGGGGATCCTGCCTACACCTTCGCCGCGACGGCGCCATTGCCCGACGGCTTGGATGAGATCCTCTTCGCCGGGTTCATCCGCAAAAAATCAGTGGAGCTGGTGAAGTGCCAAACGATCGACCTCGAGGTGCCCGCCGATGTCGATTTCGTGCTCGAAGGATACGTGCAGCCAGGTGAGGCGCGGCCGGAAGGACCGTTCGGCGATCACACCGGTTTCTACACAGCCATCGAGGACTACCCGGTATTCCACCTGACGGCGATCACGCATCGCCGCGGTGCGGTTTACCCCGCGACCCTCGTGGGCATTCCGCCGATGGAAGATTATTATATCGGCGACGCAAGCGTGCGGGTGTTCCTGCCGGTCTTCAAAATGAACTTCCCGGAGCTCGTCGACATGACGCTGCCGGCCGAAGGCGTATTCCATAATCTGGTCTTCGTCGGCATCCGGAAGCAGTATCCGTATCAAGCCTTCAAGATCATGCACGGCCTCTGGGGCATGGGGCAGATGATGTTCAGCAAATACATCATCGTGGTCGATGAAGATTGCGACGTGCATAACACCAGCGAGGTGCTCTTCCGCCTCTGTGCAAACACGGACCCGGAGCGCGACAGCACCATCATTCGTAATCCCAGTGACTCCCTCGACCACGCGCCGAGCACGCAGAATATCGGCTCGCACATGGGCTTCGACGCGACGCGAAAATTGCCTGGGGAGAATCATCACCGCCCGTGGCCGGAGCTGGTGAAGATGACGGAAGAAGCGCAGCGCCTGGTCGACGCGCTGCAAAAGAAAACGGGTTGATCCGGCTTTCGCCGAACCAACCCGTCGATGTCAAAATCCGAGAGAACTAAGGCTTCCGGAACGGACGTCCACTCGAGGGATCACGCACGAGCGCACCTGGAGGAATTCCACGCACGTCCACGACCGCATACGGCGGATATGGGCTGCGAACGAGGCCGCGCCCGACTCGCCGCCCCATCGGATAGTAATCGGCCTCGCGTCCTTCGTAATAGCCACGGCGGTCAGCATCGATTGCTGAGCCGATTAACGCTCCTGCCCCGGCGCCGATCGCAGCCCCGGCGATCGTGTCTCCGCGCGAGCCGTAACCGTGGGGGCCACCGCTGCCGACCAGCGCACCTGCGCCTGCACCCACGAGCGCACCCGTCCCGGTGGCGGTTTCGCACGAATTAAGGGCCAGCGCGCCAAGGGCCGCGCAAGCTACCACTGCCAAAGATTTTATTTTCATAGTTGGGTTGTGTGGAAATTGATTCGGCTGTCGAGAGCGTCTCGGTTGCTACCGGACCAGTTCCACCAGCTGTGACGGATCGAGATTGGCCCGTATTCAACTCAACGGCATCGGAGCAATTGGAGCGCAACGTGTGCGGCTTTCTGCACACGACTTAAACGATATTCCTTCTCGAAGACGCGAAACCCGTCCTCCTCGATGTTGCGCAACAACTCCCGATACACTGCCGCCATGATCTCCGCCGCCACCATCGACCGTCGATCTTCGGCCGGCAGCAGGTCAGCCGCCCGGGTGTAAAAAACGCGCGCGCGCTCCGCCTGGAATCTCATGAGCGCGAGAAAACGCTCATCGCGTGTCTCGCGGCGTAACTCTGCTTCAGAATATCCGAAGCGCGTCATCTCCTCGCGCGGTAGATAAATCCGCCCGATGCGCAGGTCCTTGCCGACGTCGCGAATGATGTTCGTGGTCTGCAGTGCCAGCCCGAGCTCAACGGCGTATTCGCGACACTGCGGATTGCGGTAGCCGAAGATCTCGATGCTCACGAGACCGACAGCGCTGGCGACGCGGTAGCAATAAACGCGCAATTCTTCGAACGTTTCGTAGCGCGTGATGTGGAGGTCCATCTCCACGCCCGCGATGATTTCCTCCAGCATCGGCGGCTCAAGCTGATACTTCGCCATCAAGGAGCGGATCGCGGGCGCGAGCGGCGGCTCGTCATGTGAGGGGAAGACGAGCGCGCGCCGCCAGGCCGTGAGCGCTTCGGCTTTTGTCGGGACACTTCGGTCGGGCGCGTCTGCGATATCGTCGATGACACGGCAGAACGCATAAAACGTGGTGATGTCCGCGCGCCGTTCTGCGCCTAACGAGACGAAGGCAAGAGCAAGATTCGACTTGCTCTGCCGCGTGATCTTCGTTGCATCCACGGCCTCAATGGTAGGGACGGCGCGCTGCGCCGTCCAATCGCGTGGGCCAGCGGGACGCAATGTCCGGATGTCGGTCGGGGCTGCCACGCCGAGGGAAGGCCGCAGCGAGCGGCCCTAGCTCAATAAGCGATCCATGTTTCCTGGCCGGCGCGTCCTGTCTCGCATTGGCGGAAGAGGCACACCCATGAAGCCAGCAGCCAGCCCGTCACGAGCCCCCGCGCGCAGACGTAGATCGTCTTCCAGATGATCATGCCGAGCGCCCGATCTTCCACTGCACTACGCACGATCGCGTCGCAGGCGCTGAGGAAGAAAAAGTGGAGCGCGCAGATGGACAGAAAACAGGCGAAGCGCCCCGCATTCCGCTGGATGAACTGGCGGTGCGCCCTGATTGCTGCGAGCAGGCTCTCGTTATGCAGCACGAGTGAGATTTGCACCGAGCAAAAGAGGATGATCAACCCGCTCATCGCCACACGCTCGAAGGGCACGTAATCGAGCACGCCCGGTACGTCGATGAAGTAGGCCAGCAGCAGCGGCAGCCGCAAAATCAGCAGGCTCACGAGCACGACGATGCCGGCCCATTTCATCACGAAACTGAACCGGCGCACCGCAAATTGAAACAGCGCTTCCTCGGTAAAACTCAGACCTTTGATCCAGGCGAGGCAGACGGCGATCAGGTAGACCTGAATGTAGACACCGAAGAGGTATTCGAAGATAAATGCGACGGCATCGACGGCGGCGGATGTCTGAAACAGCACCGCGTCCGGCAGCACCATGCGCCACGTTGGCAGACGCCAGAAAACAATCGGCTTAAAGAGCGACGCAATCGCGCCTAACGCCACCGCAATGTAGATGAAGTAGCTCCAGAGTTTGAAACGTTTCCGCAGCGCGCTCAGCAACGCGCCGTGCAACCCACGCCAGTTGCAGAGCCACAGGAGCGCTGCGACGACCGAAAGCGGATAGGTGGTGGTGGCGTTATCGAAGATCCCGGCGACGCCTTCCAGCGTCGGAAGCAGCGGCTCCTGCCAGACTTCCGCGAGGCGCGGCCAGTTCCAGCCAGAGATCTCCGCCATCTGGCGCGGGTTCAGGTCGGACGCCTGCGCCAGCGGCGTGAAGGTGATGAATTGAAAGACCGAGTAGGCGAGCCCGAGCAGGGTGAACGTCAGCCAGATGCGCTTGAAGCGCGTGATGCAGCGGAAGCCGTCCCGCAGCGCAAGCCGGATTGGATTGAACAGCATCACGAGCACGTACCCGCCGCACAGGCCGAGCAGCGGCAGGATGCGCGGGACGCTCGAGAACATCGTCTCGCCTAACGAATCAATCCCCAATGCCGGTTGAACGGCCAGTAGACGAGCAGCCCGCGTCCGACGAGGTTTTCCTCCGGCACCGCGCCCCAGTAACGGCTGTCGTAGCTGTTGTAGCTGTTGTCACCCATCGCGAAGTAATGCGCCGGCGGCACCGTATACGTCTGAGTCGGATCGGTCATGTACATCCCGGTCGCCGCGTAGCCGCGATAACCCGAGCCCTCTTCCGCCGCCATCACCCGCGAGAATCCGAGTCCTTCGGGAGGCTCCCCGTTAATCAGGAGCCGCGGTGGATCGATCTGCATGTTGTCGCTTGGAAGCCCGGTAAGGCGTTTGATGTAGAAGGGCGCGCCGGACTGCGGATCGCTCGGGATTCCCGCTACGTCTGTGGTGCGGAAAACGAAGACGTCCCCGCGACTCGGCTTCACGAAATTGTAGCTGAACTTATCCACGAACACCTGATCGCCGGTGTCGACTGCACCACGCGCAATGATGTCGCCGCGCTTGTACATGCTGCCCGGGGTAACGCGGAAATCGGCCTTCAACGTCTCCGGCGGGCAATAAACCAGATAGCTTCGCCGCCCACACTCGATCCGCGAGAAGGTGAAGAAGAACCCGAACTTCTTCGGCACGATCTGCACCACACGATCATCTTCCTTCGCGACCACATCGATGTAGTTGCGGCCGAGGATGAAGAACTCAGCAACCTGCTGAACGACGTTCGGAGCCGGTTCGCTGCGCGGATGGCCGATGATGCCGTTCAGGGTCGGCTGCATCGAGCCAGTCGGAATTTTGAACGGCTGGAGGAAATACGAGCGGATGCCGACGGCGACGATGATCGCGACGAGGATGACCTCGCAGTTCTCCCGCCAATGAGCTTCCCAGGTGACCGGCGTCAGCTTGTGCAACTTGCCGTCGAGCGCGGCGGAATGGGACTTGATCTCGTCCGCGTTCCTCGCTCGCAGAGCTTCGCTCAGGCCGTCGATGCTCGACTGGATGTCTTCACGCTCTGCGTCGGCAAGCACATCCTTTTTGTAGCGCAGATACTTCTGGCCGTGCCGCAGCAGGAGCTTGCTGTGTTTGACGTAGCGCGGAGTGAACATGCGGCGGAATGCTAGCCGAAGAGCGCGGCTTGAAAACCGGAATGTGCGCCGCGCTGCGCAGCTACGAGGTGGTTGCGAGAGGGGTCGTGCTAACGCGCGCCACTTTCAGGGTTTCGGCACGAATCTTCATTCCGCGTGCGAGCCAACCCGAGACTCGGTTCGAGCGGCCCTTCCCCCGGTCCCTGCTGCGCCCATGGCTGCTGCAAACCGGATTCCGCCTCGGTTCCACACACGCCAGACATATTGCTCGGCGCAAAGCATCCTGCAGTCGATGTGCGGCCAGCTTCGAGTGAGTGCGTGCCGGGTCCAAGGGTGGCACAGCCGGGGCGTAGGATCGGTGAGCCTGAATCCAGAGTCGGTGCGAGCCGGGCGGACGGTCGGTGACGCGGGGACCGAGGTCGCTGCCTGTCAGCCGCGGGGTCGGTGCGCACTGGCCGTAGGGTCAGTGCGCGTTGAGCGGAGGGTCGTTCCAACCTCCTTAGATAAGTACTTACGACGCAAACGCGGGTCGCATTTGACCGCCCCTTTCGGTGGCGCGATGTGAGCCGCCACTCTTCGGCAGGGTCCCGCAATGCGGACCGACGCTCGCAAGAGTGGCCGGTGGGCAGGCGAGGGCGACGATCGTGATGTGCCTGAAGATTCTACCGCACCTGACACAACGAACCGGCACATCGATGAATCCGCTCACGGAACCGAATCGCCACTCGCTCCGACGCCGTTCGTTGAGAAGCGCTTCCGCCCGCCGCGCGCGCCAGTCCATGGACGATAAGGAATCCGATAACCGGCGAAAATTGGGAGGCGGTCGATCAGCTTCCCCGCTGGTATTAGCGGTGTCGTGTGGCACCTTCCGTAGTGCCGACTCAGGAACATTGCACCGTCGCGCACCTGGCGGAAGTCTTCGGAGGTTGCCAGGAAGAGATCATTAGTGAGTGGCGGTCGCACGCCAATAAGCTCCTCCGGAACCTGAAGCTCGATAAGCCGACGATCACGGATCACCTCCCGGATCTGATCTCGGAGATCACGCGCGACCTCGCCTCTAGCGCGGCGGGCGTTCTTTCCGTCGAGCACGCCGCGGGCAGCCCACCAGTGCACGGGGTGCAGCGTTTTCACGATGGCCTCGATGTGGGCCAGGTCGTCGCGGAGTACAATCTCCTGCGGACGGCATTTATCACGGTGGCGGAGCGGCACGATCTCTTCGTGGTGGGCGAGGCCTTGCGCATTATCAATCACCGCCTCGACGAAGCCGTCCGGCTGGCCGTGACTGCCTTTGCCGCGCAGCAGGCGCTGATTCGGAAAGAGCAGGAGGACGAGCATCTCGCCTTCATCGCGCATGATCTGCGCACACCGCTCAACGCCGTCTCGTTATTAGCCGACGCGGTGAAAGAGGAACTGGGCGAAGCCCGGTCCGGGACCACGGATGAAATCTTTGCCGCCCTGCGCCGGAATCTGGGTTGCGTGGAGGAATTGATTCAGAAGGTGCTAAATGCGAAGGTGCATCCTTCCGGGACGGGGAGTTCGTTTCAACCGGAGCGGCGCACGTTTGAGCTCTGGCCGTTGGTCCAGCGGCTTGTCCTTGATCTAAAAGCGGTCTCATCCAAACACGACATCGAGGTGGTGAACGAGATCTCCCATTTGGTCACCGTCTTCGCGGACGCTGGGCTCATCTCTCAGGTCTTTCAGAACCTGCTCGGCAACGCTTTCAAATACGCAGCCCGCGGCCGGATCGTGATTCGCGCGCGCGAAGATGCGGGGACCGTGACATGTGTCGTGCAGGACAACGGCGCGGGGATTCCGCTGGAAATGCTCTCCAGTGTTTTTCACAAACTGGCGAGCGATCCGGAGAAAGAAGGCAGCGGGCTAGGGCTCACGATTGTGAAACAGATCGTGGAAGCTCACGGCGGCACGGTGAGCGCAGAGAGCGTCCACGGCTCCGGAGCGACCTTTACCTTTACACTTCCCCAGGAACCCGCGGCATAGTCCTGGCGGCCTTCCGCGTTTTGTCGGGCTGAACAATCTCAGCCGTGCGCTGGCGCCAGCGCTTCTACGGCGCGGGCGGCTTCGGCACGGCTGTCGTTGTCGGCGGCGTTGCCGGTTTCTGTCCCGTCCCGCGATCCACGATCACGCGCGCGGTGCGGTAGCCGGCTACGAACTCAGAATTGGAGCGCCGGAACAAATTCACCGCGCGATCGAGCTTGTTCCGCAGCAGCCCGCTCACCTCGCGGATCAACTCGGGCAGCGCGCTCGTCTGCGCCGCCCGTCCCGCCACCGCGGTGCGCGGCGCCTCTTTCGACTCGTTGAACGCATCCAGCTTCGTTTTCAACTCGCCCACGTTGGCTTGCGTTACATTAAGCGGTGCGAGCTGCGTCAGCCGCGTCGTCGCTTCCTTATGAATCGAGAGCGCCCGCGTGGCCAGCGCCTCTACCCCCATGCTATGCAGGCTCGATGGGGTCACCTCCACCAGTGCGAGCAGTTGGTGATCAGCGTTGTTCGCGCCCAATAGGGCCGAGCGCCTCTGCCATCATGAAAGTCACATCTTTCAGCTCTTCGCGCGCTAAGCCTTTCTCCGCCGCTGCCCCGGTGATCGGCGTCTCCTGCTTTTCGGTCGCCGCATCGATCGACGCGATTCCATCCTCCAATGCCTGATGCGCGGTAACAAACGCGGCCATCCCGCTCCAGACTGCCTGATTTTCGTCCAGGAAAGCATCCACTGTCTTAACATTGTGATTCGATTCTCTTGCGCTGTGTTCATGCGCGTGACTCTGACCGGCGGCGGCGCACAAGAGAAACTACCGTCAGCCTCCTTCCGGGAGCGGTAAGCACGGTTCCGGCGACCATGAGACGAGTTCCAGCGTCCGTGAGACGGTCTCCGGCGACCGGGAGCTCCCTTTCCGGGTATGGTGAGACCAGTTCCGGCTTCCGTGAGCACCGCTCCGGCCATCATAAGCGCGTTCCCGCTCCGGTGAGATGCCGATTGGGCTTGATGACTCGCCACCGTGCTACGGTAAGCGGCTCTCCCGGTTTCGTGAGACGCCCTCCCGCGACCGTGAGAAGCCCGCGCAAAGGCGTTCGCCTACCAAATCTGTTGTGTCTTGTCATCGGACCGCAACGGGAGGTATTTTGGTGCACTCAGCGGAAAGAACTCATTATGGCAAAAGATACAGGTAAAGCTCGAGAGTCGGTTCTGTGACAGGTCGGACACAGGTGAAGAATCCGAAGACCGCTCGATCCGTTCTGCGGTTGCGGGACGGCGGTGGATGCGGCGCAGAAGTTGAAGCGCAAATGGATCGGGATCGACATCACCCATCTCGCGATCTCTTTGATCGAGAAGCGGCTGAAGGATCGCTACGGCGCGCGCTGCAAGTTTGAAGTCCACGGCACGCCGCAGGACCTCGAGGGCGCGCGCAATCTGGCGCTGCGCGACAAGTATCAATTCCAGTGGTGGGCGGTCTCGCTGGTGGAAGCGCAGCCGTTCCAGGGAAAGAAGAAAGGCGCGGATACCGGCATCGATGGGGTGAAGTTCTTCCGCGATCTCGACCGGAAGGAAGTGCGCAAGATCGTGGTGAGTGTGAAGGGCGGCGGGATCAAGCCGGATGACGTGCGCGCGCTCAATCACGTGCGCGAACGGGAGAAAGCGGAGATCGCGCTCTTCATCTCCCTAGACCAGCCGACCCTGGCGATGGTGAAGGATGCGGCTTCAGTCGGATTCTACAGCAGTCTGGCGGGGAAGAAGTTCGCGCGCGTGCAGTTGCCCACGATCGACGGCTCCTGAACGGCAACCAACGCGCCGAGCATCCCGACTACGAGCCGGACCCGAACTTCAAGAAGGCGAAAGCCGAGAATGATTCCGAGCAACAGACGCTGATCTGACGGGACGGGGTTAAACCCGAAAACCGATGGCAATTTGCTCTTCGGTTCTTGGTTGCGTATAGCATTGGTTCGCTTTCCGTAGGCAAACCGCCGAAGCGTGGTAGCCTGTGGTCGCTATGATGAATGAATTCCTCGGGGCGAACCGGCGGGAATTAATCGAACGCTGCCGGGCAAAGGTGGCGCTACGGCCCCGGCGCGGTGGCGACAACAAGGAGCTGGAGTTCGGGATCAGCTACTTCCTCGATCAACTGATCGAAACGCTCAAAGCAGACAAGATCAACGACGCGGAGCGCAGTCGCCAAATTTCCGGGCAGTCGGGAGGCCCGCCATCACCGCTTACCGACATGGCGGAAGGTGCGACCAAGCACGGACGGGAACTGGCCAAGCACGGGTTCACGGTCGAACAGGTGGTGCACGACTACGGCGACCTTTGCCAGTCGATCACGGAGCTGGCGCTGGAACGAAAGGCTCCTTTCGAAACGAAAGATTTTCATACCCTGAACCGCTGCCTGGATGACGCGATCGCGGACGCGGTGACGGAGTTCAGCTACCAGCGAGATTTTGTCACGGAGGACCAGCAGGCCGATGCCTTGAACCAACGGCTCGGCGCTTTCGCTCATGAACTGCGGAACCTGCTCAATTCCGCTACCCTCGCGGTGACGGCGATCCAGGAAGGCAGCGTCGGGATTGGCGGGTCAACTGGGGCGGTGTTAACCCGGAGCCTCCTCGGAATGGGGAAGCTGATCGATCGATCGCTCTCGGAAGTGCGCATCAAAGCGGGCATGCCCGCCCAGCATCGGGTTTTCTCCGTCTCCGATCTGATTGATGATGTGAAGCTCGCGGCTGGACTCGAAGCGCAGGTCGGGGGAATTCCATTCGCAGTTTCGCATGTGGACTCCTCCCTCGCGGTGGATGCTGATCGGGACCTTCTCTCGGCCGCCGTCGGCAATCTGTTACAAAACGCGTTTAAGTTCACCGAGCCGCACTCGGCGGTTAATCTGAGCGCCTTTGCGGTCGGTGACCGGGTTTTAATCGAAGTGGAGGACCACTGCGGCGGTCTCCTGCCGAGCGAGGCGGAGACGATGTTTCTCCCGTTTACGCAGAGCGGCGTGAACAAGACGGGGCTTGGCCTGGGGTTATCGATCTCCCGTCGCAGCGTCGAGCTGAACAAGGGAACTCTAAAGGTTCGCGACGTTCCCGGGTCCGGCTGCGTGTTCACGATCGATTTGCCTCGTCACGCGCTCGCGGCTCCTGTGGAAGCGGGATCGAGCTCCGGCTAGGTTTTGCTGGCGGACGCTGCCAGCGTAGCCGCCGCCGACGGTGACGATCGCTCCACAACGCGACGAGCATCTCACTGACGAGCCAGACCTGAACTTCGCGACAGCGAAGGCTGAAAGCGACGCGGAACAGCAGACGCTGATCTAACGATCGCAATTTGCATTTTGGATCGCGCGCGGCTGTTAGCCATCCTGCGCAGCAGGCGGAGAAGCTGCATGCGTGGAGCCGGATCAGCCGGGTGGAACGGGCACCGCGGCGGCAAAGGCAGCGCGAGCACCGCGCCGGCAGCTCCGTCGACGGCACCGCCAGCGAAGCCGGCGTAGGACGCTGCGAATCCGTTAAATGCCCGGCGGCGGCGACAAGGCCGAACGTCGAACTCCGAACTCCGAACTCCGAACTCCGAACTCCGAACTCCGAACTCCGAACTCCGAAGCTACTGCGTCTTCAGAACCTGGATGAAGGCTTCCTGGGGGATGTTGATCTTGCCGATGCTTTTCATGCGCTTCTTTCCCTCTTTCTGCTTCTCCAAGAGCTTGCGTTTGCGGCTGATGTCGCCGCCGTAGCACTTGGCGGTGACGTCTTTTCGCAAGGCAGAGACGCTCTCGCGCGCGATGACCTTGCCGCCGATGGCCGCCTGGATCGCGACCTGATAGAGCTGATTCGGAATCACTTCCTTCAACTTCGCGGCGAGCTGTCTCCCTCTGGCTTCGGCGCGTTCGCGGTGCACAATCATGGAGAAGGCGTCGACGGGTTCGCCATTCACGAGGAGGTCGAGCTTCACGAGCTTGGCGGCGCGGTAACCGGCGTGCTCGTAATCCATCGACCCATACCCGCGCGTGATGCTCTTAATCTTGTCGTTGAAGTCGACCAGGATCTCGTTCAGCGGCAGCTCGCAATGCAGCATCACGCGCCTTGTGTCGAGTGTCTCGGTGTGATCCATCGTGCCACGCTTTTCCATGATGAGCTGGAGGATGTCGCCGATGCTCTCGTTAGGGCACAGCACGTAGGCTTTCACAATCGGCTCGCGGATTTCGTCGATAATGCTGGGATCCGGCAGGTGCGCGGGATTGTCGACCAAGAGGGTTTCGCCGCGGGTGGTGGCGATTTCGTAAACGACGCTGGGCGACGTGGCGATGATGTCCATGTCGTACTCGCGCCGGAGCCGTTCCTGGATGATTTCCATGTGCAGGAGACCGAGGAAACCGCAACGGAAGCCGAAGCCAAGGGCGACGGAGCTTTCGGATTGATAGACAAACGCCGCGTCGTTCAACCGCAGCTTGCTAATCGCAGTCTTGAGATGCTCGAAATCGGCCGTGTTAATCGGGTAGATGCCGCTGAACACCATCGGGTGAATTTCCTGAAATCCCGGGAGCGGCTCTTTCGCGGGATTGCGCAGGTCCGTAATGGTGTCGCCGATTTTGATGTCGGCAGTCGTTTTGATGTTCGCGATAAAATAACCGACATCGCCCGCCATCAGTTTCGGCTGCGCAAACATCTTCGGCGTGAACACGCCGACTTCCTTCACCTCGTGGCGGGAGTCGTTGTTCATCATCCTCACCTGCTGATCGGGCTCGATGCTACCGGAGAAGACGCGAACATACGCGACCACGCCGCGATACACATCGAACACGGAGTCGAACACCAGAGCGCGCAGCGTGTCGTCCGCCGGAGGGTTCGGCGGTGGGATCCGGTGCACAACGGCTTCGAGAATATCTTCGATGCCGATCCCCATTTTCGCGCTGCAATCGATCGCCTCTTCGGCGGGAATCTGGAGGATCTCCTCGATCTGACGATGCACCGCTGGGATGTCGGCGTTCGGCAGGTCGATCTTGTTGATCACTGGCACAATCGTCAGCCCCTGCTTGTGCGCGAGATGCACATTCGCCACGGTTTGCGCTTCTACACCTTGCGCGGCGTCCACGATCAAAAGCGCTCCTTCGCACGCGGCGAGTGACCGCGAAACTTCATACGCGAAATCGACGTGGCCCGGCGTATCCGAGAGGTTTAGCCGATACGTGAGACCATTCCGCGCCGTGTATTTCATCGCCACCGGATGCGCCTTGATCGTGATCCCGCGCTCGCGCTCGAGGTCCATCGAATCGAGCAGCTGATCCTGCTGGTCGCGCTTCTGGATCGTGCCCGTCCGGTCGAGCAGACGATCCGACAAGGTGGTCTTGCCGTGGT
>JACDCC010000117.1 GCA_013694595.1 Chthoniobacterales bacterium
TCCGCCGTGGAACCAGAACATGATCAGCGAAGCCGGACGCATGAAGCTCGGCATGATCTAGCACACCGGCATGGCGGACGAGAACGACGAGCGCCCGCGCTCCGTCTCTGTCTCGGATCACTCGGACAAGAGTGTCCGATACGCCTGGATTGCGCTGCTGGTGTACGCTGCGGTGCGCGCAGTAAGCGCGCGCTGGTCGGAGCGCTGCTGCAGCCGGCCATGGTGACCTGGTTCATGATCGACTTTGCGGTGATGGGAGTCGGGCTTGGGCTGCTCGCTTCGGCCTCTACAAGCAGAGCCGCGTCGCGGTGGTGCTTGCGATTATCTACGTTGTCGTCACGCAGCTGTACGTCTGGATGGCGCTCCGGTTGGGCACCGGCACGTTTGTTTCGATCATCGTCACTGGATTTCTGCTGCGGGGAGCAAAACGGATCTTCGAGCGGCACCGCGAGCGACGCGAGGGCGAGGGTCCGGCGCAACCTGAAGCGCCTTGACAGGTCGGCTGCCGGTCATAATGTCGGTGTCCCCGTCGCTCGCGACGAACTCTCTAGTCATGCCTTCCACTCAAATCATCCTCACTGAAAACATCCCCGGCCTCGGTGCCGAGGCGGATGTTGTCAAAGTTCGCCGCGGTTTTGCGCGTAATTTTCTCCTGCCGCAGGGCAAAGCCTACGAGGTAACGAAATCCAGCCTCCGCAAGCTCGACATGCTGAAGGCCAAGCGCGCCGAACGCGAAGCGAAGGAGCTGAACGAAGCCGAGGAAATCGCGCGCCGCATTGGCAAGTCGAAGGTGATCTTCACGCTCGAGACGGGCGAGAGTGGCAAGGCTTTCGGCTCTGTGACCGCGAACGACATCGCGACGCGCTTGAAGAACGAAGTCGGCGCTGAGATCGAACGCCACCGCATCGTGCTTGAGTCGCCGATCAAGTCGACGGGCGATCACGAGATTTCCATCAAGCTGCATCCCGACGTGACGGCTACGATGAAGTTCACGGTGAAGTCTACGACTGTTGAACCGAAGCCGGAACCAGTCGAAAGCGCTGATCCGGGTCCACAGAATCGCCGCCCTCCCCGCCCACGCGACAGAAAATAAATGCCGAGAGATCCCCAAGGGTCGGAGAAACCCGGGGAGCCTCGCAGGACCGCCCGTAATGGAAACGGAAACGGTCGAGGCTCGGCTGACAGAAGCGGCGGAAAAGTTACTGACAATCGGTTAACATCTTCTCCGCAGGATGTTGGTCGGACGCTGCCCCACAGCGTTGAAGCCGAGCAGGGCGTGCTCGGTTCCATGCTCATTTCGCCGCGGGATATCATCGCGGAATGCGTCGAGCGGATCACCGAGGAATACTTCTACGTTCCGGCGCACCAGACGATCTACACCGTCCTGGTGGAGCTTTGGAATGCGGGCGCGGGGATTGACCTGATTATCTTCACGCAGACGCTGCGTGATCGGAATCTTCTCGAGACGGTCGGCGGCGGAGCGTTCATCACGAGCCTCTACACGTTCGTCCCGACGGCCGCGAACATCACCTACTACCTGGAGATTGTTCGGGAGAAGTTCGTGCTTCGCCAGATCATCGCCGCCTGCACAGAGAGCGTGCGGCGTTCGTACGAAGAGCAGGACGAGGTGAACAACCTGCTCGATGAGGTGGAGCAGAAGATTTTCGCCGTCGGGGAAGATCGGTTCAAAGGCCAGATGCCCGGCATGAAGGAGCAGGTGATGGGTGCGCTCGAGTCGATCGAGCAGCTCTGGGAACGGCGCGGCGGCATCACCGGCATCTCGACCGGGTTTACGGAGCTCGATCGAATGACGAACGGCCTCCATGAAGCCGAGATGATCGTGATCGCGGCGCGCCCGAGCATGGGCAAGACGGCGCTCGCCATGAACATCGCCGAGCATGTGGCGATCAGCAGCAAGCTGCCGGTGGCAGTGTTCAGCCTCGAGATGAGCAGCCAGCAACTCGTGCAACGTCTGCTCTGCTCCCGTGCACGCGTAAATCTGCAGAAGGTGCGCGAAGGATTTCTCGCCGAGCGCGATTTCCCCAGTCTCACGGCGGCGGCGTCGAAGCTGGCCGAGGCGCAGATCTACATCGATGACACTCCGGGCCTCAGCATCCTCGAGTTGCGCGCGAAAGCGCGACGGCTGAAGGCGCAGAAGGACATTCAGCTGATCGTGGTCGACTACCTGCAGCTCCTGAAGTCCACCACCCGGCGCGCGCAGGACAACCGGCAGCTGGAGATTTCGGAGATCTCGTCGGGGATCAAGGGTTTGGCGAAGGAACTGAAGCTGCCGATTATCGTGCTGGCGCAGCTCAATCGGCAGCCTGAAGCGCGCTCTGGCGGCAAACCGCGCCTGAGCGACTTGCGTGAGTCCGGCTCGATCGAGCAGGACGCCGATCTCGTGGGATTACTCGTTAGGCCGGAAGTTTACGAAGAAGATGAAGAGGCGCGCGCGGAGAAGGCGGGCGAAGCCGAGTTGATCATCGCGAAGCAGCGTAATGGCCCGGTCGGTGAGGTGCCGCTGACTTTCCTGAAGGAGTTCACACGGTTCGAGGATCGAGCCCGCGGCGGTTCTGAGCCGCACTGAAAACTCGCAGCGTTATCTCTTCACGAAAGTGAAGACACCATACCGCATCGCGCCGATGCGATAGGCGATCCAGATCCGCAGCGTCGTGAGGGCAAACACGCGATTGCGCGCATGCTGTTTGAACAGAAAGCGGAGGTAGCGCGGGCTCGTGAACAACTTCACAGCGAGGCGGTGAGCGATTGCTGGCCACGTCCGGGACACCCCGTGAGTGATGTCCTCAAAGTTCTGCAAGTCGAACCCCGCCGATACAGCGAGCGACTGATACTCGCTGGCCGTGCCAAGGTGCGGCATACGGCCTTCGCGACAGATCGGTTCCAGCAGCCAACGCTCGGCGCGTTTGCTCGCATTCTCCGCCGCCAGCCACGCGCAGACCACGAGTCGCCCGTCGGCGTGTAAGACGCGGTGCGCCTGCGCGAAGAATGCGCCTTTGTCCGGCATGTGCTCGGAGCTTTCGATTGCGATGGCGGCATCAAAGCAGCTCGCCGGCAGTTCATTGCTCAGCCAGTCACCGAGGACGAACGCCAGCTTTCCGCCGGCTGGCGCCTGATATCGCTCTGCGACGGCGAATTGTGCAGGCGAGACCGTTACGCCAGTGACTTCAGCACCACGCGCGGCGAGCAGGCGTGCTGTCGCACCATAGCCGCAGCCAATGTCACAAACGCGCCTGCCGGGGCTGATCTTCCCCTGCTCCGCCACGAACTCTACCAGCTGCAGGACAGCCTCTTCGCGCGTTTCACTGCCGCGAAGCCAGAGGCCGTGATGCACATGCTCACCCCAGACGTCGCGATAGAAATGGTCGAGCTCGTCGTAATGTGAAGCGACGGCTTCGCGCGAGATTTCGATGCGCGAAGAGATCACGCGTGCCGCAACTTACCGGAAACCTCGGTGAAGCAAGGCCACGCCTCCGGGGAGCGCAGGCTGCCAGCCTGCAGTGTTCGGCAGCCTGCCGAACACCTCTGCCGACGATCGCTCAGCCTCCGCCGAAAAGCGCAGCCGGACCCTACGCAAGCTTTCAAGCACGTGCACACGCCCATCACATTGCCACGTCCCCGCGCGTTTGCCGCAAGCTGCGGCAAACAGCAGGCTGGCAGCCTGCGCTCCCCGGCAGCTACTGCGACAGTGAACGCGCGGCTTCGACCACATGCTGCGCGTCGATCCCGAATTCCTTCATCACCTGATCGCCCGGCGCGCTGAGTCCGAACCGATGCAACCCGATCACCTTGCCGTCGAGTCCGACGTAACGATACCAGACATCAGGCACGCCCGCTTCGATCGCGACCCGTCGCCGGCAGGCAAACGGCAGGACTTCCTCCCGGTATTCAGCCGACTGTCGCTCGAAGCGCTCGAAGCACGGCATGGAGACGACACGGGTTCCGCCACCAAGCTCCTTCGCTGCCGCGAGCGCATGCTGCAGCTCGCTGCCACAGGACAGGATGATCAGGTCGAGATCGGCGCTTTCGCGCAAGGCGATATAGCCGCCGTGAGCGACGCCCTCGCGCCGCAGATTGACGTCGATTTCGTCCAACATCGGAACCGCCTGCCGGGTCAATGCGAGCAGCGTTGGACCGTCCGTCCACTGCGCAGCGGCAGCAAAGGCGCCGGCAGTCTCCTCGGGATCCGCCGGGCGGATCACATCGAGCTGCGGGATCACGCGCAATCCACTGACCGTCTCCACCGGTTGATGCGTAGGCCCATCTTCACCGACCCCAATCGAATCGTGCGTGAAGATGTAAATGTTCGGCAACTTCGAAAGTGCGGCGAGGCGGATGGCTGGGCGGCAGTAATCCGCGAAGACCAGAAACGTCGCGCCCGACGCGCGGAACACGCCGTGGTAGCCGATGCCGTTCATGATCGCGCACATCCCGTGCTCGCGAATGCCGAAGCGGATGTTGCGACCTTTGTGGTTCTCGCGGCTGAAATCCTCGCCGCCTTCGATGTAGTTCAACGTCGAGCCGTGCAGATCCGCGCTTCCGCTGATGAAGAACGGCATCGCTCGCGCGAGCGGCTGCAAGGCTTCGCTCCCCGCTTTGCGCGTCGCAATCTTCGCGTCAGCCGGGAACATCGGCACCTGCGCGAGGAGATCAGCGGGCACTTTCTTGTCGATCGCGTCGGTGAGCTGCTGCGCGCGTTCCGGGTTCTGCTCCTGCCAGGCCGTGAACATCTTCGCCCACCGCTTGTAATGCCGGAGCAGGCTCTTCTTGTGCTGCCTGAAATAGGCGCGGGTTTCGTCAGAGACGGAGTAGCGCTCGTCCGGCAGCCCGAGGTTCCGGCGCGCGTCGTCGACGAACTTCACTCCGGCTTCACCGTGCGCCTTGGCTGTGCCCGCGACTTCGGGGATCCCCTTGCCGATCAGCGTATGCGCGATAATCATTTGCGGACGCCCATTGTCGCGCCGCTTCGCTTTCTTCAACGCGCGCAGAAACGCGGTCATGTCGCTGCCGTCCACCTTCTGGACATCGAATCCGTAAGCTTGGTAGCGCTTCCCGGTGTCCTCGCTCTGGGTCGCTTCGGCCATCGCGTCCAACGTGACGGCGTTCGAGTCGTAGATCAGGATCAAATTATCGAGACCGAAATGCCCCGCGAAGGCGCTCGCTTCCGCGGACACGCCTTCCTGGAGGCAGCCATCGCCCGCCAGGCAGATGACATGCTGATCGAAAATCTTGTGCTCGGGCGTGTTGAACGTTGCGGCCGCCATCTTGGCGGCGACCGCGACACCCACCGCGTTGCCCACGCCCTGGCCGAGGGGTCCGGTGGTGCATTCCACTCCCGGCGTCTCGAAAAATTCCGGATGACCCGGCGTTTTACTGTGGAGCTGACGAAACCGGCGGATCTCCTCCATCGGGAGGTCGTAGCCACTGAGATGCAGCCACGCGTAAAGAAGCATGCTGCCGTGTCCCGCGGAGAGGATGAAGTAATCCCGGTTCACCCAGCGCGGCTCATCGGGATTGTGCTGCAGCGCGTTTCCGTAAAGAACCGCTCCCATTTCCGCGCAGCCGAGCGGCAGCCCGAGGTGTCCCGATTTCGACGCCTGCACCGCATCCATGGCGAGGCCACGGGCTTCGTTCGCTGCGCGCGAAAGCGCTTCCACATTCAAGCTCATGCCGCGGTTATAAGCGTGGCGACCGGCGATGGAAAATGAAATCGGGCGCGAACCGGAACCGCCCTTGCATTCGAAGCAAAAGATCGCAGTTGTGATGTGCGTCGCGTATGAACCAGCCCGTTTTTCTTCACATCGTCGAGCGGCTGGAGGGCTTTCTCGGCAAGTTACCCGCCACGATTCAGAAGCCTGTCCTGCAAGAGCTCACGCCGCTGAAGGAATTGTTCCTTAAGCAGCGTCCGCCTCGTTTCGTTCTCACCGGTGCGCACAAGCTGCCGGTCCAGGAAGTGGTCGCGACGTTGTTCGCCTCCACGCAACAGGCGGAGATGCGTGACGTGCTGATGGAAGTTTTCCGCTGGCAGAACGTCGCCATTGGACACCAGGGGATGATCTCGGTCCTCGATGCGCGCGGTGCGGACGCGGCGGCGATGCGCAAGATTGAAGAAGAACTCACGCGACATGCGGCGGACATGTTTCTCCATCTCGTCGATGGCAACAGCGCGCGGCCGGTCCTGACGCGCGATGTGGATCAGCTCGCATCCCTCGCTGCCTCCAACGCGGCTCAGGCGCCGGACGCGAAGGTGATCGGGATTTCGTTACTGGGGCGTGAACGTGCTGCTGCCACCGAGCCGAACGGCAAAACTCCCGCGTCCGAGCGGCCGCGGGCGCAGGAGAAATTGCAGACTGCCTTTGCCGAGAGAGAAGGCGTTCGCGAGCACGTCGTGCAGGTGGTGGAGATTCCGCTCGCTCCGGCTGGCTCCGACGGCTCGGCCACCCACACGGACGCTGCGGCTCGGCTGATGGCATTGATGGCCCGCGAACTGCCGAACGAAGCACGTGTCGAAATGGCGCGCTTGTCGCGCGACCGCCAGGTGCAGGAGGAAATTGCGCAGGTTCTGGTGAAGTCGACCAGCGCGATCGCAACCGCCATCGGCACGCAGCCCATCCCGCTCGCCGATCTGCCGATCCTTACCACGCTGCAGCTCGTGATGGTCTCCGGCATTATGTACATCGCGGGACGGGAACGAAGCCTGCGCGCGGCCACTGAGTTCGTGGGCGCGCTGGGAGTGAATGTCGGCGCGGGAATGATCCTGCGCGAAGGCGCGCGCGCGGTGCTTAAGTTCTTCCCCGGCTGGGGCAATGTGGTTTGCGGAATGGTAGCAGGCGCGGGCACTTACGCGCTCGGGAAAGCGGCTACCGTTTACTTCCTCGAAGGCGTCTCGCTCAAGGACGCTCGTCGTGCATACCGGATGAGCCGCAAAGGATCTGCCACGCGGCAGATCGCGCAAAAGCCACTTCGCCTCGCCAGACGCCCGCAATCGCAAATCAAGCAGCCGTAACCGCGCTGGAGCTGCGCTCGATGAAATCGTTGCTGCTTGTCGACGAAATCTTCCAGAGCCGGCACGTCCGGGAAATCTTCTCGGACGCGAGCTATCGTATCGATCGTTATCTCTTCGGCGCACGTGACGAATCGCAGAATCGACGCAACGACATCGCCGGAATCATCGAGAAGCTCAGAGCGCACCGTTACGATGCCGTGATCCTGGGCAACCCGCCTGAGTACTGGAATCCGCGGAAGAGCGCTCCACGGAACCTCAGCCGATTACAAAAACGCTGGGGCGATCTACCGGCATTTCTCGGCTGCGAACGCATCTTTCACGAGCTGAGGAAAGACGAACGCACGCCGCTTTACATGATCGATCAGATGGATTCCCCGGTCGTGGACAACGCCAAGTTCCGGCTTATGGAGCGCTGCGCAAAATACTTCAAGCGCGAACTACCTTCGAACGTGATCAACACGTTTCTCTACACTTCGGCCAAGGCTGAGTCGCCCGACAGCATCCTGCACGACGCGAACCTCCGCTCGTGGGCGGCGAAGCTGCGCCCGATCTCGATCGGCATCAGCGACGAGCGATTCGAGCGCGCCGCGGCGGTAAGAGCGGAGAAAAAGTACGATCTATTCTTCTCCGGAGACTTCACGAACCGGCCGGTCCGCCAGAGCGGACGCGACGCGCTGCTGAAGCTGCAAAGCAATGGGTTTCGCGTGCACATATCCGACGAGCGCTACCCCGAGAACGTCTTCCACGAGCTGTGTGCGCAATCGCTGCTCTGCTGGAGCCCGGAGGGGTTCGGCTCCGACTGTTATCGGCATTACGAGATCGCCGCCTGCGGTTCCGTTCCGCTGCGGAAGCATTCGCCCCTTTATCCATACGCGCCCCTGCGAGAGAACGTGGATTGTGTCTATTATTCGCATGAGAGCTTCGACATTTACGAGGTGGCGCGGCGAGCACTGGGGCGCCGTGAGGAACTTTCGCAGATGGGTGAGAACGCTCGAGAGCGAGTGCGCGAGTTCCACCGTTACTCGCGTCTGGCGGAGTACATCCTTGCGGAAACGTAACCCTAATTCCCGGTTTGGCAGGGGGAATCAATAAGTTGTGAATAAAGATCGGCTGGCGCAGCAATTTGTTCACACCGCTTTTGTGAATACCGGCGCAAAGATCACCTCCAATCCGAGGTCTTTTTCCGCGCACCGATGAAGCTCTCTGAGATGGAGGCGACGCTACGGGAGATTCGGGTCACTCCAGTAAAAACCCTAGGGCAGAACTTTCTCCACGATCAGAACCTTGCTCGCTGGATCGTCGCCCGGGCCGAGCTAACGCCGGACGATTACGTGGTGGAAGTCGGCCCCGGCCTCGGGGCGCTGACGGAGTTCATCCTCGGCTCGGGCGCGCGTGTTCTCGCGATCGAGAAGGACGGTCGCCTGGCGAATTTTCTACGGGAGCGGTTCCGCGGCGACCGCCTCGAGATCGTGCACGGCGACGCGCTCGAGTTTGATGTTCGCCGGCTCTTCGCGCAGCCGCGCGTTAAATTTATCGGCAATCTTCCATACAACGTTTCCAGCCAGCTGCTGCTGAATTTCACCGCTTACCCGAGCCCTATTTCTCTCTGGCTGTGTATGTTACAGAAGGAGATGGCACGCCGCCTTTCCGCGGAACCGCGCACCGCCGACTACGGCGCTCTCACGCTCATCGTCCAGCTGCACTATCGTGTCGAGTATCTGCGGACCGTCCCGTCGTCGGTTTTTCTGCCACGACCGGAGGTCGATTCGGCCTTTGTCAAAATCACACCACGCCCTCTAGGCGAACTGCCTGAGTACGACGCTGAGCTATTCACGCGGCTCGTCCGTGCCGGTTTTTCGCAGCGCCGCAAACAGCTTCAAAAACTGCTGCGTGATGAAGTGAACGATTGGGAGGCGGCGGCGCAGGCCGGCGGATTTGATCCGAAAGCCCGTGCAGAAGAATTATCGCTCATCCAGTGGATCGCGCTTTCGAATTTCGTCGGCCCAAAGATGCCTGCTCTCGGAGACCTGCACAGCACGGAGCTCTTTGCCGTCGTCGATATGGATGACGCCGTGGTCGGTGCTGCGCCGCGCGCAGAAGTGCATGCGAATAACTTCCTGCATCGCGCCGTGCACATCCTTCTTTTCAACGATTTGGGCGAGCTATTTTTGCAGAAGCGCTCGTCACTCAAGGACCGGCATCCCCGCGTCTGGGATTCCAGCGCCGCGGGGCACGTGGACGCGGGTGAGGATTACGATGTCGCCGCCGCGCGCGAGCTCGCCGAAGAACTCGGCGTCTCGTCTCGACTGGATCGCGTGGCGAAGCTGCCGGCGTCGGACCGAACCGGGCACGAGTTCATCTGGCTTTATGTTGGATCGCACAACGGGCCGTTCCAGCTGGCGCGGAGCGAGATTGAATGCGGCGGCTTTTTCCCGCCGGAGGTCGTGAGCGGATGGCTTCAGGCGCGACCGCACGATTTTGCCCCCGGCTTCGTGGAGTGCTGGCAAGCATACACGAGACGCGCGGCGTAATGCGCCGCATCGGCGCGGAACCGCTACCGGCGCCGCTTCGTTTTAGAGGACGTCGACTTCGCCTTCGGCTTTGTTTTGGCTGCTGTCTTCGACTTCGGCCGAACTGGCTGCGCCTTCACGGGGCCTCGGAAGACGCGTTCGGGCAGCTCTGCCATAGCGGATCGCTTGAACTTACGCGCCGCGCGCCGCGCACTTTCCTTGCCGCCATAGACGGTGTCACTGAACATCTTCGTGACGGCCTCGCGGCCGCGCAGAAAGTGAACCTGAAACCCGTGGGTTTGCTTCTTCGCCTTCGCCTTCGAATCGATGCGTCGAATATTCGCTTCCGAATCGGGATTCGCTCGTTTTCTCATAAAGGGTGCCTAACGAGACCAAACGTAGAACAAAACTGGCAGCGCGCAACGGCGAAGCGCGCGATTCAACGCAACGCCGTCTCGGCGGCGAGTGGCGGCAGGTTCCAGGACTGCAGCCTGGTCGCATATTCGCGCGTCGGAAGCAACGCGTAGCAAGGACGGCGCGCGGGCTTGAGCCACTTGATCAGACGGACGAGATCGGCTTCCGCCATCGTCGTGCAACCAGCGGTCGGCCGTGTTTCACCGCGGCGGATATGGAAAAAAATCGCGCTGCCGTCTCCCGCTACGATCGGGCCGGAGTTGTGCCGGATCTCCACCAGCCAGCGGTAGGCGAAGTCGTTGTGCCGCATCTTCTGCTTCTCAAACCATACCGGCGGGTTCTCCGGGTCGGAAATCCTGACGTGACGATTGTATTCCGGATGCGTCGGATCGTCGACCCACGCGTCGGCCGTGGTCACTTGATGGAACGGAAAATTCGCGCCGGCCGGAAGAGCAGCGTCGTAGGTGTAGATTTTTCCGATCCGGAACACTCCCGCGGGCGCGCGGCCATCCCGCTCTTTTTTCCGGGGGCCCTGCTCGTTCTGCCCGGCGAGGCCGGTGCCCCACGCGAGACCATTTTTGCCGAAGAGAACCGGGATCGAGGAGCCCTGCTGCGTCCACTTCTCCCCGCGCGTTCGCTCGAAGAGCCGCAGCTCCCCCTGGTTCGAGTCCCAATCAGGCGCGGTGGCGACAATCAACTGCGTGCAATCGTCAGGAACACCAGCGGCATGCGTAGTGCTCGCTGCGAGGAGCAGGGCGGAAATCGTGAGATAACGGAACGCTGCGATAATCATTTCCAAACTTAGACGCGCAACTTACTCATTCTGTCCAATCGATTCCGGTGTGAAAAAGTCCCTCGCCGCGCTGCTGCTCGCAGTCATCACCTTTGGCGTCTACGCGATCAGTCTCCGGAACGACTTCGTCTGGGACGATGCGGCGCTGGTGCTGCGCGATCCACTCATCCGCAGCTGGCGTCTCATCCCCGAAGGGTTCCAGCATTTCCTTTTCACGGATGCGGCGGCGTCTGATTTTTACCGGCCGCTGCAGCGTCTGACCTACACGTTTGAATACGCTGCTTTCGGCTTCTCGCCGGCGCCGTATCACTGCACGAGCATCCTCTGTCATATCGCGGCCGCGCTCGCGCTCTTCTTCTTCAGCCGCGAGCTGCTGCGTCTGCTCGCAGTCGCGGAAGGAGCGCGTCGCGTGGTGCCGTTCCTCGCCACGCTGGTGTGGGCGGTGCATCCGGTTCAAAGTTCCGCGGTCGCTTACATCTCCGGCCGGGCTGATCCGCTCGCCGCGGCCTTCGGATTCGGCGCGCTCCATGCTGCGTTGCTGAGCTTGCGCGCCACAGCCGGACGACAGTGGCTGTTCACCGTTCTCGCCGCCGTTGGTTTTCTCCTGAGCGCGCTCAGCAAAGAATCCGGTCTCGTCTTTCTCGCAATTTGGGCAGCAATCGTCGTCTCCCAGCGGAACTGGCGCGTGCTTGCGTACGCCGCAGCCGTCGCGGCGTTCGTGTTCGTCTGCTATTTCAGCCTGCGGATGGGCGCTGAGCATACCCCTCCGCCGCAGAACCCGCCACTGCCGGCGCTGGTTCGGCCGATTCTCGTAAGCCGCGCGGTGGCCGAGTACGCGGGTCTCATTTTCCTGCCGCGCAACCTGCAGATGGAGCGCAATGTCGAAACGCATCCGACCGGATTCGGCAGCGAAAGTATCACGGCCGCGTCGTGGCGTGAGTTGCAGACGCTGCTGGGTCTGCTGTTGATGGCCGCGTTCATCTACTGGCTCTTCCGCGCGCGAAAACGCGACCCGGCGGTGTTTCTTTGTCTGGCGTTGACTGTGCTGACCTACGTTCCGGTCAGTGGGGTCATCGTGCTGAATGCCACGGTCGCTGAACACTGGCTTTACCTGCCGAGCGCCTTTCTCTTTCTCGCATTTACGCTGACGGCGGTCCGATTTAGGGCAGCCGTGAATCCGCGTTTTCAGCAGATCGCCCGCGTCGGCACCGTCGTCGCGGCAGTGTGGGTTGTTTTCCTGGCTGGCCGCACGTTTTTCCGGACGTTCGACTGGAAAGATCAGCGCACCTTCCTGGAGCGCACGATCGCAGCGGGCGGCGAATCACCGCGGATGTTGATCAATCTGGGGAGTCTGGAGATGAGTGAAGGGCGGC
Source organism: Chthoniobacterales bacterium (assembly GCA_013694595.1). Taxonomy (GTDB): domain Bacteria; phylum Verrucomicrobiota; class Verrucomicrobiia; order Chthoniobacterales; family UBA10450; genus JACCTI01. Next base: position 12,115 of record JACDCC010000117.1, read on the forward strand.
TCGCCGAGGCGAAAAAGCATCACGAGGCTGCGCTGCGAAAGCAGCCGAATCAACCGCTCGCCGTTCTGAATCTCGCTGGCCTCGCAATCAGAGAAAATGACTTCAAAGCGGCGGGGGAACTGCTAGCCCGCGCCACGGAGATGCCGCTGGTAGCAGCGCAAGCTCACGAGATGCTCGCCGTGCTAGAGCAGAAAGAATCGGGCGAAGTCGATCTGCAACGGTTGCGCCTGGCCAGCCGGGCCGGCCCTCCAAATTGGGCGATTGAAAGAAGGTTCGTGAAGGTGCTGGATGAAGTCGGAGCGACAGAGCGGGCGATTGCAGAGTTGAAGCATTGCCTGGGAACCCAGTGGTATCGAGCGGAGACGTGGCAGCTGTTGAGTGTGATGCTGGCTAAGACCGGCCGAGATGCGGAGGCTGCGGAGGCACTCCGGCGGGCGCATCTCTATGACGTGCGGCTGGCCGAGCGCGCGAGCCGTCCGTAGCGCTTGCGCCGTTCGCGCATAGACAGGCCGGTCGTTAGGTAACCTGCTAGACCATTGCTCACCTGTGGAATCGCTCGCGCGACACACGCGCTGCCCCCTCATTGCACGAAAGGTAAGTAGCAGCACTGAATAAGTCGGAGCTGCTTTCCGTCAGTCCTTCACACGTATGAAAAAATCAATTCTATTTGGAACCTTGGCCGCGGTGGGTCTCGCCCTTGTTCCAGCTAACGCTCAGACCCAATCCACTACGACCACCCAGAGCCAGTCAACCGGCTACATCCAGAGTAGCAAGATCGTCGGTTCGAAAATCCGCAGCGCGGACGGAGCCGAAGTCGGCGTCATCAAAGACGTCGTCCTCGACCGCGAAACGGGCTGCATGGCCTACACCGTGTTGGAGACCAGCGGTGACGCCAGCAATGTCGCTGGGACCAGCGGGGGCGGTTCGAGAAGCTCGAGCAGCACCACCACCACGACCCGCAAAACGGTCGCGATGCCTTGGACAGCTTTCCAGGCTTCTTCGGAGCCAAACGTCTACACCACGACCGTGCAGCGTGAACGCATCTACAGCGCGCCAGCGTATGACTACGCCCGCGTCGACGAATACAGCCGCCCTGAATACATCAGCGGCGTTTATTCCTACTACGGCGTCCAGCCGAGCGTTGGGCTCAGCACCACTCTCGGTGTTGGTTCCACCGGCGTCGGCATTCAACGTGGCGTGAGCGCACAGACCGGTGTCGCCGGCTCGACCACAGCGACTTCGCCAGCCCCGACCGCGACCGCAGCAGCAACGATGACTCCGGCAGCGACCGCGAGCCCATCCGCTTCACCGTCTGCTTCACCTATGGCTACAGCGAGCGCAACTCCTAAGCCGACGGCCACAGCCACCGCCTCACCTGCAGCGACTGCACGTGCGACGGCTTCGCCTGCGGCCACCGCAGCTGCAACAGCAGCGGCAACCGCTTCGCCGAAGGCATCGACAGCGGCAACGAGCTCAGCAGCTACTGCGTCCTCGCCAGCAGCTTCGGGCGCTACTTCCAGCAGCACGACGACGGGTAGCCCCGCCGCAGCGTCAGGTTCAAGCTCCAGCAAGGCTGCAGCAAGCCCGGCAACTCCGGCGAGCGCATCTAGCAAGTCGAGCGCTGCTCAACAGGGCGACGAGAAAGCTGACAAAGGCAAGAAGAGCAAGAGCGCGGACGACGACTCTGCGGCTTCTCCGGAAGCCACGCCTGAAGGCTAACCAAAAATACGCAGTTTAAAGCCGCACCATCGAAGCAGCAGGAGTGACGTTACGTTGCTCCTGCTGTTTTCGTTTGATCGACTGCCGCCGGCTCCACCGCGGCGGTGTCTCGCTTCAGGAATCTCATTCCGAGGAGCCAGATAACGCCGGAGATCAGCGCGGCCACCGACACGACGAAGAAGGCGACGTTCATGCTCGTGCGCCCGGCGACAAAGCCCAGGAGCGGTGGCGAAAAAGCGTCACCGAACAGATGGATGATCAGGATGTTCAAGGCGAACGCAGTCGAACGGACTTTCGGCGGGGCCACGTTCGCGAGCGCAGCATTTGAGGGTCCGGTATTGAGGAAGACAAAGAAGACGGCGAGAAAGAGACAAACCCAGGCGAACGGAAAGGGCGTATAGATGGTCGCGATAAAGAGTGGGAACGCGAGGATCATGCCGACCCCCGAGACTAGGAAGTAGGCGCCGCCAATCCGTTTTTGCAGACGATCGGCAATAAACCCGCCCAGCAGTGTCGACGCGAGTCCTGCCACCACCGTGATTCCGCCGAACGCCGGCACCGCAATCGCCGCCGGCTGTTCGCGGAAGATCAGATAGGCCGGCATCCAGAAGGCGAGGCCGCCGAGCGCGAATGTCATCGCTGTCTGAGCCGCGCAGTTGAAAACGAACGACCGCGTCCGCAGAAGCGACAGATAATCTTCTTTCCCGGCGCGCTTTCTTTCCTCACGCACTCCGCTGCGCGCGCGCGGATCCGTTTGGAAAAAGCAGAACATCCCGAGGATCAGGCCCGGGATGGCCACCACGTAAAACGCCCAGCGCCAGCCGAGCTGCGCATCGATCAAACCGCCGATAACATATCCCAAAGCGCTGCCCACCGGAATCGCGGCGCAGAAGATCGCCATGATCCGGCCCCGCTTCGCGACGGGAAAGTAGTCCGCCAGGATCGTGGGCGCCGCCGGCCCGTAGCCTCCTTCGCCGATCCCAACGAAGATGCGCGTGAGGAAGAGCACGAAGAAGGTGCCTGCCAGGCCGCCAGCAGCTGTCGCCAGACTCCAAAGGATCGCGCACACGCCAATGACCACCCACCGCGAGAAGCGGTCGGCGAGCCACCCGAGCGCAGGCGCGGCGATCATGTAGGTGGCGAGGAAGGCCGGCGCGAGGCTGCCGGTCATCGCCATCGCGTTCGGATCGTCCGCCGCGAAGAAGGCCTTGCGGATACTCGGCTCGACCGCCGCCAGGACATAGCGGTCGATGTAGTTGAAAAGATTGATCGCCAGCAGCAGGAGGAGGGCTTTTTGCGCGCCCGTTTTGCCATCTGCTTCCGCGGTTGTCATCGAATTGCCGATTGCAGTGGCCCTCCTGCTGATTGTAAATCATAAACCGATGGCGCAATCCTCGTTCGCCGCCCGCACGTTCTACTTCCTCGGCTTGGGATTGGCGCGGCTGATCTATCGCGTCGTTGTCTCGGGCCGGGAGAACCTGCCGGCCGGCGGATTTCTGCTGCTGCCAAACCACATCACATGGGTCGACGCGATCCTCCTGCAGCTCGCCTGCCCGCGACAGATTCGCTTTATCATAGATGAAGGCTATTACCGGCAGGGCTTCCTCCATCCTTTTCTGCGGCTCACCGGGGCGATCCCGATCACTCCGCGTCGGGCGAAAGATGCGATGCGCGCAGCCGCCGATGCGATCCGCGCCGGCGATATCGTCTGCCTTTTTCCGGAGGGACAGCTCTCGCGTTCGGGCACGCTGCTGCGATTGCGACGCGGCTACGAACTGATCAGCCGCCAGGCCGAAGCGCCGGTGGTTCCCGTGTGGCTGGATCAACTCTGGGGCTCCATTTTCTCGTTCCAAGGCGGCCGCTTCTTCACCAAATGGCCGCAGAGCTTGCCGTATCGCGTGGCGGTGGCGTTCGGGCGGCCGCTCAGGCCCGACGAAGGCGATATCGCGACGGTGCGCGAGGAGTTGTTGAAGCTTGGCGAGATCTGTTACAGCCAGCGTTCCATTCTGCGCGAGCACCTGGCGTTTGCCTGCCTCCGCGGGCTGAAACGGCGTGCGTTCAGCACTGCGATCATCGACGGAATGGATCACTCCAGCTTGTCGCGTGGCAAGCTACTGGGTGTCGCCGTGGCGCTCGCGCGGCATCTTCGCCAGCGGTGTCCAGAGCACCGCATCGGCATTGTATTGCCGCCGGGCAAGGGAGGTGTGGTGGCGAACCTGGCGGTGGTGCTCGCGGGTAAGATCCCAGTGAACCTGAACTTCACCAGCTCGCGCGAAGCAATCGTTTCCGCCCAAACGCAGGCCGGACTCAAGACGATCATCTCCGCCCGCGCGATGGCGAAGCGGCTAGAGGAATTCCCCTGGACGCCGGAGGTGCTTCATCTCGAGGAAGTGCTGCCGGCGATGAAGCCCGCGATCATCGCCTGGTGGATGCTTTCGCTCGCGATGCCGGCGGCAATGGTCGCCCGCCTGCTTCACATCCCGCGCGTCGGCGATCGCGAGGAAGCGATTCTGCTTTTTACGAGCGGTAGCGCCGGAGCGCCCAAAGGCGTCCCGTTGAGCCACCGAAATATCCTCGGCAATGTCTCGCAGTTCGCAGCGCTGCTCGACTCCACGCGCAATGATCTCATCGTCGCATCGCTGCCGTTCTTCCACAGCTTCGGCTGCACCGTCACGCTGTGGTATCCGATCATCGATGGCGTTCGAATCGTGACCTACCCGAGCCCGTTGGAAGCGGCGAAAATCGCGGCGCTCGTCGAGCGGTACTTGGCGACGGTTCTGTTCGCAACGCCCACCTTCTTGCGTGCCTACCTGCGCAAGGCCGAGCCACCGCAGCTGCGCAGCCTGCGACTGTTGATCACCGGCGCAGAGAAATTACCTGATGAGCTCGCACGCGCAGTAGAACAACGCTTCGGAAAATCAGTGCTCGAAGGGTATGGGCTCACCGAGACGTCGCCGGTGTTGAGTGTGAACCTGCCCGACCCGAAGCCACGTCGACCCGGCGAGCCGATTCAACCGGCGAGCCGCCTTGGATCCACTGGCAAACTGGCCCCGGGCATCGCTGCCGAGATTCGCGAAGCCGAAACAGATCGGAAGCTGACGTTGCATGAAACCGGGATGCTCTGGGTTCGCGGACCGAATATCTTCGGCGGGTATCTGAACGATCCTGAACGTTCCGCCGAGGTGCTGCGCGACGATTGGTTCAAAACTGGTGACCTCGGACGCTTCGATGAAGACGGTTTCCTCTTTATCGAGGGCCGATTGTCGCGTTTTTCGAAGATCGGAGGCGAAATGGTTCCGCACGAGATGGTGGAGCAGAAGATCATCTCCGCGCTCAATCTCGATGACCAGGCCGAGCGCGTCGTGACCGTCATGGGCGTGCGCGACGAAGCGAAAGGTGAGGCGCTCGTTTTGCTGAGCAGCATCGAGATCGATCCGCAGCAAATGCGCGCCGCTTTGCGCGCGGCGGAGGTGCCAAATCTTTGGGTGCCGCGCACCATCTGCCGCGTCGAGACGATCCCGGTGCTCGCCTCCGGAAAGCTCGATCTCGGCCGTTGTAAGCAGCTGGTCGAGGCCTAACGAGTCTTGACCGGTCTGCGCTGAACGAGCGCGTTTGCGAAGTAGCTGAGCACTACTTCGCCTTTCTCGTTCGTCAGCACGTTGCGGATCCGCAGGATGCCGTGTTCGGGTCTGGACTGCGATGGCCGCGCCTCGAGGATCTCCGTTTCGAGCTGAAGACAATCACCGCCGCGCACAGCGACAGGCCAGCGGAGTTCATCCACGCCTAATCCGACAGCGCCGCCCACGAAGCGTAACGGTCCAGTGGTAAACAACCGCATCGCGATCGCAGCCGTGTGCCAGCCGCTGGCCGCAAGACCCCCGAAGACGCTTTGCTGAGCTGCGGCGCGGTCCATGTGGAAGGGCTGTACGTCAAAGTCGCGCGCGAATGTGATGAGGGCCTCGTTGGTGAGCAGGAACGGTTCGCTGCGGAACCGTTCTCCTACTGTGAGGTCTTCGAAATGGCGCTCTGTCATCGATCAGCAGAAACGTTCAACGTTCAACGTTCAACTTTTCAACGCAGAGAATGCGCTCCGCATGACGTTCAAGGTTGAGCGTTGGACGTTCGACGTTCCGCCGCAGGCGGCTGGTGCCAGGGGGGAGAGTTGAACTCCCGACCAAGGGCTTATGAGTCCCCTGCTCTACCACTGAGCTACCCTGGCGTGCGGCGACAAAGTTGGGGTGCGGAGCCCGAGCTGTCAACGAACCGAACCACCGCGGCCGTCACGGCTTGGCCGCACCGACGTACGGCTCCAGATCCTTCTGTTCGCCCCGCAGGCACGCCATGAAAATGACGCCAGCCCGCATCTGCACGGCGCCGGCCCAGCCCTCCTGCTCCACATACCGCCACCCCTCGAATTCGCGCGGCTTGCCGTCTTTCACATTGCGTTCCGCCGGGAAGAGAAAGAACTGCATCCGCTTTTCCGACACGCTGATTTGCGCGACGCGGCCCGCCTCTTCGTCGTCGAAGACGCGGCAGCCCGCCGTCTGGAGCGCGGCGAACTCCGGCGGCACGTCATAATGCTCGAGCCGGAACTTCATGAAGAAAAAATCGCTCAGCGCACCGGCTTCCGTCTGCACCGGGTCCAGCTGATTACCGCGGGTGGAAGCTGCGACCGTCAACAGCTTGCGCGCCGTTTTGGAACCCGGGAAGTCGCTTATGCGCTCCATCACACCGAGGACGAAGACGCCGGCGATCACCGCCAGCGCCAGCGCAATGGAAAGGACGACGGGGTTGCGCGCCGCCTTCTTCCAGCTGCGCTTCTTCTGCGGGATCAACTTTTCGTTCCGGAACCAGTCGGCGATTTCCGTTGAGACAGGGATCGCCTGCACCAGCGCAGAAACCGCGCGGTCGAATGCCTGCTGGTGTGCGAACTGCGTCGCGGTCACAGTTCGCCGCTTAGCGCGCAAAATCGCGATCCGCATGCGCCGGTCGGTGTGCGGCTTTCCCGTGATCGGCGCGATCCGCGTGAGCGCCTTCTCGCGCCGCGAAAGTCGGAAGACGCTCATGCTTCGTCCTCGTAATGCGGCGTCGTGGCGTCGAGCCAGGCCTGGAACTGACGCCGCCCGCTGGAGACAAGCACAGAGAGCTCGCCCGCTTTTACTTCGAGCAACGTGAGCATCTCGCGCAGCGAAAATTCGTCGAGGTAGTAAGCGGCCAGCGCGCTGCGCTGCGGATCGGGCGCGGCGGAAATCCAGACCGCGAGCTGCTCCGGATGCAGGTGCCCAATCTGTGCAGCCGCGTGCGGTGCAATCTCGGTTCCCTCCAGGTGGCCGCTCTCTGCCTGCAAACCTTGTTCGGCCACAATCAAACACCGCCACCGCGCGTCGCGGAAAAACCAGAGACGGTCCTTCGGCGGTTCGTCATGCGCGGCCCGCAAAGCGGCTTCGCGCAGAGTGGCCTGGAAAACTTCCTGAGCCTTCGCTGCGTGCCCCGTCATGAGAAAGCAGAATCGGTAAAGTTGCGGGAGATTTTGACTCGGTTCGAGCACGCTGGTTTGGCGAAACGACGCATCTTACGCGCGCCGCCTCTCGCTACAAGAACGGATGACAGGGAGGAGCGAAGGGCGCGTCCCACTTACGCGAGCTTCTGCAGACGCCGCGCCACTTCGATCGCGTTTTCGCGGCTGTTGAACGCGGACATTCGGAAGTAACCCTCGCCGCAGGAACCGAATCCGCTCCCGGGGGTGATCACCACATGCAGCTCATGCAACATGCGGTCGAACATCGCCCAGCTGCTCAGGTCGCCCGGCGTTTTTACCCAGATGTACGGGGCGTTGGCTCCACCGAAAACCTGCAGACCAGCCGCGATGGCCGCGTCGCGAAGGATGCGGGCGTTTCCCATGTAATGCTCCACGAGGCCACGGACCTGCGCCTTGCCCGCGTCGCTGTAGAGCGCCTCGGCTCCGCGTTGCACCGGATAGCTGACGCTGTTCGCTTTTGTGCTCCAGCGCCGGTGCCAAAGCGGATGCAGCGGCAACGACCGGCCGTCCTCCGTCCGCGCTCGCACGCTTTTCGGCATCACGGTAAAACCGCAGCGGACGCCAGTGAACCCGCCGGTCTTGGAGAAGCTGCGGAACTCGATCGCACATTCCTGCGCGCCGGGAATCTCAAAGATCGAATGCGGGATCTCAGGCTCGCTGATGTAGGCCTCGTAGGCGGCGTCGTATAACAGGAGGGCGTTATGCTGCCGCGCGTACTCAACCCAACGGGCGAGATCTTCGCGCGTGGCGACGGCGCCAGTCGGATTGTTTGGGAAACAAAGATAAACCAGATCCGCGTGAGCCGCTGGAGGCTCTGGGACGAAGTTGTTCTCGGCTGTGCACGGCAGATAAACGATCCCGTCGTATGCGCCGTTGGCATTTGCGGGGCCGGTGTGGCCGGCCATCACGTTCGTGTCCACGTAAACCGGATAGACCGGGTCGGTAATCGCAACGGTATTTTGGTCGCCGAAGACGTCGAGGATGTAACCGCAGTCCGACTTTGAGCCGTCAGAGAGGAAGATCTCGTCGGCCGCGATCTCGATCCCGCGGCTGCGATAATCGTGTTCCACGATCTTCTCGCGCAGGAATTCATAGCCTTGCTCGTGCCCGTAACCGCGAAACGTCTCGCGATGGCCGAGTTCCTCCACCGCAGCGTGCATTGCGTCGACGGCCGCACGCGGCAGCGGCTCCGTCACATCGCCCACGCCGCAGCGGATCACATCGGACGCTACGTCCGGATTCGCATCGCAGAACTCCTTCACGCGCCGGCCGATCTCCGGGAACAGATAGCCGGCCTGAAGCTTCAGGTAATTTTCGTTTAGGTATGCCATTGGTGCACTAGCTCGCGATCACCGCCCGCTCCTTTGTCATGTCGAGCGAAGCCGAGACGTCTCAGCTTTGATGCCCCTTCGGGAGAAGCGAGAGATTCCTCGGCTTCGCTCGGAATGACAAAACAACGAGTGGTGAAGGCAAGAGAAAGAAGCCGAAGCGGCGTCGCGGCTCACGACCGAGCTGCGACGCCCGCGAACTTACGGCTCAGCGGGCGGATTCGTATCGCTTCGCCACCTCAGCCCAATTCACCACGTTCCACCACGCCTTCAGGTAATCAGGGCGGCGGTTCTGGTAGTTCAGGTAATAGGCATGCTCCCACACGTCGACGCCGAGCACCGGCATGTTGCCGTCCATTAACGGGCTGTCCTGGTTCGGTGTCGACGTGACCTCGAGCTTGCCGTCTTTACCCTTGATCAGCCATGCCCAGCCACTGCCGAAACGGCCCGCGCCGGCGGCGTTGATCTTCTCCGTCAGGCCGTCGAGGCCGCCGAAAGCCGAGTTGATATCATCGGCGAGTTTGCCGGAAGGCGAGCCGCCGTTCGGGCCCATGATCTGCCAGAAAAACGAGTGGTTCGCATGCCCGCCGCCGCTGTTTCGGACGACGGTGCGGATGCTTTCGGGAACAGCGCTCAAGTCGCTGATCAGCTCTTCGACTGATTTCGACGCAAGCTCCGGGTGATCCTTCAGCGCGTTGTTGACGTTGGTGATGTACGTCTGGTGATGCTTCGTGTGATGGATCTCCATCGTGCGCGCGTCGATGTGGGGCTCGATCGCGTCGTAAGCGTAGGGAAGTTTCGGGAGTTCGTAAGCCATAATGCCTTCATTGTTCGGCGCGAATCGCGGCGCGTCAATGCAGACGGCGCTGCGGGGGCGGTGCATCAATGAGCGACAAACGAACGCGCGCTGTTATCCTGAGCCGGCGCAGCGCGGCGAAGGATCTCGCGAATAACCGGTAGGCGAGCGGATGCTCGCGCGGTGCAACTGCGGCCGCCGCGTCGCGCAGCTTCGTGACCACACACTGCAGGCGTGAGGTCCTTCGCCGTCTGCGCGGCTCAGGATGACAGATGCGTTAGCTGCGCGAACAGCAGTAGAAGCTCGGGTAATGCCCGCGTCCGCTGCGATAGTTCAGATACGTCGCCAGCGCCAGCAGCGGGAAGTTCTGCCGGTACATGTCGTACTTGAGGTAAAACACCCGTGGGAACCCGGTGCCGGTAATCTGCGGCTCATCCCAGGCGCCGTCGTTATTCTGCGTGGAGAGCAGGTAACGGAGACCACGTTGCACGCTCGGCCGGTCGAGATCGCCGCACGCGCAGATGCCCATCAACGCCCACGCCGTCTGCGACGCGGTGCTCTCGCCTTTGCCTTTCAGGACCGGCGTTTCGTATGACGCGCAAGACTCTCCCCAGCCGCCGTCGTCGTTCTGGCAGCTCTCCAGCCAATCGCGGCCTCGCAGGATCCAATCCTGGCTCATCTCCTCGTTGATCGCACGGAGACCGCGCAGCACCTGCCACGTCCCGTAGATGTAATTCACACCCCAACGCCCATACCACGAACCGTCATCCTCCTGCGTATCGATCAGGTACTGAACGGCGCGGCGGACGCACTCCTGCTTCTCGTCGAACCCGACGTAGCCGAAGAGCTCCAGCGTCCGGGCGGTCAGATCGCTACAGGTCGGGTCGAGGATCGCGTTGTGATCCGCAAACGGCATGTCCTCCAACCAGTGCTGCGTCACCTCCTTGTCGAAGGCCGCCCAGCCGCCGTCACCGCATTGGAAGCTCAACTGCCAAGCAATCGCGCGCTTGAAGAGCTCGTCCACCCCAGCAGCGTCCTGCGGCCGCACCAAGCGGAGGCCCATCAACACCATCGCGGTGTCGTCCGTGTCCGGGTAGTAGACGTTGTTGTATTCGAACGCCCATCCGCTCGCTTCCGGATGCGGGTTGTTGACGGTCCAATCGCCACGCACGCGCACTTCCTTGTCGGCCAGCCATGCGGCGGCTTTCTGCAGCGCCGGATGTTCGGCGGGCACGCCCGACTCTGCGAGTGCGATGATATTGATTGATGTGTCCCAGACGGGCGAGAGGCACGGCTGGATCCGGAAATCCTCCGGGTCATCCACGAAGAGCCCGCGGAAATCCGACATCGCTTTCGCGTAAGCCGGATGATCTTTCGCGTAGCCGAGCGCACGGAGAGCGATCATCGCGTTCAGCATCGCGGGGAACACCGCCGCCAGTCCGTCGCTCCCCTCGCCGATTCGCGTCAGCATCCAACGCTCCGCTTCTTCCAGCGCGCGTTTCCGCATTGGACGCCAGCCAAGTTTCGAGATGAGCTTCAGCGCGTGATCGCCGCGGAGGAAGAAATTCCGCCAGGCCAGGAAGCGCGGATCGCGCGGCAGGGTAAAGTTGTTGTGCTCCGTCCCGACCGGGTAAAGCTCGTGAAGCTGTTGCGCCTCCGGGAGTTCACGCGTCGGCTTGAAGTGGTTGATGATCGCGAGGGGCACGAGCATGGCGCGACTCCACGAAGACATCCGGTAGAGATTGAACGGCGCCCATTCCGGCAGCAGGATCATCTCGACTGGAATTGACGGCAGATATTGCCATGGGAACTGCCCCAGCAGCGCGAGGTAGAGCTTGCTGTAGGTGTTCATGCGGGGGATGCCGCCGAGGCGCATGATGTTCGCGCGGGCCTCCTGCATGAACGGCAGGTCGGGCGAAGGGCCCGACAGCTTCAGCGCGAAGTAAGCCTTCACGCAGGCGTTGATTTCACTCGGGCCGCCGAAGTAGATGTTCCAGCCGCCGTCCGGCAGCTGGCGCTTCAGGATGTGCGCGACGCAACGCTCCTGCAGCCGCTCATCCACTTCGCCGAGCCAGTGCATGAAGAGCACGTAATCGGAACAGAGCGTGCTGTCGACAAGCAGCTCGCCGCACCAATGACCATCAGGATGCTGCTGGCGCAGCAGGTTCTCCTGCGCGCGGCGGATCGCTTCTGAAATATCCGACGTTTCCGGCGCGTAGGATGACGCCTCGCGCGGCAGCGCGCTCGGTAACGGAATGACGTTCGACGATGAAGGAGGCATTGCGCGACAGAATCAGGAGGCGAGCGCTTCGACTTCCGCTTGTTTGCCGGTGAGATGTCCGTTGCCGGAGGTCACCCCGTTGAAGGCGCTGATCTCACTGCCGCGTCCGGTCGGCTGCGGCTTGCTTCCGAAGTTGAACTTGATCGTCTTCCAGGTGTCCCCCTTCTGCGCGTGCCGGCCGAGACTGGCCGTCGGCTCGTAGCCGCAATGCGTCATGCAATTCTCGCACCGCGGATCACGCGCGACACCGTCGACAACGCCGTACTTGTCCCAATCCACCTCCGCCAGCAGTTCGGCGTAGCTGTTGAAATGCCCGGTGCCGTTGGTGCCGACCGCGTCGGTCATGAAGTAACAAGGCGCTTTCCAGCCAGCCATGTTCCGCGTCGGAATCGCCCACGCGGAACAGGTGAGATCACGCTTCCCGGCGAGAAACTCGAAGTAAACCGGCGTGCCGAAAAACGTGTAGCGCTGCATCCAATCTTCCATCTTTGCGAACTTCTGGACAGTCAGGTTGCGCGTGAGGAAGAAATTCTCCGGCTGCAGATTGAGCCGCGCGATCATGTCCTTCTTCGCCGCGTCGTATTCGTAGCCGGGCGTGATCGTGTGGCCGTCGACACCGAGATCGGAGAGGAAATCGAACAGCTGCTCGAGTTCCTCCATGTCGGTTTCTTTGTAGACCGTCGTGTTGGTGGCGACCTGGTAGCCCAGCAGCTTCGCCATCTTGATCGCGAGGATGCATTCCTTGAACACGCCCTCCCGCTCGACGATCAAATCATGTGTCCGCTCGAGGCCGTCGAGATGCACGTTCCAGTACATCCAGTCGCGCGGCGCGATCGGCGGTTTCTTTGCGTCTTTCGGCCCTTTCCGCACCTCCGCAGCGTCCTTCTCGCTCATTAAGCCGGCGGCGAGCAGCTCCGCGATTTTGCTGTCGACCACGGCGCCGTTTTTCACGTGCTCGAAGGCGAGCCATTCGCGCATTTTTTTGCGCATGAACATCGCGTTCGTGCAGACGTAGACGATTCGCTTCTGCTCCAGCAAGCCGCTGATCAAGGCCTCGATGTGCGGGTAAATCAGGGGCTCGCCACCGCAGATGGAGACCATCGGCGCTTTGCACTCGACGGCGGCGCCGAGGCAATCCTCGAGGCTCATCATGTCTTTGAGCGATGTCGAATACTCGCGAATCCGGCCGCAGCCGGTGCAGGTCAGGTTGCAGGTATGCAGCGGCTCGAGCTGCAGGACGGTGGCGAACTTGTCCGTCTTCCGCAGTTTATGACCGATGATGTACGCGGCGATTTTCGTCGTCAGCGCGAGAGGAAATCTCATATGGGTGCCGATAGTAACAATGTCGACTGTTGTGTCAATAGACCCGCCTGCGGCGACCAAAGCCCGCGTGCCGGACGAACAGAACGGATGGCGCGAGAGAAAGTTGAGATCGTCGCCGTGCTCGGCGCTTCGCCGAAGCCCGACCGCTATGCGTATCGGGCGATGCAAATGCTGCGGCAATTTGGCCACCGCGCCATTCCGGTAAACCCCGCCTTCGACGAGATCCTCGGCGAGACCTGCTACGGAAAGCTGGCGGACGTGCCAGGCGCTGTGGACACCATCACGATGTATCTCGGCAAACAGCGCTCAGATCCTTTGATCGAGGAAATCATCGCCGCCAAGCCGAAGCGGATCATCATGAACCCGGGCGCGGAGAACGACGACCTCGCCGTGAAAGCGCAAGCCGCGGGCATCGAGCCGGTTTACGACTGCACGCTTGTGATGCTGCAGACCGGCAGCTTCTGAACGCGTGACGACTGCCGGCGCCGCTACGGTGTTTGCCAGCCGCGCCTGATGAGGCTCACAGCAATCGCGGCCAGCAGCAGCGCGATCAGCTTTGAGATGCCATTCAGCCCCTGCCTGCCGAGGAGGGACTCGATCCGCCGTGCATAGCGGAAGCCGATTTCAACGAGCACGAGATTCACCACCAGCGAGCCGATCGTGAACGCCACCCCTACGGTATCCACCAGGATCAACAGCGCCGTCAGCAGCGCAGGCCCGGCGATCAACGGCATCCCGAGCGGCACCACGCCGAATTCCTCGTTACCGGTCCCGCCCTGGTCATCACCTCCGATTAACTCCCGCGCCGCCAATCCGAGCAGGATCAAACCGCCCGCGACCTGAAAGTCTGAGACTGAAATTCCGAGCGCCTTGAAGATGAAACGCCCAAGGAAGATGAATCCGATCGCCACCCCAAACCCGGTGACGATGCCCAGCATGCCCTGCCGCTGGCGCACCTCACGCGAAGCATTCGGCGCGAGACCCATGAAACAGGCGACCAGGCCGATTGGGTCGATCGCCACAAACAGCGGGATAAAGGCGACGATGAACTTCTCGGCAAACTCGCGCATGGCAGAGGGAAACGGCCAAGGAATGCCTTTACCGTCTCGCGCTTCTACACAATGTTCCCACTCCCTTCAATCACCCATGAGACATCTTCTCGTTGTTCCTCTCTTCTGCGCTTTTTGCCTCTCCGCTTTTGCGCAGGAACTGAAATCCGTCGAGCAATTCCAACCGGCCGCTGAAAAAGCGAAGTCACTGCTGACGATTCCGACGTGGCCGCAAACCCCCGGTGAACTCGAGCAGCGAGTGACCGACGCGATCGCCAAGGCCAACACCGGCCTCGACGCGATCGGAAAGCTCGAGGCGGGCAAAGTCACCTTCGAAAACACGATCCGCGCGCTGGAGGACATCGGCTATGAAGCTGGTCTCGCGGCGAATGTTGCGTCGCTGATCAAGGAAACGAACAAAGACGCCGCGATGCGCGCAGCAGGCGAGAACGCGCTCAAGGTTTTCCAGGAGTGGTCCGTTGGCACCGATTATCGCGAAGATGTTTACAAAGCGGTCAAAGCGTTCGCGGCCACCAAGCCGAAGCTCACCGGTGAAGACGCGAAGTTGTTCGAGGAGACGATGCGTGATTACAAGCGCGCCGGCCTCGATCTCGCGCCGGAGAAACGCGCGGAGGTGGAGCAGATGCGCAAGGATCTCACAAAGCTGACGACCGATTTCGACAGCAACGTCGTCGCCGCCAAGGAACCGCTTATTTTTGCCAAAGCGGAGCTCGAGGGCGTGCCTGACAGCCTCTTGAATTCGCCTGGCGTAAAGACCGGCGACGACGCGTACACCATCCTGGCGAACGTCACTTTCCAATATCAAGGCGTCATGCAAGCCGCCACGCGCGAAGAAACCCGCAAGCGCCTCCATCACGTGCGGTTCAATCTCGCACGCGAGAAGAATGTGCCGCTCTTGAACGAGATCCTCGCGTTGCGAAATCGCATCGCTCTGCGCCTGGGCTACAAGTCATGGGACGACTACAAGGCCGAGGTGAAAATGGCGAAGACTGGCGCCGCTGCGCGCAAGTTCATAGCCGACATGGTCGCGGGGACGAAGCCGAAATTCGAAGCGGAAGTCGCCGAGATGCAAAAGCTGAAAGCAGCCGCAACCGGCGATCCGAACGCGAAAATATTCCGGTGGGATTGGCGGCATTATTCGAACGAGGTGAAGAAGCAGGGCTACGAAGTCGATGTCGAAGCGCTGCGCGTTTTCTTCCCGTATCAGCAGACGCTGGAGGGAATGTTCGACATCTACCAGCGCATCTTCGGCCTGAAGTTCGAGCAGATCGAAGCGCCGCAAAAATGGACCGATGACCTGCAGCTCTACTACGTCTCCGACGCAGCCACCGGCGAGCCGATGGGCATGTTTTACCTCGATATGTTCCCCCGCGAAGGGAAGTACAACCACTTCGCGCAATTCGACATCATCGGCGGCAAGGCTCTCGCGACCGGCAAGTGCCAGCGGCCGACTGTTGCGCTCATCTGCAACTTCCCGCCACCCGCCGACGGCAAGCCTTCGCTGCTGCCGCACAGCGACGTCGAGACGCTCTTTCACGAGTTTGGACACGCCATGCATTCAATCCTGACGCGTGCCAATTACTCGCGCTTCGCGGGCACGAACGTCCCGCGCGATTTCGTCGAAGCGCCCTCGCAGATGCTGCAGAACTGGGTCTGGACGAAGCCGGTGCTCGACACCTTCGCAGCCGACTATCAGGACCGGTCGAAAAAGATTCCCGCAGAAACGATCGAGAAGATGAAAGAGGCGAAGATCGCTGTCGAAGGGACGCGCTACCGGAGACAGTTCGCGATGGCGGACGTGGATCTCGCTTTGCATGACGTGCATCCCGACGGCGAGGCGTACGATGCGGTCAAGGTTTCCAATGAAATCGCCAATCGTGTTTTCCTGCCGGTGGATCCCGACACTGCGTTCGTCGCCTACTTCGGCCATCTCTCCGGTTACGACGCCGGCTACTACGGCTATGCGTGGGCGGATGCGATCGCAGCCGACATGGCGACCGTGTTTGAGAAGAGCAAGGATGGGTTCCTCGACAAAGAGGCCGGCATGCGTCTGCGAAATGAGGTCTACGCAGTCGGCGACTCGCGTAATGTCGAGGTTTCGATCGAGAAATTCCTCGGACGCAAACGATCGATCGACCCATTCCTGAAATCGCTCGGCATCGGCGGGAAGAAGGCTGCGGCGGGTCCGTCGAACGAAAGCCGCTAACCTGTGTTGCTGACGGCGCGCGCTCATCACCGAGCGGCTGCTCTGGCCGCGCTGCTGTTCGCGGCGATCGCGACCTCGTGCAGCAAACCGGCGTCGAATGTCGAAAAGGGCAATTGCGAGCAGGTACTGCACAAGGGCAACGGCAAGGAGGTTCAGGACCTCGATCCGCACATCGTGAACAGCGTCAGCTCGTTCAACATCATCACCGCGCTGCTCGAAGGCCTTGTCGCGGAAGATCCGGTGGATCTACATCCGGTGCCGGGCGCCGCGGAGCGATGGGACATTTCCGAGGACGGAAAGACTTACACCTTCCATCTGCGGCAGAATGCGAAGTGGTCGAACGGCGACCCCGTCACGACAAGCGATTTTGTTGAGTCCTACCGGCGCATTCTGACCCCGGCAGTCGCTTCGGACGTTGCCTACATGCTCTATCCAGTCGAGCACGCGGAAGGTTTTCACAAAGGCAAGATTCCGGACTTCGCGCAGGTAGGCTTTCGCGCCCTCGGCCCGCACACCCTCGAGATACGCCTGGCGCATCCGACGCCCTATTTCCTCTCACTGCTGAATCACTACTCGTGGTTCCCGGTGCATATCCCGACGATCCAGAAATTCGGGCCAGTGCTCGAACGCGGCAGCCGCTGGACGCTGCCGGGCCGCTTTGTTGGCAACGGCCCTTTCGAACTCGACGAATGGCGGGTCAACGTCCGCGTCCGCGTAAAGAAAAGTGAGACTTACTGGGACGCCGGACGCGTCGCGCTCAAGGCGATCGTCTTCCACACGATCGACAGCAACGACGTCGAGGAACGCGCCTTTCGCTCGGGGCAACTGCACGTGACTGACTCGATGCCGGTGAACCGGATCGATCGCTATCGCCGTGAACAACCGGAACTGCTCCGCATCGACCCATATCTCGGCAGCTACTTCTTTCGTGTAAATGTCACCAAGCCAACGCTGAACAATCGACTCGTTAGGCGGGCGCTCGCGATGGCGCTTGATCGGAAAGCCATCGTCGAAAAGGTGTGGCGCGGCGGTCAACTCCCAGCTGGGTCGTTCACCCCACCGAACACCGCCGGTTACACTTCGGCAGCCGAGATTCTGTACGATCCGGAAGCGGCCCGGCGGCTTCTCGCCGAAGCAGGCTTCCCGGAGGCGCGCGATCTCCCGCCAATCGAGCTCCTGTTCAACAGCTCGGAGAACCACAAGCTCACCGCCGAGGCGATCCAGCAGATGTGGCGCAAGGAGCTCAACGTGCGGGCGGAGCTGGTGAACCAGGAGGAGAAGGTTTACTTCGATTCGCGGAGGCAGATGAACTATCAGGTGATCCGCTCCACCTGGATCGGCGACTACAATGACCCCAACTCGTTTCTCGATCTGTGGGTGACCGGCGGCGGAAACAACATGACCGGCTGGTCGAATCCCGAGTACGACCAGCTCATCGCAGAAGCCGGACAGACCGGCGACCAGGCGCTGCGTTATGCCGCGTTTCAACGAGCGGAAGCAATTCTGCTCGACGAGGCGCCGATCCTGCCGGTGTATTTCTACACTCACGCCTTCCTCATCCAGCCGAACGTGAAAGGCTGGCACCCGACGATTCTCGACCACCATCCTTACAAGCACGTGCGGCTGGAGTGAGCGGCCATCGCCACGAGCCCCGCCGAATCATTCAGGATGAAACTGATCTTCGGCTGCGCGCTCGCTGTGCTCCTCTCCACCTCCGCTTTTACATCTGCCGCCGACACTTCGGTGATTCCGCCGAAAGCGGCGCTGGAAGCGATCGACGCAGACGATCTGCTGAAGCACACGAAAGTGCTCGCGTCGGACGAGTTCGAAGGCCGCGCGCCGGGCTCGAAGGGTGAGGAGTTGACGGTGAAATACCTCACCGAGCAGTTCAAAGCTGTCGGGTTAAAGCCAGGGAACCCAAACGGCACCTATACGCAGGAAGTTCCACTCGCCGGCATCATCACGCAGCCGACTGCCGCGTTCAGTGCTGGCGAAAAGATCATGGAGCTGAAGTTCCCGGACGATTACGTCGCTTCCTCAGGGCGGCTGCAGGACGAGATCAAGGTTGAGAACTCTGACCTCGTCTTCGTCGGATACGGAGTGGTCGCGCCGGAATTCGGCTGGGATGATTACAAAGACGTCGACGTGCGCGGCAAGACGATCCTGATGCTGATCAACGATCCCGCCATTCCAGATCCGGCCGACGCCAAGCAGCTCGACCCAAAAATGTTCAAGGGCCGGGCGATGACGTACTACGGCCGCTGGACCTATAAGTACGAAATCGCGGCAGAAAAAGGGGCCGCGGCTGCCATCATCATTCACGAAACGGAACCCGCCGCCTATCCGTGGTCCGTCGTCGCGAGCAGCTGGGGCACGGAGAACTTCGAGATCAACGCCGCCGATAAGAACATGGGCCAGGTCGCCGTCCGCTCCTGGGTTACCCTCGACACGGCGAAGAAGCTGCTCGCGGCCGGTGGTCAGGAATTCGACGCGCTCAAGAAAGCGGCGCTCACCAAAGATTTCCGCCCTATCGTGCTCGATGCCAAAGCCAGCTTTCAGCTCAAGCAAAAGGTCCGCACGTTTCAGTCGAACAACGTCGTGGGTAAAATCGAGGGCAGCGATCCGAAGCTGAAGGACGAGTGGATCATGTATAGCGCGCACTGGGATCATCTCGGACGCAACGCGGAGATGCCGGGCGACAACATCTACAACGGCGCCGTCGACAACGCCTCCGGTACCGCTGCGATCATCGAGCTGGCGGAGGCGCACCGGAAGCTTTCGACGGCGACCAGGCGATCCGCGTTATTCATCGCGACCACGGCAGAAGAATCCGGCCTGCTCGGCGCAAAGTTCTACGCTGAGAACCCGCTCTACCCGATCGAGAAGACTGTCGGCAACATCAACATCGACGGCGTGCAGGTCTGGGGCCGCGCGCAGGAGATCGAGGACATCAGTGACGGCAACTCGACCATGGCCGATTTGCTGGCCGCGGCGGCAAAGCGCCATGACCGCACCGTGAAGCC
>JACDCC010000127.1 GCA_013694595.1 Chthoniobacterales bacterium
GGCGAGAGGTCGAGAACGGAGTAGCGGATCATCGCTATCTGAATGCTATCGCACTGTGGCGACAACGGCATCCGGGCTCTCCGCAATGCGGCGCCCCTTTGACCGAGGCGACGGTGCGCGGCTCGGATAAATCGCCACCGCCGAAAAGTGGAGGGCCTGGGTGACGACGCCTACTGGACCGGGAATCAACGCATGGGCGCTCTGCCTTTGTTTGAAGGTTGCGTTATCTTAGAATCAGCGTCGGCGGCCCGGGCGACCAGCAGGCGAAAATCGACAAGTACCGACAGCTGATCGAAGCAACGTTGTGACGGCTTTGACGGCGCCCATCGCCAGCTGGCGATAGCCGACGCTCCGAACCCGCCTTGCCCTTTGCACGGCGGCTGCGAAGATTCACGTCCGCGCGTAACCTCGTGAAGACCTGTATCATTTGTAATCCCGGCGCCGGCAGCGTCGATGATCGCGAAACAATCCGTCCCCAGCTGGAGCAGTTCCCTTCAGCGACCGTCCAGTTCACGAACGACAAAGGAGATGCAACGCGCCTCGCCGCCGACGCCATCATAGACGCCTGCGACTTGATCGTCGCAGCCGGCGGTGACGGCACCCTGAATGAGGTGATCAACGGTCTCGCCGACCACCTCGATCGCGTCCAGGTCGGGCTCATCCCACTCGGCACCGGTAACGATTTTGCGCGCATGCTTGGCCTGTCCGGCTCGATCGACGAATCGATCGACGTGCTGCGCGGCGGCCACATTCATCCCACTGATCTCGTCCGCGTGACGACCGATCACGTCCGCTACTGCATCAATGTCTCCGCCGGTGGGTTTAGCGGCGCCGTGAACGAAAAGCTCACGCCTGAGATCAAGCAAAGCTGGGGGCCGCTCGCATATGTCCGCTGCGCAGCGGAAGCGCTGCCGGAACTGCGCGCCTATCGAACGCAGATCACGCTCGA
Source organism: Chthoniobacterales bacterium (assembly GCA_013694595.1). Taxonomy (GTDB): domain Bacteria; phylum Verrucomicrobiota; class Verrucomicrobiia; order Chthoniobacterales; family UBA10450; genus JACCTI01. Next base: position 950 of record JACDCC010000127.1, read on the forward strand.
TGGCGTAGACACGTCCGAGTTGAACCTCTACAACGCAGTGATCGCAAACGGCCGCTACGTCGCCGGCGGCACCATAATCGCACCGGAAGCATCGATCGATGACGGTCTGCTCGACATCGTGCTCGTCCCGGAGAATCCCGCTGCTGATATTGCCTTGGTGGCCGCGCAAATTCTGATGGGCACGCACCTCACGAGCGAAGGCGTCGTGTTTCGCCGCGCTGCGAAAGTGACGGTGCACTCGGAGCCCGGTATGTGGTTCAATGTGGATGGCGAGCTGATCGGCAACGAGCCAGCGACGTTTGAGGTTCTGCCACGAGCGGTTCAGTTTCTGCGCCCGGATCCGGCTGCATGAACGGGAAGATCGTCGCTCTCGATGAGCTCGCGCGAATCTCCGAAACGCTGCGCGCTGCCGGCAAAAAATTAGTGCTGACGAATGGCTGCTTCGATCTGCTGCACGTTGGGCACGTTCGCTACCTCGCGGCGGCGCGAACGCTCGGTGACGCACTTGCTGTCGCCGTCAATGGCGATGCTTCAGTGCAGGCGCTGAAGGGCCGCGGCCGGCCGCTCAATCGCGAAAACGATCGTGTCGAGGTGGTCGCGGCGCTGGAATCTGTTGATCACGTGGTGGTGTTCGCGGAGGTGTGTGTCACCGGCGTGATCGAGGCTGTCCGCCCTGCGGTATATGCGAAGGGCGGCGATTACACAGCCGACACGTTGGATGCGGAAGAGCGAGCTGCGCTGGGACGATCTGGAGCCGAGATCAGGATCATCCCTTTCGAGCAGGGCTACTCTACCACCAGGGTCATTCACCAGATGCACGGTGCATAATGGGCGCGCTCCGGCTTGGGATTTTAGGCTCCGGCAAAGGGAGCAATTGTCGCGCAATCCTCGAGCGAATTCACGATGGCGCGGTTGCCGCGGAACCGCGGATCATCGTCTCAGACATGGCCGGAGCAGGCATTCTCGCGATCGCAGACGAGTTCGGCGTTGGGTCGGTGTATCTCCCGCCCGGCAACTTCCGCACAAGGCTCTCGCCGGAAGCTGAGATGGAACTCGTGCGCATGCTGCGCGACGCCCACGTGGAGCTGGTCGTGCTCGCCGGCTTCATGCGCGTCTTGAAAGCACCGATGCTGGAAGCGTTCCCGCACCGCATTATCAATTTGCACCCATCCCGGCTCCCGAAGTTCCCCGGCCTCGAAGCCTGGAAGCAGGCTCTGGCTGCCGGCGAGCAAGTCACCGGCTGCACCGTCCACTACGTCGATGCCGGAGTAGACAGCGGAGAGATCATCGCCCAGCGCGAAGTGCCGGTGCTGCCTAACGACACCCCCGAGACACTCCACGCGCGAATTCAGGAGCAGGAGCGTCAGCTCTATCCCGAGGTCATCCGGCGCTTCGCGGCGGAGCGATCAGCGAAATAACAAAACGTCTTCGCGCGCCGCAGTCGAGAAGGTTCTCGCGGTTCTCGCACGCAGCAGATAGAACCCTGAGCCAACGAATGGCAGGCGCTCCCAAGACTGATCTGCAGCTGGAGATCGCGCACGTTCTGTTTATCGACATCGTCGGTTACTCGAAGCTCCTCGTCGACGAGCAGTCCGAGGTGCTGGAGCAACTCAACGACATGGTGCGGGAAACGGAGCAGTTCCGCGCCGGCGAAGCCCAGGACGCACTCATTCGGCTGCCGACGGGCGACGGGATGGCGCTGGTGTTCCTGACGCATGCGGAGGCTCCAGTGCGTTGCGCGCTGGAGATTGCTGCCGCCCTCAAGCAGGTGCCCGAGCTGCAGCTGCGGATGGGGATCCATAGCGGGCCGGTCAACCAGGTCAACGACGTCAATGGCCGCTCCAATGTGGCCGGCGCCGGGATCAACATGGCGCAGCGCGTGATGGATTGCGGCGACGCCGGACACATCCTGCTCTCGAAGCGCTCAGCCGATGACCTGGCCCATTACCGCCAGTGGCAGCCGCTCCTGCACGATCTCGGCGAATGCGAGGTGAAACACGGCGTGAGGGTGTCGGTGGTGAACCTTTACGGGAACGAGCTCGGCAACCCAGAGTTGCCGCAGAAGTTCCAAACGCGCCGCGGCCGCATGCGTGCGCTCGCCTTGTCCGGCCGGGAGCAGCATAGCGGCCGAAGATGGATCGTCATCGCAGCTGCGGCGCTCGTTTGTCTCACCGTCGCGATCGCGTTCTGGCACTTCAACCGCGAGAACACAAAGACTCCCGAGCAGCCGACTGCGGCAGCTGGACTTCCCTCCGCTCCCGAAAAAAGCATCGCCGT
>JACDCC010000141.1 GCA_013694595.1 Chthoniobacterales bacterium
TCGAATCTCGCGCGCGGGAATCCCGTGATCGTGCGCGTGCGCTACAGCAGCGGCATCACGCATTTCGTCGTCATTGCGGGCAAGCAGGGGTTCGACTACCTCGTGCGCGACCCGGGCGCCGGCGCGGCCAAGGGTCTCTACCCCCTGCGCGAACTTGGGAGCGATATCGAGGCACTTCGCTTCTACGAATCGCTGCTGTAGGCCAACTCCGGGACGCCAGCTGCGGGCTGATTGCATTAGATTGCGCATCGGCGACAGTGCGCCCGATGAATGTTGGCAACCCCGTAAAGACTCAAAGCGTCGTCGTCTACACCGCTACGGAGGACAGCAGGGAGGCGGGCCTTTCGTTAGGAGATCAAATTGCCGCGCAGCTGGAAGGCACGCCGCCAGACGCCGTCATTCTTTTTGTCTCGCCGAAGTACGATGCGGCCGAACTCGTGGCCTGCGTGGTCGACCGCTGCGGCGCGAAAATTATCATCGGCTGTTCGTCCGCGGGTGAATTTACCAGCGATACCCACGGTGATGGTAGAGCCTGCGCCATCGCGATCCGTTCTTCTTCGCTGCAATTTGCCGTCGGGATCGGCCGCGGCATCAGCAGCGATCGGCGCAAAGCCGCGGAAGACATGGTGCGCGGCTTCCGCTGCGGCGAAGAAGGGTCTAACGAGTATTGCTCCGCCCTTATCCTGACGGACGCGCTCGCCGGCCATGCGGACGAACTGATCGAAGAGCTGACTCTCAAAACGGGCGGCAGTCATCAATTCTTCGGCGGCGGCGCGGGCGACGACGCGAATTTCAAACGCACGCAGGTCTTCGTGGGAAAAGAGCTGGCGAGCGATGCGGCGGTCGCGCTTGAGATCATTTCCGAGAAACCGATCGGCATCGGAGTGCGGCACGGCTGGAGCCCCGCGACGGCGCCGATGCGTGTGACCGAATCACGCGGGGCTGTTCTCGTTAGCCTGAACGCTTCCCCGATTCTTGACGTCTTCCGCGAGCATGCCGAGACGACGAATCAGAAATTCGATCAGGCCGATCCGATGCCTTTTTTCCTCCACAACATCCTTGGAATCGAGACGGGCGACGGCTATAAATTGCGCGTGCCATTGGCCGTGAATCCGGACGGCTCTGTTCTATGCGCGGCCGAAATTCCGCAGGGCGCGGCAGTTTGCATCATGAGCACGGACGTCGCCTCCGCGAAGGAAGCGGCCGCGAATGCGACGCGCGCCGCGCTCGATCAACTCAACGGACACCAGCCGGGCGTAGCTCTCTTCTTCGATTGTGTTGCGACTCGTCTGCGCATGGGCCGGGAGTTCGGGGATGAACTCGAGGCGCTCAAGGAAGTGCTCGGGGAAACGCAATTCGCGGGCTGCAATACGTATGGACAAGTCGCCAGAACGACAGGGCAATTCAACGGCTTCCACAACTGCACAGCCGTCGTTTGCGTCCTGCCGGCGTGAACGAACAGCCACGCCGCGAGGTGAGCTGCTCTCTCTCGTCGCCGCGCTGACGAAGCCGGAAAACCGGAGCGCGGCTGCGAAAGCTTTAGCGGCGCATGCCAGCGCCGAGGATCTGCTGATCTTCGTGCATGACCGTGAGCTGGGAATCCTGCTGCCAGCGCCCGGTTTTCAACAAACGCTTCCGGAGGCGAAAACGTGGTGCGGCTTCTTAGAGCGCTGCCTCGAAAATTCCTTTCAGGAGGGTGAACTTTCGTTTCCCACTTCCGGCGCCACGAAGCACGTCACCGGTTTCGCGGCCGAAGACGGCTCGGTCGTCGTCTTCCTGGGAGGCAAGCCTGAGCTGGATCAAGGCGTCGACATCAGCTTGCTCCTTCCGATTCTCGCCGCAGCGTTCGAAGGCGAGCGCATTGCGACCGTCGCGGAAGGCACCACCACGGTCGCGAAACAGGCGGCCACCCAAGCGAAGCTCCTCGCCGCGTCGCTCGACAGAGCTCGCATCGAGCTGAGGCATACTCTCGGAGAGGCACGAAGGGCAAACGCTGCCAAGGATCGTTTCCTCGCCGTGCTTAGTCATGAACTGCGGACGCCGTTAAACCCGGTCCTGATGGCAGCGAGCGCCATGGAAACCGATCCGAACATCCCGCCGGAAATTCGCGCGGACATTTCGATGATTCGCCGGAACGTCGAACTCGAAGCCCGGCTGATCGATGATCTTCTCGACCTGACGCGAATCGCCAACAGCAAGGTGCAGTTGCAACGGAAAATCGTGGATGGCCATGAGCTCCTCGAAGAAGCGACCGCGGTAGTGCGGGGCGATCCCTCGGCAGTGCAGCCCGCCATCGTCCTCGAACTCGGTGCTACCCGACATCACATCGACGGTGATCCCGCCCGGATTCAGCAGGTGTTTTGGAATCTCATCCGCAATGCCGTGAAGTTCACCCCCCTGGATGGCCGCATTCTCATCCGCACGAAAAATTCTGAAACGGGAGCCTTCCGCGTCGAAGTCATCGACACGGGCATCGGGATCGCGCCCGAGGCGTTGTCGAAAATCTTTAACGCTTTCGAACAAGGCGATACCGACATCAACCGTGCGTTCGGCGGCCTCGGTTTGGGACTAGCGATTTCCTACGCTCTTGCCGAACTGCACGGCGGCACACTGCGAGCGGAGAGCGCCGGCGTCGGGCAAGGCGCCACGTTTGTCTTCGAGCTGCCGGCAGTGGAGCACAGCGCCATCGCACTCGAGCCCGCGACCCCGGCTCCCATCGAGAGCGATTGTCGCCGCATTTTACTGGTCGAAGATCACGCCACGACTGCCGCATTGATGGCGAGGCTTTTGCGCAAGCGAGGTCATCAGGTCGACCTTGCCTACAATAAGACCGACGCCATCGCTCTCGGACTCCGCGACGAATTCGACATCGTCATTAGTGATCTCGGTTTACCCGACGGAACCGGCTTCGAAGTGATGGAAGCATTGCGCACGAAGTCGCGTGCCGTCGGCATCGCGCTCACCGGTTACGGAATGGACGCCGACGTCGCGCAGACGATGCGCGCTGGCTTCCAGTTTCATCTTACCAAGCCGGTGGATGCGCAAAAGCTCTACCAGACGATCGAGCAGATCCCCACCGCACAGTTCGCGCAGGAGTAATCTGGTTTACGCCGACGCGGTAGCTTCAGAATGCAGCGGCGCGCGAGGAGACCGACGCTAAGAACAAGCATCAACGCGCACAGGGCTCGGCCGTGACTTGACGAGCCGACGCAGAGTCGCGTTCGCGACCGCGCAGTGCAGACCGCGAATTTGCGAACAGATATCTGCATCCTGCCGAGGCTACTTTGTATGTGTCATCCGCGACAAGACCATCGAGCGCCACAGTTCTCGACGGAAATGCCGAGATGACCACCTTCTCGCTTGTTCGCCGCGTTAATCATCGCGCATGCTCGGCGAATGCCGCGTTGTCCATGGGCTGCCAGCGAGCCGAACATTACCTACCACGATGAAGAGTGGGGCGTGCCGATGCATGATGATCGGAAACTCTTTGAGTTTCTGATTCTGGAAGGCGCGCAGGCAGGCCTGAGCTGGACCACGATCCTGAACAAACGCGACAACTACCGCAAAGCGCTCGACGGGTTTCGCCCGGAAAAGATTGCGCGCTACGGCGCGCGCGAGATGAAGCAGTTGCTGGCCGACCCCGGCGTCGTGCGCAACCGGTTGAAGATCACGGCTACCATCAACAACGCGAAAATGTTCGGCTCGGTCCGCGAAGAATTCGTCAGCTTCGACGCGTATCTCTGGAGTTTCGTGGGCGGCACGCCTATCCAGAACCGTCGGCGCCGCATGGCCGACGTGCCCGCGCGCACGCCCGAATCCGATGCCATGAGCCGCGACTTGCTCAAGCGCGGCTTCAAGTTCGTGGGCTCAACCATCTGCTACGCGCTCATGCAAGCCACCGGCTTGGTCAATGATCACCTGGTCACTTGTCCGCGCCACGCCGAACTGTCAGATATTTCAAAATGACTCGCGCATGAAGTCGCTAACTGAACACCTCTGGTTCGAAGTGCCGGCGCGGCGCGGCTTCATCAACATCACGCCGACGATCGACGAACTCGTCGAGCGCAGCGGCGTTGCAGAGGGCCTTTGCCTGGTGAACGCAATGCACATCACCGCTTCGGTGTTCATCAACGACGATGAATCCGGTCTGCATCACGACTATGAGGTCTGGCTCGAAAAGCTGGCGCCGCATGCGCCGACCGACGTCTACCGGCACAATCGTACCGGCGAAGACAACGCCGACGCGCACCTGAAGCGTCAGATCATGGGCCGCGAAGTGGTGGTAGCTATTACAGCCCGCAAACTGGATCTCGGCCCGTGGGAACAGATCTTCTACGGATAATTCGACGGCAGGCGCCGCAAGCGCGTGCTGGTGAAGATCATCGGAGAGTAGGCACTTCCGCCGCTCATCCGAAACCTGCGCAGATTCTTTAAAACAACGGCGGACCTCAGCGCATTCACGGTGACGGGCTCCTCGAAAATCGCGAGCTCCAGAAGGGTGCACGTTGACGTAGCACTGCCGGCGTGAGCGGCGTGCTTGCTGATCCACAGCTTTCTCTTTTCGACCGCCGCGGCGCTGTCGTCAGAAGCAACGATGACTGGCAGCAGAGGGTCGGTATCGGAGCTATTCGTGAAGCGACCGTCGCTGTAGTTGAACTGCCCGCCGGGGTAGCCAATTCAGGTACTGCGACTCTATCCGATTCCGCACGTTGCCCGTGTCGGAGAGGCTGTCGCCGAAGACGATGACTTGTGTGAACGCCGGTAGCTGCTGGGCGTGGACGAAGTTGGCGCGGGTAAGCAGGCCGACGAAGAGGGCGGCCAGGGCGCGAGTGGAGACGGAAATAAGTCGAGGAGTCATGTATAACGAGCACACCGCGGGTAGGACAGTGCAGCAGCCCTATATTCGCCTGAACCGCGCCAAGCGCTGCCTTTTTTCTCACCTTTGCGGAAACAATCGACCCATGACGCGCGCGCAGTACAAGCGCGGTCGCGGGTAGCGCTGCTTCTTCTTACTCACGCGAGCGGATTTGGCATGAATCGATTCGCTCAGACCGGCGGCACCGCCTGACGGGTGCCAGGTGTCCCGCCGTCGGCCTAGGCGATAACACTACAAGGAGGAAGTGATGAAAAAAGTAATCTTGTCCGCAGTTTCGCTGGCTGCTGTCTTAATTGTCTGTGTCGCAGTTGCACAGGAGACGAAGCAGAAGAGTTCGAAAACCACAGCCGTCGAATCGACGCAAAGCGCCGCAAAAACGAAAGCGACTGACGTCAACGCGAACGCGCGTGGCGAGAAGCCAATGCTGGTGCCGCGTGGCAAAACCTACGTGCAACTCGATGCGAACAAGCGGGAGATTGGCCGCTTCACCTGCGGACAGACGATGACGGAGACGACAGCTTAGCCCTTGTAAACGTCACGTTCACCGACAACGCGAAAAAGCGCACGATCCGGTTTGCTTCGAGCAGCATACGGATAAAAGCTGGCGCATCTCTGATATCCACTACTCCGAGGGTTCGCTCCTCGAAAATGCTGCGCAGCGCCTATCCGGAGTAGGCGCAGTCCGGAAAGAACGATACCCCCTTTTGCGCGCGTAGCCTCGCAGCATTGAAGCTGCCGCTAGCAGGGCCAGGCAGGGCCGGCGGCTCACTTTTTCGCCATGCCGGACGGCCTTCGCTGCGTCGCTTTCCTCAAGGTCGCGGCCAGCTCGGCGCTGTTATCCTTCCATTCGTATTCCCGATCTTCATTCACCCGGCCCCAAGCGAGGCGGCCGCCGTATCGCCAATTGTCGAGAAGGATTCCGGTGTGGAATGGTCCCCCGACCGCCGTGACCACAATCACATTGTGCTCACCCGAGGTGCCGAGGTACGATTCCGCCCAGTGCAGCGTGAGCGTGCGGAGCTTCAGAGCGTCCAACCTAGGCGCGAGTTCGGCAGCCCACTGAAAGCACAGACCACCCTTTTTCACGCCCCTGTGGAAGAGGAGATTTTGGAGGCCCGGCGGCCAGACGACTTCCCACTCGCGTGCCAATTGCCTTCCCGTTTCGAAAGAAACGCGAGCCACTTCTTTGGCCTCTGCAGGGCTGACACCGGGCCCCAGCGCCAGTAAGCTTCGCTGCAGCTTGACGTCGTTGGCCGATGTCGCCACCACCGGTGCTTTTCCGCGACGCGGATCATCCCACGTCGCGCATTCGCCGGCAGGTGCGAACGTCAGAAAGACTGCGACGGCCGCTCCGGACAGCAGGGAACGGCCGGTTGCAGACCCACGACTCTGCTCGGATGAAGGCACGACTCTATTTGGCTAGTTGTGTTCGGATAAACGCACCCTAGCTACGCGACAACCGTAGAACAAACACCGGGCGGAATACCCGGAATACGCCTGAGGACGTGCGGCCTACTTCGAGTAGGTGCTTGCCGGCGCCGTCTCCGTTGTCGCGGTACGGTTCTGGCACGCACCCAAACCGAACGCTCCACAAGCGAAGATGATGACGGCAACGACTTTGAACATGTTGATCTGCATAACGTTACCTTCGCGTCTGCGAGTCACCGCGGTTGTAAATTCGCGCTGTGACTTTGACGGCGGTCGTGAGGTGAGGGTCGACATTTTACGCTTCCACGGATGAGGCAAAGCGTGAACCTGCTGACCGTCGGGTGATATCACTCTCTGCGGTCCCGATCTCACCGCCGGCCTCACGGCCACTTCGCTATTCGATCTGAAATTGCCCGCGCTAGCGGGACAGCGGCTAAGAGCGTCCATCTGGCGGGCCAGCTTTGTCCGGCGAGTTCCGGCGGTAACTGCTTCGGATCCTCGGGGTAGATGAGCGAGAGATCCATCTGAGACTTTGAGCCTTGGAGAAAGTCAAGCTCTTCGGGCGCGCCGAAGATCAGCCAGGACGGCGCCGTTACTTCGGCACCGTCAGCATCTTATCGCCAATGCGCATCCGCCCACGCCTCCGATGACGAAGTAAACTTCCTCGGCGCGAATGTGCTTGTGCCACGTGTTCGCGCTCCCCGGCGGCAAGCGCTAGAGCCGCGCGCGCGCCTAGATTCTCGCTCCCAGTCCGCTCGAGAAAATCCGCGTTCGGGATTTGCATCAGGTTCGACAGCCGCAGGAGAGCTCTTCGAGCCTGATCAGATGGTAACCTTGACTCGCTGCCATAGCCTCGTGCACACATTTACGTTTCACATTCGGAGGCTCAAGCTGCGGCGTCGCGCAGACGAACGATCGATCAACCATGCCCACTTCCATTGCACTCTTTCGAAGATGAAATCGCTCACTGAACACCTGTGGTTCGACGTGCCAGCGCGGCGCGGCTTCATCAACTTCACGCCGACGATCGAGGAACTCGTCGAGCGCAGCGGCGTTGCCGAGGGCCTTTGCCTGGTGAACGCGATGCACATCACCGCTTCGGTGTTCATCAACGACGATGAATCAGGTCTGCATCACGACTACGAGGTTTGGCTCGAAAAGCTGGCGCCGCATGCGCCGACCGACGTTTACCGGCACAATCGTACCGGCGAAGACAACGCCGACGCGCACCTGAAGCGTCAGATCATGGGCCGCGAAGTGGTGGTAGCTATTACCGCCGGCAAACTGGATCTCGGCCCGTGGGAACAGATCTTCTACGGATAATTCGATGGGCGCCGAAAGAAGCGCGTCCTCGTGAAGATCATCGGCGAGTGAGGGCCAGCGAAACGCCAGTGCCGCGACCTTCCACCGTCGGAAGACTGCCGTAGGTGAGCGTGCGGAGACGAGACTCGGTGCGTCAGCCCCGCGCGTCGTTCCCATCGCGGCGACCGGCGAACCCGAAGTAAAGCGCGACCGCGGCGATCGCGAAATGCAGACCCATGTCGGCTGTGTTGTGTTCCATCACTCCCATGATGGGGTGTGAACGCTTGCACCGGCCTTTGGATGTGCCGCCGGCGGTGACGACAGTCGAGCCGTCGGAGAAGGAACGAAGCGCGCGTCGCGAATCGATGCCGGCGGTATGCAATCCGATCGCCGAACGCGGCTTGAGCCCGCTCGCTGGCCCGGTATCCTCGTGAGATATGCATCGGGACTATCAGCGTTGGTACTCACACCGCCTCAACCGCGACATGGGCGTGGTCGTTTACGGCCACTACGGCATGCCCATCCTCGCCTTCCCCACGAGCGGCGGCGACGAATGGGAGCAGGAAGGCCAGGGCATGATCCGCACCCTCGGCCCCTACCTGGAGCAGGGCCGCCTCCGCATCTTCTCCATCAATGGCGTGAACAACGACACGTTCCAAAACAAGAGCGCGCATCCGTTCCACCGCAGCTGGCTGCAGGCGCAATACGACGACTACGTGGCGAACGAAGTCTTCCCCTTCATCGATGCCCAGTGCCAGACTGGCGGCATCCCCATCACCACCTACGGCGCATCGCTCGGTGCCTTCCACGCCGCCAACACCCTCTTCAAGCATCCCGACCGCGCGAAACGCTGTTACGCGCTCTCCGGCGTCTACGACATGCGCGATTCCATGGACGGGATGTACGACGATAACTTCTACTTCAATAACCCGATCGATTACCTTGCCAACCAGAACGATCCCTGGTTCCTCCACCAATACAACACCTGCGACATCCACCTCGCCACCGGCACCGGCGCCTGGGAAGTCCCCGGCCCCACCTACCGCTTCTCCGAAGTGCTCCGGAGTCGCGGGATCGCTCATCATCTGGACGACTGGGGCCCGAAGGGCGGGCACGAGTGGCCCTACTGGCATCACCAGATGTGGGAGTACGTCGGCGCGCACTTCTAAAAACATCGAAGCGCCTCCGCGGCACCACGATGTGCTCGTGACCGCTTCCCGCGTCGAGCGTCACAAGCCGCCCGGCTCGATGCGAACGGAGTCTCTGCGCAGTCGCGGCGGCGGTGGTTTTCAGGAAGGTGCGTCGGGAGATGGGCAGATCGGGACTCGTTAGTCCGCCAGTGTCGCTCGAAGCGGCGCGCAGGCGCACTGTCGCCAGCAGGCGGCCAGCAAGGGAGGGGTGGCACCACGCGCTCCCCAGGCCTAAGTCGCGGCTTTAGGCGCGCTCAAGCTTTTGCTGTACATCCCGGAGCGGTCGAAGCAGCAAACGCGTCGCTTCCCGCCGGCGAGCATCGAGCAGGCATTCTTGACGCGACGCGTGCGCGTCTCTGCCTGCTTCGCGGAGGTGATCCAGTGGATCCAATCTCGCCGCGCGATCGGCGTGATGCCCGACCATACCACCCGCGCTTTCGGGGCGGCGGCCGCGAGCGCCGTCTGCAGATCTGCCGGCACGGTGGGCTCCGGTTCCTCAGCCGCTGGCGCGATCTCGAGCGTCACAAGGTCGCCTGCCTCGGCGCCCGCAGCTTCGCGCAACTCCCGGTCCACTTTGAGCCAGTGGCTTCCTTCGCCGTCGGGCTCGAGCGTCGCTCGAAAAGCGGAGCCGTTGATGGTGCCTTCGACAGCCGTCATGCTCCGCGAGGGGAGCTTGGCACTGGCGTTCTTTGGCAGCGTGAGAAAGATCCAGGAGTCGCCCGCCGCGCTCTCTGCCGGGCGCAAGAGTTTCGCTTTGAATCGGATCGTAGAAGCGGTCTTGATCATGCGGTTCTAGTTATGCCGCGTTGGCGACGCGTTTAAAGGGCTTGCCGGCATTTTATATGCCACAACCGACGACGGTGTGACGAAGTAATCGCTCCGCCGGTCGAAGCGATAGACGCGCAGACCGCTGTGGTGCACGCTGCTTCAACTCGCGAGGAACAAATGCACGTCATCACCAGAAAGCGTTTAAACGAATTCGCGGTGACGCACCCCGAGACGAGATCAGCGCTGGCGCATTGGTATGCGCTCGTGCGAAAGGCACGCTTCGCGAACTTCGTGCACTTGCGCCAGACATTCCCTCAGGCGGATCAAGTCGGGAAGTTCACCGTCTTCGATATTGGCGGGAACAAAGTTCGACTGATCGCCGCCTTGCATTACAATCGGAACAAGATCTACATCCGCCACGTGTTGACGCACGAGGAGTACGATCGAGGAAATTGGAAGCGATAATGTCTGCGCTCGAACTTGAACAAGTGACGAAAGCCTGGCCCGCGTTGTCGCGCGCTGTGCGCGTGCCTCACTCCGAGGCGGAGTATCGCGAGATCGTCGAGCTGCTCGATCACCTCACCGATGAAGTCGGCGAAGACGAAAATCACCCGCTCGCATCGCTCATGGATGTGCTCGGCGTGCTGATCGAGAAGTACGAAGACGAGCACGTGCTAGAACTCACCGAGTGATAACCAGCGAGCCGTCCGAGCGACTCAGCCAACCAGTGATGTGCCCTGACACGACCAACGTGCTGAGCGTCCAGCAACGCCACGAGCACGTTCACGTCGAGCAGCGCTCGCACTCAAATGCTTTCCTCGGCACAAAGTTGGCGCACGAACTCAATCGTGACCGGGTCGCCGGTGCGCCTCGGGAAATATCAAACCCGTTCTTCAGCGCGGAGTCCGCGTTGCCGTTGGCGCCGGCCCGCTACGTCGCGAGCGCAGCGCGCGAAGAGTCTCCTCCACACGCGCCAGTTCTTCCGCGCTTAGCGCCGAGAGGGCGACTTCGATTTCGTGAACGCTCACCCGCCGAGAGTACGATCCGCGCGGGGTTGATGCAACCCAGCGTCAGACGGACTGAACTTCGACCGATCACCGGACACGCGAGTCGACGCAACGCACCGGACCGGAACAGAAGGTCCGCTAAGCTCGCGCGGCTAGTCCCCGGGAGCGCCGGCCGGATCAATGTCTTCGATTCGACACACGAGGCGATACAAACCAGCGTGCAAACTCCGCGATAACCAGTCTGCCGCTTCCTTTACCGAGAGACCGACGACAAGATCCAGAATGCTCCACACAGTAAAAAATCCGATCGCAGCGTTCGCCAGTGACGTCAGCCAAGAGTTCTGCAAGTAGGCGCCAAAACTGTAGGTAGCTGCTAACGCTCCAGCGAAAACGGCCGGAATAACCAGTGCCATTGCTACGATGCCTCCGACTCGTCCAGCTCTTGCACACCACCAGAATAGGCGCTTTCTGCGCTCCTCATGCTGTCGCTCCAATCCGCCCGCTTTCTGTTCCGTCGCTAGCCGCGCTTTGCGTTCGTCTTCGAGCTGCGCGGTAACCGTCCGGGTGTATTCTAGCTTTACGGTCTCCAAGATTTGCTCGACGGTTCGCCGACTGAACGCCTTTTCCTCGCCGAGCGTGAGGTTCATCAGCTCTTCACGAGCGATAAGCGACAGGCGAAGCGCTTCGTGATCCGCAGGAGAGACTTCGCCCGAGCTCCGCAGCTTCGTGATCTCATCGAGGTACTGATTCCACAACTTCGGTGGCGGCTGCATCGCTGCATAGCAGGTGGCCAGGATCTCGCGTCGCGGCAGGTCCGAACCAAGCGGTGCCTTGAGCCATGCCACGTTGCCGAGTGAGAAATCAGTGATGACACTCGACACCTCGCGCATTGATTCATGCTCACGCCCAAAACGATATGCGACACGCGCTAACCGCGTGTTGGTTGTGACGAGCACCGCCTTTGCGTTCTCAAGCCGGGTCGGTGCTAGCCCTTTGCGGAGCGCATAGATGCTGCGGATCGAATTGATATCGTGGTCGACAGCACGCGGATTGAAGTAAGCGATTTCGTCATTGATTGCCTCCTGCAACACCGCTTCATCGATCTGGAACTCGCGCCCGTAACTTGGCGCCGGCCATTTCGAAATGCCGTGCAATCCATAAAACGCCTCCATTCGCGATATGATGAGTGTAATGTCGGAGGGGTTTTTCCAGCCTTTCGCATCTCCAGAACGATGGGAGCGCGCGCATTCGGGTTACTCATCCGCCGTTCGGAGTCAGCCAGGACCTGATTCACTTCCACTACAGTGTGGTTGAAGATGCTCAGCTCGGCGCGCAGGCGCTTTAGCAGGTCGACTAGCTCCGCGGCTGCTTCGTGCGCCGCAGTCCCTTGAACGCCTAACAACCGCAATACGAATGGTGTATCAAGGAAGAACCGCGTCCCGCCAAAATTGCCCTGAAGCCCTTCGAGGTCGGGGCAGATCAGCGCATTGGCCAACATGTGGCCTTTCACAAGCACAACCACGTCCTCAAAGGTTTTCGCCTGTCGCTCGTACGCGTCACCGATGAAGCTGTTCACGATGTAGGACATCTTGTCGTTCTTCTTCGGAACAACCGGCAACGCACTTCCGCGAGCGAACGCGCTGAGGACGTGAATCGAAAACTTCCCGAGATATGTGGTGAGCGCGTTTACCGCGTCCACCTCGGTGATCGTTTGTCGATGCACCTCGGCGGCAAATTTGATCAGGCTTCCGACTACACGCTCGATACTCGCTCGCGCGCTGTCGCGACGAACGGCAAAATCGTCAGATTTGAACTTTGGACCTACAACATAGACGCCGCTCGTGTTGGCGAGCACTTTTCGACGGGCAAGGCGCTTCAGGACGAGTTCGACGGGCCCTGCTGGCAAACGCAATCCGAATTGCTCTCGCAACCCTTTACGGACGTCGAGGACGTTGATTGCGGTTCCGGCCTGCTGCCCAACGATTTGGCAGACGAAAGGCACGAGATAATCGAGGTAGTCGTGGCCCTGTGCGTCAGCGTTGACCTTCAGCATGGCCAAGCTTGCGATGGTTTCAACGCTGCTCATTTTGGTTCCAGCCCGGCAACCTCACGGCCGGTCGGGTTCGGCAGCGCTGAGTTCCGCACGAAGGTCTAGACTACACGATGTGGTAGACGGGTGTCAAGGCGTCTACCATAATTTGGAGCTTTGCGATAATACTGCGTAGTAGCCTAGCTGTAGCGGGAGAATGGGTTACCATTCGCAGCGCAAACGCCTGTAGCTCCGACAAATGCTATCCGCGTTCTTCGCAGCCGATCGCCTACAGCAACTTATCCGGCGTAATCGGCAGGCCCGCACGCGTTTGCCGGTGGCGTGGAAGACGGCGTTCGCAATCGCGGCGGGGATGCCGACCATCCCGAGCTCGCCCATGCCTTTGGCGCCGAGCAGGTTCACCACTTTGTCGTCTTCTTCAACGAACAGCGTCTCAATCTCGTGCACGTCGGGCTCACCGGGACGATCGCGAAGGAACGGCTCAGGGCGTGAATCGTCGCGGCGGACGGCAGTAATTGATTGCTGCGCCCGATGATGTCGTTAGCGTGACGGTGTGAGCACGATCCAGGAGATCGAAGCGGCAATCGAGCGTTTGCCTGCCGCGGATCGCGATGCTTTCGAAGCTCGACTCATCGCGCGGAGGTGTGGAATCGATGCACTCGACAGCGGCGAATATCGGGAACTTCTCGCGTCGCTCGACGAAGCCGAGCGGGAAATTGATTCCGGTCGGGCATCAGTGCAGATGATCTCCGACAAAGAGTCGCGGGGTGTGCTGGAAAGTAGTCTTGTCGTCACGAAGTAGGGATATTCAAGCAGGTTGAGTCGAGGTGCAGCAGCCGTTAACGTTTAGTCCATGGGCGCGACGAAATGGATCGAGCAGTTCAAGGCATTGCCGGCAACGGAACGGGCGCAGGTTGCGAAGTTCGTGGTGGAACACGATGACTCGTGGGTGCCTGAGTCTTTCCGCGAAGCGATGGCCGATCTTGAGGCTGGACGTGTGGTCGATCTCGATCGCGCGCTAAACGAGCCTTACCCCGGCGAGCGATGAAGTATCGCTTCCGCGCGACGCGCACGTTCTGGCGTGCGCTCGGGAAGCTTACTCCACAGCAGCAGCAAAAGACCCGCACCGCGTTTCGCATCTTCAGACAAGATCCTTTCGATCCGCGTTTACGCTCGCACAAGATCCTAAGCCTGTCCGCGCGCTATGGGCGCATCATCTACGCGGTCGAACATCGAAGCTGATCTGCGCGCGGTCTTTTATGTCGCGGGCGACAAGGTGATGACTGTGGACATCGGTTCACACGCGATCTACCGCTAACCACGCCGAACGACGGCGAGTGTGCTTGATCGCTTGCAGACGTGCTGCGGCGCCCCGCCTACAGCAACTTATCCGGCGTAATCGGCAGGTTGCGCACGCGTTTGCCGGTGGCGTGAAAGACCGCGTTCGCGATCGCCGCCGGGATGCCGACCATGCCGAGCTCGCCCATGCCTTTGACGCCGAGCGGGTTCACTACCTTGTCGTCTTCCTCGACGAACATTGTCTCATCGGTGATGCAGTAGGGCCATTCGCTCTTCCCTGCATATCCATCTAAGGCGAAAAGGGCGCCGAAATACCGCCAGAAATATTTCGCTAATCGCAGACCTCCGTGCGGGCGGTGCCTCCGCCGATTTGATTCCATCTCGAGCCACGCGTCCGCACGGCCGCTAAAGTAC
>JACDCC010000151.1 GCA_013694595.1 Chthoniobacterales bacterium
CGCTTCAAAGCCCAGCGGCCCACGGAAACTAAAGTCGACCGTCTTCGAAGAGGTCACAGTAGCTTTGGTCACCATGACGAACTGGCGACGATAGGATTGAATGCTCGCCAGGCGGTTTTTGCATTCCGCAAGCGAGTGACTCATGTGAAGCGTTTTTTGTAGGAGCATATCAGTGTGGTTGTGCTGTTTATCGAGCAACGCACATGCCAGTGGGTTTCTACGGGGGAAAGGCCTGCACACCCGTTAAATTTGTGTATCAGAACGTGACACTTGTGTCCAATCGAGTGACGTTTTCGGACGTCGAATCGACGCTTCCTAATCAGGCAAAACTAGTTCCTTCGGCGGGGAGTTCGGCCACGGCGCACGTGATCTTGCGCACGCCTTTTACATGGTCTGATTGCGGCAACCGGAGCCGGGGTCAAGGAGCTGGCGCGCCCCGATCTGCGAGGGCGCAGCCGAGATCGCTTTCACCTCGTCCTGCATGACGCCGGCGCTGCTCGCCGCGATAGCACGTCCTGGAGCGACCTGCCGTCACTACGCGGCTCGCGCCTGCCGGTCGGCGATCGCCTGCATCATCGACTGGAATATCTTGCGTCCGTCCGCACTGCCGAGCCGCTCGTCACAAGCACGATCCGGATGTGGCATCAGGCCGAAGACGTTGCGCTCGAGATTGCAGATTCCAGCGATATTCTCCACCGAACCATTCGGATTCGCGGCAGGAATAATATCACCGTGGGGATCAGCGTATCGCACCAAAACCTGACGGTTCGCAGTCAGCTCACGCAGCGTCGCTTCATCCGCGAAGTAACAGCCCTCGCCATGCGCGACCGGCAGCCGCAGGAGCGTCCCGTCCCCGCAGCCAAGCGTGAACGGTGACGGCCCACCTTCCACTCGAAGCGTCGCCATCTCACAGACGAACCGTAGCGTCCGGTTGCGAACCAAAGCCCCTGGCAGCAGCCCGGACTCGCAGAGGATCTGGAAACCGTTGCAAATACCGATTACCAGCTTCCCTGCGGCGGCATCTTTCATCACCGCCTGCATGATCGGCGAAAACTGCGCGATCGCGCCGCAACGCAGATAGTCGCCATAGGAAAACCCGCCCGGCAAAACGATCGCGTCGAAGCCGGAGAGCGTCGTCTCCTTGTGCCAGACATAGTCAGCCCGCGCGCCTTCAATGCTGTTGATCGCCCCGACGCAATCCTGATCGCAATTCGAGCCCGGGAACTGAATGACGGCGAACTTCGTCACTGCTTGTCGGCCTCCCGCAGTTCGTAATCCTCGATCACTGGGTTCGAGAGCAAATCGCGGCAGAGCTGGTGCAGCTTCGGCTCCAGTTCGGCAGCGTCGCCATCCACCTCGATCTCGAGATACTTGCCGATCCGCACGTTGCGCACTTCGGGCATCCCGAGGTGCTGCATCGCCTCGCGCACGGCTGCGCCCTGCGGGTCGAGTACCGCGGCTTTGGGAGTGACGATCACCTTCATTTTCATCGCTTCACTATCCATTCGAGAGGCGCTGGTGCCAAGTGTCCGCTGCGTGGCGTCTATAAACCTTGCGCGTCCCAATTAGGGCGGCCGCGAACAGCCCGGACACGGTCACTTTCGCCGGGCAAGCCACGCCTTCTGCCGCTTCTCGATTGCTGCGTCTGCCGCTTCAGTCTCACGGCTGATTTTCAGATCTTCCGGATCCATCGATTGCGCTGTGTAGAACCGCTCTTGCGGCCATGGTCGCCGCTGAAGAATCGCGAGTGCAATCTCCCGCAGCTTCGCCGCCTGAGCGCGAAGAACTCGCTCACCGATTCCCGCGGACGCAAAGCGCGGCGCTCCGAAATAACCCGGCCAATCTTTGGCGTTGGCAATTTCAGCGAGATCGGCAAACGAGCGGCCGGTCACGCTCGGCGCCGTCGCGACACCCGGATCGACGGTTTCAGGCGCGACAAACATCACGCGACTCGTCTCCGACACGCCCGCGTGAACTGTGTAGCCGTCCTCCGCAACCGCAGCTGGATCTGCATCGGCTTTCCACGAGCAGCATGTTTCTACAGCCTTCAGGCCCATCAGGTGCACCATCCGGCCGCCGCCCGTCGCGCTGAAGTAATCGCTCGCTTGATCGAGCATTTCATTGTGGCGGGGCGCACCATGGATGTGCACCAGGAAGACCCACTTGAAGCCATGTGCCTTCAGCGCATCGGCCAGATCCATGTACACGCTTCGTAGCGTGGCTGCTCGCACGGTGATCGTGGCGGGAAAAGTAAACTGCCGGCCTATATCGTTAGCGCCGGAGTGCCCAAGAACTAGCTCGGGCAGCAACAGCACGGACCAGCCGGCATGAGCCGCCAAGTCCTGCGCCAACGCATTCGCCAGCCACTTCGCGATCAACCCATCAGAGTTCGAAGGTAAATACGGTCCGTGCTCCTCGAGAATACCTCCGGGAACGACCACGGCTGTCTTTTCGCGATCCAATCCAGCGAACTGCGTCGCTGTGATCGTGGCACCATCAAATACCCGAGCGGAACTGGTACTAATGAGAGCTGCGGTCAAAATCCACCAGCATGCAATGAGTTTCATCGCCTGAGTCTAGCAGCGCGTGCAACCGTTCGCGACAGTGGCAGCAGAGTGCGATCAGATCCTTGCGCCGATGGCTCGCCCCCGCCTACGCTGATGACATGAGAATACTCTCGCGCCCGGCAGTCGCCGCATTCGTGTTAGCTGCCACCGTCTCCGGTTCGGCAGCTCGAACAACGGCGCTCGTTGGTGGCCGCTTAATCGACGGCTTCGGCGGGCCTCCGATCGCGAATAGCGTGGTCATAATCGAAGGGGAACGCGTCACCGCTGTCGGCACGGTCGGCTCGCTCGCGATTCCCTCTGAGGCAGAAGTGATCTCCACCGAAGGGATGTCGGTACTGCCGGGGCTCTGGGATTGCCATGTCCACACGATGCTCCTCGGCCACAGCAATTATGAGCATTGGGACAAGACGTACCTCAAGCGCTTCGGAAGCGAGATCATGCCGGCGGCAGCGCACCAGCTGTTGATGGCCGGTGTGACGAGCGCACGGGATCTCGGCGCACCTTTGAAGGAGAGCATCGAGGTGCGCGAGCGGATCAAACGCGGCGAAATTCCCGGTCCGACGCTTTACGTCTCCGGCCCATTTATCCAACACGAGCCTTATCCAGGCACCGAAGAGTTTCGTTGGGGCGTGAAAGGCGCCAATGACGCGCGGGCGAAAGTCCGCCAACTCGCAGACGCAGGCGTGGACCTCATCAAGCTAATCGATCAGGATCTGATGACGATGGAAGAGGTGCAGGCGGTGGTGGCGGAGGCGCACGCGCGCAAGCTCCCGGTGGTCGCGCATTCCCATCGGCCGGAGGAGATTCGCCGCGGGCTCGCCGCAGGAGCTGATTGCTTCGAGCACACCGGCCTGGCCATGGCCCCGGAAATTCCGGCCGACATCCGCGCAATGATCGCGGAACGCACGGCAAAGATGAGCTTGGGGCCGCTCTTCTGGTGCCCGACGATCGAAGGCCTCATCAACTACGAATACCTGCGCGATAATCACGAACAGCTCGACGACCCGGCGTGGCAGCTCGATGTGCCGGCAGATATCATCGCGGACATCAAGCGATCGATCGCCCACCCCGGCCAGCTGCCATACTACCAGATCACACCGCTGCGCCGTCCCACCGTCGGCAACAAGTTCAAACAACTGCAGGAGAGCGGAGTCGTCATGGTCATCGGGACCGACAGCGGCATCCCGATGAAATTCCACAGCAGCTCGACGTGGCGCGAGCTCGATGTCTGGGTGAACAAACTCGGCGTCGATCCGATGACCACGATCCGTGCGGCCACCTACTGGCCGGCCGTGATGATGAAAGTCGACAAGGATTACGGCTCCGTCAGTGCCGGCAAATACGCCGACATCATCGCGGTTAAAGGCGACGTGCTGCGCTACATCGATCTGCTACAGCGGGTCGATATCGTGATCAAACACGGCAAGCGCCACAAGTAGCTGCTACGCTTCGCGTGTCACCTGGCGCGCGTCTTTGTCTTCGCGCAGCCCGAGAAACACCGGCTGACGCAGCTTCGCGTCGCGCGTCCATTCCGCGAACTTCAGCTGACAGACGAACACCGGATTTACCCAGGTGCACCGCCGCATCATCGCAGGAGTGATGCCCTGCACCCACTTCCCGCCCTGCTTCGACGGCAAATCCGCGAAAGGGCAGTCGTCCCGCTCCTCTTCTTTAAAGCGCTGGTGTAATGAGGCGAGTAGCCTCGCGTTGAATCCGGTGCCGACCTTCCCAGCAAACAACAGCCGCTTCTCCTCGTAGTAGCCGACGAGCAGCGCTCCGAAGTGCTTCCTTGAACCACCGGGCGGTGTGAAACCGCCAATGACGAACTCCTGCTCGTTCAGCACCTTCAACTTGATCCACAAACCGCTGCGACGATCGGACTCGTAGACTGATCCGCGCTGTTTGCCGATCAGCCCTTCGAGGCCGCGGCGTTTCACTTCCGTGAGTAACGGCCGGGGATCGGTCCCCACTTCACCTGAATAGCGGACCGGCTCAGGCGCGTTCTCGCAGATGCGCTCGAGGAAATCCTTCCGAAACTCCACTGGCTGTGCGGTCAATGACTTCCCCTCCGCCTGCAGCAGGTCAAAGACGTAGTAGTAGGTCGGCGACTTCCGGCCTTCCATCTCCAGCGCCTGCAGGAGCTGAAAGGAGGAGCGACCTTCTGCGTCGAGGGCGACTACTTCGCCATCGAGGATGCAGTCATTGACCGGCAGCGCGCGCACCGCCTCCACTGTTTCCGGAAATCGCGCCGCGAGCTCGTTCCCGTTACGTGAAAACAAACTCACCTTCGCGCCATCTTTCACCGCAACGATGCGGAAACCATCGAACTTCAGCTCGTAAATCCAATTCCCTGCCGTCGGTGGTTCATCTAAAAGCTTCGGCTTCATCGGCACGATGAAGCGCGGCCTGCCCGCAGCGAGACCCTGCAACGCCGTAATGAATTTACTCGAAATGCCAGCAGCTTTCTTCGGCTTCGTACCCTTCGCGCGTTTGCTCCCCGTAGTCTTTGGCTCCTCACGGTTTGACTGCCACTCCGCGTCGCGTTGCTGTGCGATCTGCTTCATTGTGTGGCCGCTCTTAACCGACTGATCATCCAGCTTCTTCGAAATCTCCGGAACGCTCTGGGTGGCCTTCAACAGCAACCACTGCGGCTTGTCGGCCTGCATGCGCGTGCGAATCAGCGCCCATTCGCCGTGCGCTTTTTCGCCGTGGAGGACGATGTGCATCCGCCCTTCACGCAACGCTTTTGCGGGATCCTCTCCATAGACGTAGTAGGTGCCGCGATCCCATACCATCACCGTCCCGCCGCCGTATTGGCCTTTCGGGATGACACCTTCGAACGTCTCGTATTCGATCGGATGATCTTCCACTTCGACCGCGAGGTGCTTCTCGCCCTTAGCCCAGGGCAGCCCTTTCGGCACCGCCCACGATTTCAGCACGCCTTCCATCTGGAGGCGGAAGTCGTAGTGAAGCCGCGTCGCGTCGTGCTTCTGAATAACGAACCGTGACGCGCCTTTCACCGCTTTAGGGAGCGGCTTCCCGCCGGCTGGCTCGGCCGTGACGGAAAAATTTCGTTTCGCTTTGTATTCTTTCAGTCCCATGGGTTCACGGCTCCGCGCGCGCTTCACCATTAGAAACGAAAGCGCCACGCAGTCGCGCGGACTGCCGTGGCGTTTCGTTTTTAGAGTCGTGAGCTTTTAGCGGCGCGACTTAATGCCGCCGCTCTTCTTGCTTGAGCTGCTCTTCTTTCCGCCGCTCGATTTCTTTGCGCTGACGCCGGAGCTCTCCTCCTCGTTACCGCCTTCCTCCGCCTTTGGATTGACGAAGCTCTCCGCCAATTCCGTCAGGCGCTCGTCAGTTTGGCTCTCCTCGTCGAGCGTTTCCTGCAGCAGTCCCGCTGCTTCTTCCTGGCCGCAGAGTCGAGCCCACGTGCGAACGGTGCCATAACTCGCGATTTCGTAGTGCTCCACCTTCTGGGCGGCGGCGATAATGCCGGCGTCGAGCACTGCCGGCGACGCGTCTTCGCCCATGATTTCACTGGCCTCTTCAATCAGCCCCTGCATCGCCTTACAGGTTTTCGCTTTGGCCGGCTTGCCGAGCGCTTCGAAAACGTCCTCGAGCCGCTCCACCTGGCGCTGCGTCATTTCGGTGTGCTCCTGCAATGCCCTCTTCAACTCGGGGGATGAAGCCTTTTTCGCCATCTTCGGCAACGCGCGAAGCAGCTGCTTTTCAGCGCTGTAGATGTCCTTCAATTCTTCTGCCAATAATTCGTCAAGTGATTCCATTTTCATAACTGTTCTCCAAGGTTTTAGTGAAAAGCCGGCGAGGGATTCGCCGAGCCCGGCGCGAGATCACGCCACGAAGAAAACGCTGCTAGGCGCGCAAATGCGCGTGTGCAAGTGCGGTCGATGAATACGCAACTGCGAGGCGCTGCCGAGAGGCTGCGCGATGGATGAGGATCGCCCTCGGCTTATGCCGTTTGTTCCGCGTCGGCCGACGCCGGAGCGGCTTCGGTGCCGAGCGGTTCGCCGACGAGATAGCGCGTGAACCGGCGGATCACGATGTTCTCGCCGAGCTC
>JACDCC010000171.1 GCA_013694595.1 Chthoniobacterales bacterium
GAACCCGCTCGACGCCTTGCGTCACGAATAAATCCGCGCGGTCCTTCTGCCGTTCCCTCCCCACAAAACCCATGCTCCAGGAACTGAAATTCGCCGTCCGCAGCCTCATCAAAACACCCGGCTTCACTGCCGTCGCGCTGATCACCATCGCGCTCGCGATCGCCGCGAACACCGCCGTCTTCAGCCTCGTCAACGCGTTGCTGATTCGGCCGTTACCGTTCAAGGATCCGCAGAAGCTCGTCCTTCTCTTCGAGAAATTCAGCGCGATGGGGCTCGATCAAATTCCAGTCTCCGTGCCCGAGTATCTCGATTACGAGAAGCAGCTGACGAGCTACGAACGCATTGGCGCGTTTAACTTCGCCAACTTCAACCTGACCGGCGGCGACATGCCGGAGCGCGTGCAAGGCGCAGTCGTGACGCCGAGCGTCTTTCCGGTGCTCGGCGTGCAGCCGATCAAAGGCCGCGTCTTCAACGAGACCGAGATCGGCGAAGGCAACGACGGCGTCGTAGTCGTAAGCGAGCGTCTCTGGCGGCGCCGTTTCAACTCCGATCCGCAGCTTGTCGGCCAGCAGCTTCCGATCAACGGCCGCAGTTTCACCGTGATCGGCATCATGCCGGCGCAGTTCGAATTCCCGTTGCCGCTCTTCGGCGTGCAGGGCGGGACTTTTGCGGAGCGCGCAGATATCTGGAAGCCGGTCGCGTTTACACAGGATGAACTTAAGTCGCGGGGCAGCCGCAGCTACGCCGTGGTGGGCCGACTCAAGCCCGGCGTGACGCTCCAGCAGGCGCAGGCGGAGGTCGACACGGTGGTCGAAGGTTGGTTCCCGCTCCATCCGAACAACTACGAGAAGGCGACGAAGTTTGGCGCAACGGTTTATGCGATCCAGGACCTCGTGGTGGGGCCGATGCGCGGTGCGCTTTTGATCCTGCTCGGCGCTGTGGCCGTCGTGCTCCTGATCGCGTGCGCGAATCTCACCACGATGCTCCTTGCGCGTGCCGGAGCACGTGAACGCGAGTTTGCGATTCGGCTCGCGCTCGGTGCCGGCCGCGCGCAGCTCGTGCGTCAGATGCTTTCCGAGAGCTTGCTCCTTGCGGTGGTCGGCGGCTTCGCGGGCGTGCTGCTCGCCACCTGGGGATTGGAATTGCTGCGCTCGATTGGCGCCCAAACGGTCCCGAGGATCGCCGAGGTCAATCTCGACCTGCGTGTGCTTCTTATGACGCTGACCGTCGCCGTCGTCACCGGCATCATCTTCGGTCTCGTGCCTGCGCTCGCGAGCGGCAAACCCGAGCTCACCGAAGCGTTGAAAGAAGGCGGCCGCGGCTCGACCAGCGGCCTCCGTCGCAATCGCCTGCGCAGCGCCCTCGTCATCACCGAAGTGGCGCTTGCGCTTGTCCTGCTCGTCGGCGCCAGCCTTTTGCTGAAAAGCTTCGTCCGGCTGCAAAACGTCGATCCCGGTTTCAATGCGAAGAACGTCCTCACAATGGAAGTCGGGCTGCCAGTCTTGAAGTATCCTCGCGGCAAACCAGTCGCTGATTTCTATGCGGAAGCCACACGCCGCATCAAAGGGTTGCCTGGCGTCGAAGCGGCGGCCTTCACCTCCATCCTCCCGTTGAGTGGCTCGAACAGCGACAGCTCGTTCACGATCGAAGGCCGTGATTCGACGGCGGAGAAGGTTTATCCAGATGAAGAGATCCGGAACATCACGCCAGAGTATTTCTCCGCCTTGAAAGTGCCGCTGTTGCAGGGCCGCGTCTTTAACGAAGGCGACCAGTTCGAAGGTCCTGAGGCGGTCGTCGTCAATCATGCGTTCGCGAAGAAATGGTTTCCTAATCAGGAGGCCGTCGGCAAACGCATCACTTTCGACGATCCGCGGAAACCAGATCCGAAGTGGATCACGATCGTTGGCATCGTGGGCGACATGCGCCACCGCGGCCTCGATCAAGACGTGAAGCCGGAGTTCTACCGGGCGCACAATCAGGTACCGTATCGCGGCATGATCCTAACCGTGCGGAGCGCGCAGGATCCGCGTTCGCTCACCTCCGCCATCCGGCGCGAGCTCAGCGGCCTCGATCCCGATCTGCCAGCCGCGAATGTCCGCACGCTCGAGCAAGTGACGGCGGATTCGATCGCGCCGCGGCGGTTGTCGGTCGCGCTCATCACGGTGTTTGCCGGAGTCGCGCTCGTCCTCGCTTCAGTGGGGATTTACGGAGTGATGTCGTTCCTCGTCGTGCAGCGCACGCACGAGATTGGCGTCCGCATGGCGCTCGGCGCGCAGCGCGGCGACGTGTTCAAGCTTGTCATCGGCCGCGCCGCGAAGCTGGTGGCGGTCGGCAGTGCGATCGGGCTCGTGCTCGCGGTCATCAGCAGTCGCGCTCTACGCTCGATGCTGTACGACGTGGCCACACTTGATCCGTCGACCTTCGCGCTGGTCACGATCGCGCTGGCAGTTGTTGCCTTGCTCGCGAGCTACATCCCCGCACGTCGCGCGACGAAAGCGGATCCGATGATCGCGCTTGGCCACGGCGCATGAGCATCCGGAAGCCCAACGGAATAGTGCAAGTAGTGGTGATCCGGAAGGCGGAGCCCCGCGCCAGCTGGCGATTGCCCTCGCGCGCGTTCTCAAAATTTCGAAAACTCACCAAATGATCGAACTCAAACACGTCGAGCGCTTTTACCCACTGGCGAAAGGCCAATTCTTCTACGTCCTGCGCGACGTGAACCTCAAGATCAACGAAGGCGATTTCGTCTCGATCATGGGGCCGTCAGGCGCCGGTAAATCGTCGCTGCTGCATGTGCTCGGCATGCATGATCACGCCTGGAGCGGCGAATACTTCTTCGAACACGAAGCCGTTCACACATTGAAGCCCAAAGACCGCGCCACGCTGCGCAACGAGCAGATCGGCTTCGTCTTCCAGCAGTACCATTTGCTCGACGACCTCACCGTCTACGAGAACCTCGACATCCCGCTGTCGTATCGTCATATCAGCAAGAGCGATCGTGCTGCCAAAGTAGCCGATACCCTCGACCGATTTCACATCGTCGGGAAAAAGGATCTCTACCCGCGCCAGCTTTCGGGCGGCCAGCAGCAGCTCGTCGGCGTGGCGCGCGCGATCATCTCCGATCCGAAGCTGATCCTCGCGGACGAGCCGACCGGCAATCTCCACTCGTCGCAAGGCGAAGAGATCATGGAGCTCTTCAAGAAACTGAATAGCGAAGGCACGACGATCGTGCAGGTCACGCACTCCGAGAAAAACGCCACCTACGGCAATCGAATCGTCCAACTCCGCGACGGATTCGTCGTTTAAACAAAACCTATGATCACCGACCTCAAGTATGCCTTCCGGATGCTGGCGAAGTCGCCGGCGTTTACGGCCGTGGCGGTGATCACATTGGCGCTGGGGATCGGCGCGAACACCGCGATCTTTACCGTCGTTAACGGACTGTTGTTGCGCCCGCTGCCGT
>JACDCC010000188.1 GCA_013694595.1 Chthoniobacterales bacterium
TGAATCGTGAGCAGCGGCGTGTTTCCTCCCGGGCTGACGACGTTGCCGACATCGACATTGCGCAAGCCGGCACGTCCGTCGATCGGCGAGCGGATGCTGCAGAAATCGAGATTCACCTGCGCGGCCGCAACCGCTGCCTCCGCGCGCATCGCGTTCGCTCGGGCGGTATCAAGTTCCTGCGTCGCGGTGACATTTTTCGAGGCGAGCTCCGTTTGTCGCTTCAGGTTCGCCTGGGCGAGCGCGAAGTCGGCTTTCGCTGAAGCGAGGACCGCCTCATACGGACGCGAGTCGATCCGGAACAAAAGGTCGCCTTTCTTTACGTCCGCACCATCGGTGAACTCCCGCGAGATAATCTGACCCGTGACCTGCGCCTGCACTTGCACGGTCTCAAACGCGGTCGTGGTGCCGATCTCATCCAGGTAAAGCGGCACGTCTTGCGTCGTCACTTTCGCAACGACGACATTCCGGACCGGCCGCTCTCCGCCGCCACCAGCCTTCTTGCTACACGCAGCCAACCCGACCATCACGCACCCGATCAGCGCCAGGCGTAACGCAGCTCTGCTTTGTGGCATGGCGATGGACGTTCTTTTCATGATGCCGGTTCCGAAGCCTTAGACCTTCTTTGTCTTACGTCGTTCACCACGGCGTTGGACGCGCCTGCGCTCACCTCTTCCGCGCGTTCGCGGATACGCGTGAGCACGCGGGCGCAAGTTTCCAGGTCCCGCTGGGGGATATCCGCCAGCAATTCATGCCGCAGCACCTGCGCCGTTTCGAAAATCCGATCAAGCACAGCGGCGGTTCGGCGCTGGAGGTGCACCGTCTTACAACGCCGATCGTGACTGGCCGACTTCCGCTTCACCCAGCCGTCCTGCTGAAGTCGATCCAGAATGCCTGCGAGTGTCGGCTCTTCGATGCCGATCCGCGCTGCGACTTCCTTCTGCGTAAGTTTGTCCGCGCCGCGTGCGAGGTGAACGAGCGTGGTCCACTTTCCCTGGCTCAAACCGAGCGGCCGTAGACGCCGATCGAGCTTCGTCCGCCAGACGCGCGCGGTGTCGCTCAGGAGCAGGCCCAGTTTTTCCATGTCGGGAGTTGTCTGCACGTTCAAATTGGTTAGCGTGCTAACGACTCACGAATCGACCAGCTGTCAAATCTCGTTTGTGACGCCGGCGCCCTATGCCGGATCGTGCGCGTAGAGGATGACCGTTTTACTCCGGTAATCTTTCACCCGGACCACTTCACGCGGCGGCCGCTCACCCCAGCGGCTACTCGCGAGCACATCCTTTTCTTTCTTTGACTCAACGACGAAGAAGCGCGCCGTCGGCGGCAGATCGCCGACGCGCGGCACATAAGTGAGCGGCGAGCGAATGTAGAAGAGGAACGGCTGATACTCCGGGTCGATCGCGTAAAGGCGTTCGCCTGCCGGCATCGCAGCTTGGATTTGCGCCGCAACGTTCCGGACCTTTTCGCGCTTCCGCAGGAACGGCACGAGCGCGAGCGCGTAGATCAAAATCGCTGCGGCTATTGCGAGAGAAAGACCCACCACGAAACCACGTGTCGTGGCGAACAGTACTCTTGCCAGCCGCCAACCTCGTGGCGCTGCGAGTTGCGGCGAGGTCAGCGTCATCGCGATCAACCAGATCACCGGCACCAGAAGCGGCATCGTATAGCGCGGAAGTCCGCCGGGAAGAAGGTTCACCACCAGAAACGGCACTGCGATGCCCCAGGCAAGCGCCCGCGCCACCTGACCGTCGCCGCTACGGCGGAACGCGCTCGGCACGAACAGCAGCAGAATCACCCACGGTAGGCAGTAGCCGATCGCGCGCGGGATGTTCCAGATCCATCCGCCCAGGTCGAACTCCTCGCCGGAAATGCGGCCGGTGAACTGCCGCACCCAGACGTCCATGCTGCTCGCACCTTCGGTCATCTGCAGATAGGGCAGGGCCCACGCACCAAAGATGCCGAGCATCACCCCCAGGCCTAACAAATGCGCTGGATGCATCAGCGGCGCGATTCGGCGCCAGCCTGAAGCCGGCCCGCCGGTTTCGCGCCGGTGCCAAACCACTGCGACAACGACCGCATAAAAGAACGCCAGGTGAAGCGGCCCCTTCGCCAGCATCCCGAGGCCGAGAAACACAAACGGCACGATCCAAAGGAGCCACGGAGATCGGCGTTCAACCCACGAGCTCAACCAGCAGATCATCGCCAGCCCGAACAGCGACACGTAAAGTGCCTCGATCTCGATCAACCGGCCCTTCTCGATTATTCCGAAGCTGGTCAACCACATCAGCGCAGCAAACAACGCCCCGTTCCCGCCCAGACTCCGCCGGCTGACCGTCACGAAACAGATCGCGACCACCAGGACGCACAACGCCGAAGGCGAACGCGCCGTCCATTCATTTTGAACGCCGAACAGCTTGAACGAGGCGGCGACCAGCCAGTTCACCAGCGGCGGTTTTCGCAGGTAAGGCTCGCCCCCGACATACGGCACGACGTAATTCCCCGATTCCAGCATCGCGACCGCAGGAAGAATGCGCCGGCCTTCTTCGCCCTTGATTTCGAGAGAGCCCAGCGCCGGCAGATAAATGGCGGCCCAAACCACGAGAACGAGCAGCAACTGACGCCGCCATAGTGCGCCCGCTACAACGTCCCTGGTGCTCATGCCGGTGATCGTCCGCGTAATCGTTCTTTATTCAATCCTCGCCAGAACGATTATGATCACGAGCGGCAGCGTATCGTACGTTAGTAGCAGCTTGACGGGCTGCAGATGCAAAGATAGGTTTAAACCCTAGTCCGCGGTGGATTGGAGTGGGAGCTGGTGTCCCACTCTTTTTCGTCTGCGGGCTCGACGCTTTTTATGAACGCCGAGTTTATTGCCATGCTGGATTACCTTGAGCGGGAGCGCGGAATTAAACGCGACATCCTGATCGAGGCGGTTTCGAACGCCCTTCTTTCGGCGTCGAAGAAAAGCGTGAGCATCTCGCGTGATCTACGCATTGATATCAATCCGAAGAGCGGTGAGATCCGCGCGCTCGCCAATCCTCTCGTGGTCGAGACGGTCACCAATCCCGCCGACGAGATTTCCGTCAGTAAAGCCCGCGCCATCAAACCCGACGTGCAGGTTGGCGAGGCGGTGGAGGTGGAAGTGACGCCGCGCAATTTCGGCCGCATCGCCGCGCAGACCGCCAAGCAGGCGATGATGCAGCGCATCCGCCAGGTCGAGAAGGAGATGATCTACGAAGAGTTCAAGGATCGCGCGGGCGAGATCGTCAGCGGCACGGTACGCCGGTTTGATCGCTCGGACGTGATTCTCGATCTCGGCAAATTCGAAGCGATCATGCCACAGAGGGAGCGCGTCGTGGTGGAAGACTACAACGTCGGCGATCGACTTCGTGCTTACGTTGTCGCAGTCGAGAACGGCATCCGCGGGCCTGAAATCATTGTCTCCCGCAGCCACCCGAATTTCGTGCGCCGCCTCTTCGAACTGGAAGTGAGCGAAATTGCAGACGGCACCGTCGAAATCCGCGGGATTGCGCGGGAAGCCGGCTACCGGACCAAGATCGCCGTCACGAGCGCGAACGACAAAGTCGACCCGGTTGGCGCCTGCGTCGGCATGCGCGGTTCACGCGTGAAGAACATCGTCCGCGAGCTCAACAACGAGAAGGTCGACATCATTCGCTGGAGCTCCGATCCGAAGGATTACGTGCTCGAAGCGTTGAAGCCGGCGAAGGTCAAAAACCTCCTGTTCGACACCGAGAAAAAGAGCGTCCTGATCTCCGTCGACGAAGACCAGCTCTCGCTCGCCATCGGCAAGAAAGGGCAGAACGCCCGCCTCACCTCGCGCCTGACCGGTTGGGAGATCAACATCGACAAGGACACGTCCGCGACGAACGCCGTGGAGCAGAAGGTGACACAGGCCGCGCAGACGCTCGCCGCCGCTTTGCCGATCGACCAGGAGCAGGCGGTCACGCTCGTGAAATCCGGATTCACAAACCTCGAAGGGCTAAAGGACGCCGACGTATCTGATCTCGTCGACATCCTCGGCGTGGACGAAGCGAAAGCGCAAGAGATCCACGACGCGGTCCCGCGAGAAACAACCGCACAATAACGTGGCTTCCCATGAAGCCATGAAAGACTTTCCAAACAATGCCCACCCGAACGACAACGACAAAGACTGCAGCGCGGAAGTCCGCACCGGCGCGCAAGCCGGCGGTCAAGTCTGCCGTTTCGGCTGAAGCATCCATATCCGCTGCCAAGAGCGCCAAGAGCGCAAAGGCACCGGCCACCGCTAAAGGCGCTCATCCTCTGCCGAGCGCGACCACTCCGGCTGCTCGTTCCCGTGCTGCAGCTGAGGCGGCCGCTGCTGCTGCCGCTGCCACCCCGCCGCCGCCTGCACCGGCCCGCCCGCAAGTAGAGACGGTGTCGTTGATTGACGAGAAGAAGCCGCGGCCAAAGCGTTCGGAAGGCGAAGTGCGGCCGACAAAATCGTTCCTGCCGCCGATCTCCCGCATCGTTGCTGCTCCCGCCCCGGCCCCAGCTGCACCGCCTCCCTCGCCCCAGCCCGCAGTTGCGCCGAAACCTCCGGCGCCTGCCGTGGTCGACCTCATCTCACCACGCACTCCCACCGCTGCACCGACTCCGCCACCTCCCCCGACGCCGGTCCCCGCGGCGGCGCCGGCAGCGGTCGACGCGCCCGCCATCGCAGCAGCGCCGACCGAAGCGGCGCCCGAGGTTGCTCCCGCCGAAGGAGAAGCTGAAGGCGAAACGCAGAAGATCATCCACATCAAGCCGCCGATCATCGTACGAGATCTGGCGACGCAGCTCGGCGTCAAGAACCACGTGCTCATTCGCGAGTTGATGGAGCTCAATGTCTTCGCGAATCAAAATCAGACGATCGAGCCAGACGTTGCGACGCAGATTTGCGCGAAACACGGCTTCGTCTTCGAGATGGAGCGCCGCGAAAAAGGCGGTGGCGTCCACAAAGTCGAACAAGTCATCGTCGCCCCACCTCCTCCGGTCATCGAGAAGGAAGAGGAGCTGAAGCTCCGCGCGCCCATTATCACTTTCATGGGTCACGTCGATCACGGCAAAACGTCTTTGATGGACGCGATTCGCAAAACGCGCGTCGCTGCCGGTGAAGCCGGCGGCATCACGCAGCACATCGGCGCCTACACGGTCGATCACGAAGGCCAGCGCATTACTTTTCTCGATACACCCGGCCACGCAGCCTTCACCGCGATGCGTGCGCGCGGCGCTCACGTGACTGACATCGTGGTGCTCGTCGTCGCAGCAGATGACGGCCTGATGCCGCAGACGATCGAGGCGATCAATCACGCCAAGGCTGCCGAGCATGTGAAGATCATGGTCGCGATCAACAAGATCGACCTGCCGGGGGCGAACATCGATCGTGTAAAGAAGCAGCTGCAAGAGCGCGATCTGAGTCCCGAAGACTGGGGTGGCGAAACGATCGTGGTTCCGGTTTCGGCGACGAAGGGAATCGGCATCGACACGCTGCTCGAGAACATGACCGTGCAAGCGGAGGTCATGGATCTGAAGTCTTCGCCGACCGCAGTGCCGCGTGGCACCGTGATCGAGGCTCAGGTTGAAGCCGGCCGCGGGCCGACCGCGACCGTGATCGTGCAAATGGGCACGCTGAAACTCGGCGATCCGTTCATCTGCGGCGACCACGGCGGCAAGGTGAAGTCGTTGCTCGACGACCACGGAAAGCCTTTGAAGCAAGCCGGACCATCGACCCCGGTGAAGGTGCTCGGCTTCACGGGTCTGCCTCAGGCGGGTGACGAATTCCTCGTGATGGAGTCGGAACGGGACGCGAAAGTGCTCAGCGAAGAGCGCCTGCTTGCGAAACGCGCCGAGAAACTGAGCGCACCGCAGCGTGCCACGCTCGAAAGCTTGCTCGAAGCCGCTGACGGCAAGAAGTACCTGCGCATCGTGCTGAAATGCGACGCGCAAGGTTCACTCGAAGCGCTCGGGAACGCGCTCGGTCAAATCGAGAGCAAGAAGATCGATCTCGAAATCATCCACTCTGGCGTCGGACCGATTTCCGAGAACGACATCCTGCTGGCGAGCGCTTCAAACGCCGTCGTCGTCGGGTTCAACATCAAGGTCGAGAGCATGGCCGTGAACGCCGCGAAACGCGAAGGCGTGCAGGTGAAGCTCTACAGCATCATTTACGAGCTGATCGATCAGATGAAAGAAGCGATGGCGGGCCTGCTCGATCCGGAGCACCGCGAAACCGTCATCGGCCACGCCGAGGTGAAGCAGGTGTTCAAGCTCAGCCGCGGCATTGTCGCCGGTTGCCTCGTCACGGATGGCAGGATTGGCCGCACCGCGCGAGCCCGCGTGCTGCGTCGTCGCCAGCCGGTTTACGATGGCGGCTTGTCGACGCTACGCCGCTTCCAGGATGACGTGAAGGAAGTTCGCGTCGGTCTCGAGTGCGGTATCAAGCTCGGCGATTTCAACGAATATCAGGTCGGCGATATCATCGAGTGCTACAACCTCGAGCAGGTCGCGCAGAAGCTGTAATTCCGCCGGCCCTCCGGCGGGGCGAAACTCTGTCGAGTCCGGCGCCCGCGTCATATGGAGGCCGGACAGCGTCTCGCCCTACCGTCCTGCAACACTCATGAAACACCGACTACTCCGCGTAAACGAGATCGTGAAGCGCGAGCTCAGCACAATTATCACGCGTGACATGACGTTCGAGAACATGCTCCTGACCGTGAACACGGTCGACGTGACGCCGGACCTCCGAAATGCGCACGTCTTTGTGAGCGTGCTGGGCAAAGGGAACCACAAGGCAGTCATCACCAAGCTCGATGAAAACCGCATCGCATTGCAGGGCGAGCTCATGAAAAAGATCGTGCTGAAATACACGCCGCATCTTGTCTTCCACCTTGATGAGTCGATCGAGCGCGGCGCGCGCGTGTTCCAAATCCTGCAGGAGATAGATCCGGTCGTCGATGAGAACTCCGATGACGAAGAATCGGACGACGCCGTGGCGCGCTAGGCTGCACTTCCCCGCTCTTAGATGACCAACGCAAGCTTCGCGGAGATCGCAGACGCCCTACGCGGAAGCGAACGCATCGCCATCCTGAGCCATGTCCGTCCCGACGGAGATGCGTTCGGCAGCCAGCTCGCGCTCGCGCTGTCGCTGCGTGAACTCGGGAAGAAAGTAACGGTCTGGAACGAAGACGGATTGCTCGAGAAGTACGATTTTCTTCCCGGCGGCGAGTTACTGCAACAGCCTCCGGACGAACCGCAAACGTTCGACATCGTCGTTGCGCTCGACACCGCCACCCAGCTCCGTCTTGGCACCGCGGGCGACGCTGCAACCGCGCCGACGTGGATCAACATCGACCATCATCCGAGCAATCCCCGCTACGGCGATCTGGTTCACATCGACTCGATCGCACCGGCGACCGGACAGATTTTGTTCGAATTTCTTTCGAGCGAAAACCTGCCGATGAACGCCGCGATTGCGGAGAATCTTTTCGTCGCGATTTCGACCGACACCGGATCGTTCCAGTACCCGAGCACCACCGCACGCACCTATGAGATCGGCGCCGAGCTGTTGCGTGCTGGCGTCGACGTTGGCCGCGTCAGCCAGTTGCTTTACGAGAGTTATCCACGGCGGCGGACTGAGCTGCTGCGCGACTTGCTTGGCACGATGCGCTTCGAAGCGGGTGGCCGGATCGCCAGCTTCAGCCTCAGCCTGGAAGTGGCCAACGCACTCGGGGTGAAACCGGAAGACAACGAAGGTCTGATCGATCACCTGCGCGCCATTCACGGCGTCGTGGTGGCGGTGTTTTTCGAAGAGCTGCTCGAGGGCAAGGTGCGCGTCAGTATGCGGTCGAAGAGCGAAGCCGCGGATGTCTCGGCGATTTGTCAGCGCTTCGGCGGCGGAGGACATAAGCTGGCGGCCGGCGCGCGCCTGCGGGGCACCTTGGTGAAAGTGGAAGAGAAGATTCTGAAAGCAATTTGCGATGTCATTGACTGCAACTCCTGACGGCGTTTTGCTCGTCGACAAAGCGCCCGGGATGACGTCGCACGACGTCGTGGCTCTCGTTAGGCGGCGGCTTCAGATCAAGAAGGTGGGCCACTGCGGCACCCTCGATCCAATCGCCACCGGGCTGCTGCTGCTGACGCTCGGTCGCGGCACGAAAATTCAGGACCTCCTCATGAGTGAGGACAAAGAGTACGCCGGCACGCTCTCGTTAGGCGCGACCACCGACACGCAAGATCGCGCCGGCCAGATTTTGGAGGAGCGGCCAGTCCCTGAGCTGACCGAGGAGTCGGTGCGAGCTGCGTTCGAGAAATTCCGCGGCGATTTTTACCAGATGCCGCCCATGGTCTCGGCCATCAAGCAAGGTGGCGTGCCGCTCTACAAGCTGGCGCGGCAGGGCAAGGTGGTCGAACGCGAGCCGCGCCTCGTCCACGTTTACAGCTACGCGATTCAGAAGATCGCGTCGCCGGAGGTGGATTTCAGCGTCTCGTGCAGCAAAGGCTTTTACGTTCGCACCTACGCGCACGACATCGGCGAGGCGCTCGGCTGCGGCGCGCATCTGAAGAACTTACGGCGCACGCGTTCTGGCCGCTTCATCGTCGATGGCGCGGTGACGGTCGATGATCTGCAGAAGGCCGACCCGGTCGACATTCTCGGCCGGATTCTGACACTGCCCGAAGTCTCCCGGATGCGCGGCGCCTAACGACTCGCTGATGCAGGTTCTGCGTTCCATCGCCGAGCTGAGCGAGCTCCCCGGGCCGATCTTCACCGCGATCGGGGTGTTCGATGGCGTGCATCTCGGACACCAGGCAGTGATCTCCACTTCCGCGGCGCACGCACGGGAAGCTGGCGGGACTCCGGTGGTGGTCACGTTCGATCCGCATCCCGCCAAGGTCTTGCGTCCGGACAGGGCGCCGCACCTGCTCACGGCCACGCAGCACAAGATTGCGCTCATCCGAGAACTCGGCGTCGCGCACCTGCTAGTGGTGCATTTCGACGCGGCCTTCGCCGCCACGCCGCCCGAAGAGTTTGTGCGCCAGCTCGTGACGCATGCAAAGCCGTTGCGCGAGATCTGCGTGGGCCACGAGTGGTCGTTCGGCAAGAATCGCACCGGCAATCTCGCGCTCCTGCAGGCGCTGGGAGCGGAACATCACTTCGCGGTCGTCGGCATCAAACCAGTCGCAGTGAACGGCATCGTGGTGAGCAGCACCGCAATCCGGCAGGCGGTGGAAAACGGCGATCTTGCGAAAGCCGCTGAGATGTTAGGCCGGGAATACACGATCCTGGGCACCGTCCGACGAGGCGCGCAGCTCGGTCGGCAGCTCGGCTTTCCCACGGCGAATCTCAGCGCGCACAGCGAACAATTTCCGCCGAACGGCGTCTACGCGGCCGAAGCAAAGCTGCACGGCAAACTGCTGCGCGGCGTGGCAAACCTCGGCTATCGCCCCACCGTCAGCTCCGCGCGACCGGAACGGCTGCTCGAGCTGCACCTGTTCGACTTGGACAGCGACATCTACGGCGAGGACGTGGAGGTGCGGTTTCGTCGCTACCTGCGCCCCGAGCAGAAGTTCGGCTCGTTAGACGAGCTAAAGGACCAGATCGCGCGGGATGTGCAGAATGCACGCGCCACCACGTAGTTTACAAAGTCGCGCGCCGACGTCAGTCGCGTCTACGACCGTAATTTGCGCGATCTCGTGATCGCCGCGTAAAGACCGAGCGCAGTCACGAAAAGGCCGCAGCCGATCGTGATGACGTAAAGGACGCTCAAGGGCATCACCGCCGCCCAGCCGAGGATCTCGAACGCGAACGAGCGACCACCGCTCACGAGATACGCGATGACGGCGGCCAGCACGGTCGCGCTGGTCAGAATCACAGCGCGCGTCTTGCTCTTCTGACGTCGGACTGGCAGCTGCTGCGCGACGCGCGACGTGAAGCCGTCATCGTCGATGTACGGCACATCATCGCGCAACTTCGCGTCGAGCCAGTCTTCCTCGAGTTGTTCGTTCATCGCCTGCTTTAACTCTGCCACGCGGCGAGGGAATGTTTCAACTTTTCGCGCCCCCGTAGAACATTCGTTTTCACGGTGCCGAGCGGGATGTCTAAAACGCGCGACGCTTCCTCGTGCGTCAGCCCATGCTGACAGCAGAGCAACACGGCAGTGC
Source organism: Chthoniobacterales bacterium (assembly GCA_013694595.1). Classification (GTDB taxonomy): domain Bacteria; phylum Verrucomicrobiota; class Verrucomicrobiia; order Chthoniobacterales; family UBA10450; genus JACCTI01. The sequence goes on from JACDCC010000188.1 coordinate 10,180, forward strand.
GCTCGTGCAGTGGAAGCAATCGCAAGGCGTACATCAGGTCCTGTCTCAGGGCGGGGTTAACGGTTTGCGGATCGTGCTCGCCTTCCAGTTGGCTCTCGTCGATGCCGACGAGTTCTTTCCGGCGGCGAGCGTCTTCGCGGAAGCAATTGTAAGCGATCCGGTAGAGCCACGTCGAGAACTTCGCCTCGCCACGGAAGCTGCGGATGTTTTTGTAGGCTTTGAGGAATGTCTCCTGGGCAAGATCATCCGCCAGCGACACATCGGTGCGAGTGAGCTGCCGGAGCAGACCACGGACGGCGGATTGATGCCGCCGCACCAGCTCGGAAAAGGCGTGGTGGTC
>JACDCC010000190.1 GCA_013694595.1 Chthoniobacterales bacterium
GCGCGGAGCAAAGCGATCGACCGGCTGCGTGCGCGACATCGCCGCGATCAACTGGGCGAAGCCGCTGCCGCCGAAAGCGAAGCCGTTCCACCTGCTGTCGCGGTTTCGGCTGACAATCTTCTCAGCCAGCGCGATGAGCGGGAACACGTGCGCGCCGCGCTCAGTCATCTTCCGCTCACCCAACGGACCGCGATTGACCTCGCGTTCTTCGGCGGCCTCACGCAATCCGAGATCGCAGAAAAACTCGGCGCACCTCTGAGCACCATCAAAGCGCGCATCCGCCGCGGGCTCGTGGCTCTGCGAGGGGTGTTAGCGGCCGTATGACATCCGTTCCGACCTCAGCTCCCAGAGCTCGCCGTTTCCCTTTCGAACGCATCAATTGGACGACGAGTTCGTTCCTCATCGGCACGCTCGCGCTGACGATCACCGCAGTGCCGGCATACCTGTGGAAGTTCGGCCTGGATGCATTTCAGATCACGCTCTTCGCCGTGATGTTTCTCGCGTGCGGGTTCAGCATCTCGCTCGGCTACCATCGGCTCTTCTCGCACATGGCATTCCAGGCGAGCTGGCCGATTCGTGTGCTCACGCTCGTCTTCGGAGCGGCCGCGTTCGAGAATTCAGTGCTGATGTGGGCGAGCGAACATCGGCGACATCACAAACACGTCGATCATGACGATGATCCCTACAGCATCTCGAAAGGGTTCTTCCATGCGCACATCGGCTGGCTCCTATTTAAGCTCCATCCCGACGAGCCATACGACAACGTCCCGGACCTGCTGAAAGACAAGCTCGTCGTCTGGCAGGACAAACACGTCCAGCTCATCGCCTCTGTCGTCAGCTTCGTCATCCCATCGCTGCTCGGATGGCTCTGGAATGGCTGGCAGGGCGCGCTCGGCGCGTTCCTGATTGGCGGCGTGGCGCGCGTCGTCGTCCTGCAACACTGCACGTTTCTGATCAACAGCGCGTGTCACACGATCGGGCGGCAGCCGTATTCCACCAGGTGCAGCGCGCGCGATTCCTTCCTCCTCGCGCTCTTCACCTTCGGCGAGGGTTACCACAACTATCATCACGAGTTTCAGCACGATTATCGGAACGGCGTAAAGCCGTGGAATTTCGATCCCACGAAATGGATTATCTGGAGCTTGTCGTGCCTCGGCCTGACGGCAAAACTGCGCCGGGCGCCGACTGAAAAGATCCGACTGGCTGAACGATCCAGCGCGTCGCGCACTCGGACGCGGGATAATGAAGAGGATGCTACTCCGCATGCCGCGGTGAGGGCAGCGTTCCGGCGTTACCAGCAAAATAGAAGCGGGCTGTCATGAGGATCGCCGCTCCCAGCCTGCTCACTTCCTTCGTCAGCGCGTTAGTCGCCCTGACCACTACGGTCTCTGCCGCCGAGCCACAGTTCCGTCCGGAGAAATTTTTCGACGGCCACACCCGCTCCACGGGCATTTTCAGAAACACAGTCGGGAAGCCTGAGCAGCGTTTCACGACTGATTGCCGCGGGCGAACGCGCGGCCGCACGCTCCATCTCGATCAACGCTTCCGCTACGAAGATGGCCGCACGCAAGAACGCCGTTGGCAGATCCGCAAGGTCGACGCCACGCACTACATCGGTCGCGCGAACGACGTTGTCGGCGAGGCGCGGGGTAAAGTCACCGGCTCCAGTTTTCGCTTGGTGTATACCGTGGCGCTGAAACCCGGGAATCCGCTTTCGAATGTCCGACTGGATCAGACCATGACTCTCCGCCGTGACGGCACCGTCGAAAATCACGCCACGATCCGTAAACTCGGCATCCCGCTATCGCGCGTCACGGAGCAGTTCCGCCGCGTGGATTGAAGGTCGCGGTGCGCGCGCGCGCCAGGCGCCGCGCTTGCGCCATGACAGCTCCCGCTGACCAGGTGCCAGCCGGACCCGCATCGGCCGCAAAACCGCCCGCGCGCATCATCCGCGCGGTCCAATTGTTGCAGGTGTTCGCAAAATAATAGCGACCGTCAGCCGGATAGAATCTGCTCACACGTCCGTAAAGTCCGGGCCCTAACTCCTGGATTTTGTGATGCGAATCGGAGGCAAAGGTGGCGCCGATGGCGTCACACACGTTTCTCAACTCCGCCGGGCTGCATGGCATTCGCACCAGCCCAGTCCATGCAAAGGCACTTTCGATCGGCGGATCCAGCCCGACGATGTGCAACACACTTGCACCGGGCAGGAAGACGGCGTCGAACGCGGTTGCGACGTTTGGCCGCGCGGCCATGTAAAACGTGCGATCGCCCCAGCCCGCTTCGATGAAGCGGCGATCGGCGAACGTCCGGTCGACTACGCCCGCAGGCCACGCGCCCTTCGGAACCGCGCTCCGTGGAACGATGATGCTCGTGTGCCAGCCGTGGCTGCCGACGTAAAACGCCGTCTGGAACGCAGGCTTTTTGTCATTGTTCGCTGCGGTTTTGGCTGCCGTCCTCGGCAGCATCGGGTGACTTCCTGCGTCGTGCGAAGCGCATCCTGCGAGCAGCGCAGAGAGTAAAATCGCGAGCGACATGCGCCCGCCGTTTTCCGACTTTGTATGCATAGCTCTCAAGCCGCCTCACCTCAGTCCGAAGCGCGTCGCTCTGCCGGTCGCTGACCAACGTCTAAATTGCTGGCGTGCGCGAGTCCGACGCCGCGGCGCGGCGTCCCTACCATTCGGATACAGTGCACTATTCATGCACCTTTGGATCGGCTGAAGTCGTCGCCTGAGTGAAGGGCGCGGCTGTAAGCCTTGGTAGGGGCAAATCAGTTCGCTGCGCTGGATTCTGCCGGAAAGTATTTCGTCAAAAAGCGCTGGATCCGCTGAGTCGCGTCGCGCATCGCCGTCCGGGAAAGGATATGAGCCTCATCCGGATAAATGTGTTTTTGATAAGGCACGCCGAGTCTCTGCAGGAGCGATTCCAGACGCTCGGCTTTGGCCACCGGGACAGTCGTATCCTTTGCTCCATGCAGGATAAGAGTGGGTGGCATCCGCTTTACTCCACCGCGATCGAGGGCGCCCGAAGCTTCGATCACGATGTCGACACGGCTGTCGTGCGCGGCGACGCCGAGCGCCAGATAACCGCCTAACGAATGACCCATCAGGCCAATCCGGCTCGCATCCACGTTCGGCTGCGCGGCGACGTAAGTGACCGCATCGCGCACCGTGCTCGTCCAGGCGGGAAGATTTTCATGCACACCCGACGGAC
>JACDCC010000192.1 GCA_013694595.1 Chthoniobacterales bacterium
ACGCAAACAACTGCGCCAGGTGCACGACGGTGCTGTTGAAGATGTTGAAGAGGAATTGCGGCGCGATGCCGATCGCGAACATCAGCAGGGTGACGGGAATGATCACCAGCTTCTCGCGCGCGCGCAGGTCAGGAAGAGCAGCGCAGCTGACGGCGAGTGGCCCACTGAAGAGCGCCTGCATCGCGCGCAGAAACACTATTGCTGTGATCAGCAGACCGAACACCGCGACTGACGTGAATGCGGCCGCGACAGCGAACGAGCCTTTAAAGATGAGGAACTCGCCGACGAACCCGTTTAACCCGGGCAAGCCTAACGAGGAGAGCATTGCCACCGCCATCCAGCCGCAGAGGAGCGGCGTCCGCTGCATCAAGCCGCCAAAATCGCCCAGTCCGCGCGCGCCGCGGCGTTGCTCGAGCAGACCCACGAAGTAGAACAAAGCCGCCGCGGTGATGCCGTGGTTGAAGATTTGCATGAAGACGCCGCTCAGTGCTGCCTGAGTTTCGAGCAGCGGCTCGGCCGTTGTCGCGGTGACCGCGAAGAGCCCGAGAAGGCAGTAACCGAGGTGGTTAATCGAGAGGTAGGCGACCATTCGCTTCAGGTCGGTCTGCGCCCAGGCCGCAAGCGAAGCGAAGATGATTGAGCAGACGGCGAGTGCGAGCAGCCACGGACCAAGAACTTTGATCTCGCCCGGGAACAGCGGGAGCAGCAGCCGAATGAACCCGTAGACGCCCATCTTCGAGAGCAGCCCGGTTAATACCATCGAGGCACCGACGGGCGCCGTTTCGTACGCGTCCGGGAGCCACGTGTGGAACGGGAACAGCGGCACCTTCACGGCGAGACCGATGAAGATGCCGGCGAAGGCGAGCCAGGCGATATTGCCGCTCAGGAGCGGCGCCGTTCTCGCCATTTCGGCGAGCGCTTCGAAATCGAAGCTCCCTTTGGCGAAGTAGGTCCCGAGAAACGAGAGCAGCATCGCCACACTGCCGAGGAAGGTGTAGACGAAGAATTTCGTCGCCGCGCGATCGCGCTTCTCGCCACCCCAGAGTTTGATGAGCAGAAACGACGGGATCAGGCTCATCTCGTAGAACAGGAACCAGAGGACGAAATTCTGCGCGGTGAAGGTGCCGTAGAGCGCCGATTGCGCGACCAGCATCAACGCGCAAAAACCACGGCTCGCCGGTTGCGCCAGCAGTGCGAACGGCACGATCAGCGATGTCAGCAGCACGAGCAGCAGGCTCAAGCCGTCTATGCCGACGAGGTATTCCGCGCCGATCGCCGGGATCCACGCGTGCTGCTCCACCAACTGCAGGCCGGGCGCCACGGTATCGAAGTTCCGCCAGAGCAGCACCACGAGCATGGCCGTCAAGGCGGTGAACGCCAGCGCGAGCGACCGGGCGTGCTTCTGCCCCACGGTGCTGACGACAAGCGCGCCCAGCAACGGAACAAGAATGAGCGCCGTAATTAACCCAGCCATGCGTAAAGGAAAAGCAGCGCGAGCATGCTGACAGCGACAGCCGCAAGGTAGGTTTGGATCTGGCCGGAATGCAGCGCGGAAACGACGCGACCGAATCCGCGGGTCCCGGCACTGGCGCCATCGGCGCTCGCGTTGATACCACGTTCGTCAAAGCCTTTGGTGAGCGAGCCGAAGAAATCGCCGGCGCCGCCGACGAGCCGCGCGATTCCGTCCCAGAAATAGCGGTCGATCCAGTCTGAGGCTCGCGCCGCGAACCGGCTGCCGGCGATGACGGTGTGCTGGTAAAGCTCATCCAACCACATCTTGCCTTCGAGGAAACGGAACAACGCCGGTTGCCGCTGGGCGAGCGGATCGGTTTCAGCGGTGTTGCGATACATCCACCAGCCGAGCGCAATTCCCGCCGCCACCAAGGCGAGCGACACGAAGAGCATCGGCTGGATCAACCGCGCGGCATCGAAGTGGGCCGGCTCTCCCGTCAGGTAGTCATGAAGCCACGGCCACGCGGGCGTCAGGATTACCCCCAGGCCAATGGAGCAGACCGCCAGGACGATCAGCGGAATCGTCATCACGCGCGGACTTTCGTGCGCGTGAACGTCCGAGCGGGCGCGACCAAAGAAGACGTAGATCATCTGCCGCGTCATGTAGAGCGCGGTCAGGACCACGCCGGCCATCATCAGGTAATGCGGCAGGTGTGACTTGGGCCAGTGCGCCGTCGCGTGGAGGATTTCCTCTTTCGTCCAGGCACCGGAGAAAAAGAGCGGCACACCACTGAGAGCCATCATCCCGACGGCGTACGTCAGGAATGTGATCGGCATCACACCGCGCAATCCGCCCATGCGGCGGATGTCCTGCTCATGATGACTGCCGTGAATGACCGAGCCCGCGCCGAGGAAAAGCAACGCCTTGAAGAAGCCGTGCGCGATGAGGTGCATGATGCCGGCCGCCACGCCACCGACCCCTAACGAAACCATCATGAGTCCGAGCTGCGAGACGGTCGAGTAAGCGAGAATGCGTTTGATGTCGGATTGCGCGACCGCAATGAGCGAGGCTATCAAAGCGGTGATCACGCCGATCCAGACAACCACCGTGAGCGACGGCGTCACGCCATCGACCGCGCCTAACGAGAAGATCGGGTAGACCCGCGCCACCAGGAACACGCCGGCTGCGACCATGGTCGCGGCGTGGATCAATGCGCTGACGGGCGTGGGGCCTTCCATCGCATCCGGCAACCAAACGTGCAGCGGGAATTGACCGGACTTTCCGACCGCGCCGCAAAAGATCAGCAGCGCGATGGACGTCGCGCTCGCGCCGATCAGTACCAGTCCAGCGCTTTCGAGGCAGCCGCGCCCATCATCGTAGAACAACAATGTCCCGCTGCTCCCGTAGAGCCACAGAATGCCGAGGAAGAATCCCATGTCGCCGATCCGCGTCGTGATGAACGCCTTCTTCGCCGCGGCCGCGGCGCTCGGCTTGTGAATCCAGAACCCGATCAGGAGGTAGGACGCGAGCCCCACCAGCTCCCAGCAGATAAAGAGTAGCAGCAGGCTGTTGGCGATGACCACGCCTAGCATCGCGGCGGTGAAGAACGACAAATAGGCGAAGAAGCGGGTGAAATTCTTGTCGTCCGCCATGTAGCCGACGCTGAAAACGAAGATCCAGAGCGCGACAAACGTGATCATCACCAGCATCGCGGCCGTCAACGGATCGAGCAGCCAGCCGAGCCGCACCGCCTGCTGGCCGAAAGTAAACCAGGTGAAGTTGTGAAACGCGCGGAAGCCGGGCGCGCCGAATGTTTCTGCAAACGCGAGCGCCGCCAGCCCGAGCGCGATCACTTGACCGCTGATGGCGAGAGCTGCGGCGCTTTTTCGTTGTGAACCCAGGAAGCTGAGGATCAGCAACGACGCGACGAGCGGCACGACCGGGATCAGCCAGAGATAGGTGACGATCCAGGGCGTCATGATTGGTGGAGGGGCAAACGTCGAACGCTGACCGTCGAACGCCGAACGTCCAATTGAGCAACGCGACGACTCGCTCTCACGTTCGCGTTTGCAATCGTCGGCTGTCCGGTCATATCAGCCCTTCATCGAATTCAGCTCGTCGACGTTGGTGGTGCGGTAATGCCGATAGACCGCGATCACGAGCGCGAGACCGACAGCGGCTTCGGCAGCTGCGATGGCGATCGCGAAGATCGCCACCATCAC
>JACDCC010000218.1 GCA_013694595.1 Chthoniobacterales bacterium
GCGCGCCAGAGCTCGAGCGCGAGCCGCCCGAAATCGGAATATGGGTCCTGATAGAGACCCATTTCCTTCGGGATCAACTCGGTGTAGAGCCCCCAGCCTTCCGAGTACGCAGTGAACCGCGTCCCCATCCTCCGGAACTTCGGAATCCCCTCCAGCTCCTGCGCGATCGCGATCTGCATGTGGTGACCGGGAATGCCTTCGTGGTAGGCAAGGCCCTCCAGCTCGTAAGTCGGGGTCGATTTCATCTCCGCCAGGTTCACGTAAAACATGCCGGGCCTGGAGCCGTCCGGCGCGGGCTGTTGGTAAAAGGCTTTGCCCGCTGATTTCTCACGGAACTTCTCGACCGCTTTCACCACCACGTCCGCTTTCGGCTTGGTGAGGAACAACTCGTCGAGACGGCCTTTCATCGTCTCGATGATGTTCGTCGCACGCTTCAGGTATTCGGCGCGACCTTCCTCGTTATCCGGCAGGTAGAACTGCGGGTCTTCCCGCATGAACTTGAACATCGCCTGCAGGTTCCCTTTGAACTTCACCTGCTTCATGAGGTTGCGCATTTCGCCATGGATCCGCGCGACCTCCTTGAGGCCAATCTCGTGGATCTCGTCAGCCGAGAGATTCGTGGTCGTGGTGCGACGCAGCGCCATCTCATAAAAGGTCCGGCCGTCGGGGAATTGCCATGCGCCGCCTTCCACGGGCGCGACTTTCTCCTGCGCTTCGAGGAACGCGATCAGCCTCTGGTAGGCGGGCGCGAAGGAACTCGTCAGGGCGGTGTTCGCCTCAGCCATCAGCCGATCGCGTGTCGGTTGATCGATGTCTTTCAGCGCCCCGGCTTTCCTGGTGAAATCTGCAAGCAACGGATTGTCGGTGTCGCTGCTGTCGAACGGCCGGCCCTGCGTCACCTTGCGGCAGGCGTCGAGCACGAGCGGGAAGACAAACTGCGGCGGGATGATCCCCTTCTCCTGGCGCGCCTGCAGGTTCAAGATGAGTTGCGCCGCCTGCTCATCGACGCCGTTGAGCCGCGCGATGTAAGCCTCCGCGTCCTGCACATTGTCGATCCGATGGATGTTCATCAGGAACGTCGGCGTGGAGGAATGCCAGCCGTACATCTGGTTCACGGGGTAGTTGTGCATGCGGAAGCGGAAGGCGGCCGCATTCTGCTCCACGTCGTGCTCGAACAAACGCCAGCTGAGTTGCGTCTGCGGATCGCACTTGTCGAAATTGAAGTCGCGTTTCAGCCGGGCCAGATCTTCAAACGACTTTGCGAGGTCGGCTGCATTCGACGCATCGGAGAGATCCTCCCATTTGTCGTAGCCGATCTTCAGACCCAGCTGCGACGCAAACTGCGGATGCCGCGCCACGTTTTCGTCGAACGTCCGGTCGAAGAACTCATTCACGCGCTTCGATTCCGCTGTCACATCCTCTGGGGAGTGCTTCTGCTCGTTAGGCGCCGCGGCGATTAGGAGAAGAGCGAGAGCGAAGATGGGGAGCAAGGGAAGGAAACGCGTTTTCATAAGGTGCTGCACTTTAAGTACGCGCATCTGCGCAAGCTGTCATCCCGAGGCGCGCAGACGGCGAGGGACCTCGCGCCTGGAATGGGGGCGTCCGAGCCATGGATGCGCAGGTCGCGTCCGGGACTTCAGCTCAAAGCACGCCGAGTGGTGCGACACCGCCAATGGTTTGCGGAAAGCGGAGAGCCGGCGTGAGGTCCCTCGCCGTCTGCGCGCCTCGGGATGACAGGCACGGCGCGCTCAGCGGCTGGCGGCGAAGCTAGTGCGGCGACGCTTTTTCTGCGCCCAGTCCGGTGTTCGCCCGCACGCTCAGCTCAGCGAACTTGTTTTCCGCCTCGAGTTCACCGCGTCCGACCATGGCGCCTATGAACGCACCGAGGAAGCCAAGCGGAATGCTGACGATCCCCGGGTTCTTCAACGGAAAGAGCGGCTCTTTCATGAAGTCGGGGCTGATCAAAATCAGCACGATGCTGGCGAGCAGCCCAACGCCGAGACCCCAGACGGCGCCGGTGGTGTTGAAGCGTTTCCAAAAAATCGAGAACACGATTACCGGCAGATTCGCACTCGCCGCGACCGCGAACGCGAGCCCCACCAGAAACGCGACGTTCACGCTCGGCCCGAGCAGGATTGCAATCCCGATCGCAAGCGCCCCGACCACGAACGCGGTGATCCGCGCCACCCGCACCTCTTCCCCCGGGCGATGCTCTTTGCCGTGGTGGATGACGTTCGTATAAAAATCGTGCGCAAAGCTCGTGCTCGCGCTGATCGTAAGGCCGGCGACCACCGCGAGAATGGTGGCGAACGCCACCGCGCTAATGAAGGCGAAGAAGATCTCTCCGCCGAGGA
>JACDCC010000234.1 GCA_013694595.1 Chthoniobacterales bacterium
GCGCTCGACGGCGGCACGCGTCACGATATTGATTTCCTTTCGCTGCGCCGCTTCCGCCAATAGCAATGGCGCATCGTTGAGCGTGACGGTCGGGCAGGGAATCAGATACCGTCGCGCCGTGCACGAGCCGACTGCCCGCATCTGGAAAAAGGTCGGCTGCTTCTATGCGCTGACGATGCTATTCAGCGGCGTCTTCAATGCGTTCGTGTTGCACGCCGGCAAAATGGATGCCGGCAATCTGCTCTACGTCACCGGCGCGATGTGGAGCCCGGCGCTGGCGGCGTTCGCGACGAAGAAGCTGTTCGGCGAAAGCATCCGCGACATGCCATGGGCGCTCGGACGATCGAAGTACGTCTGGCTCGGCTATCTCATTCCGATCGGGTACGCGGTGCCGGTTTACGCCGCAGTCTGGCTGACCGGGCTCGGCGGCTTCGCCGATGCCGAATTCGTTCGGAAAACTGCGGAAACGTTCGCGTTCCCCAGCTTGCCGCCGGCGCTGACGCTCGCGTTGTTCGTCGTCCTCACGGCAACGCTGGGGCTGGTCGGCAAAACTTCGCGCGCGCTTGGCGAGGAGATCGGCTGGCGCGGGTTTCTCGTCCCGGAATTATCGAAAGTGGTCGGCTTCACCGGCATCAGCCTGATCAGCGGCGCAATGTGGGCGGTCTACCACTTTCCGGTGCTGATCTTCGCGGATTACAACGCCGGCACGCCGGTCTGGTTCGGGCTGGGCTGCTTCACGATCGGAGTGATTGCGGAAAGCTTCATCTACGCGTGGTTGACGCTACGTTCCGGCAGCCTCTGGCCGGCCGCGCTGCTGCACGGCAGCCACAATCTCTGGGTGCAATCGATCCTCACGCCGTTGACGCGCGACACCGGCCCGACCGAATACATCATCGACGAGTTCGGGTTCGGGCTCGTCATCACGACGGCGATCGCTGCATTTATCTGCTGGCGCAGGCGCGGCGAACTCACATTGCCGCTCGGCGCCGCGCGCTCTTAACACATGCGCAACATCCTCCTCGTCGAAGACGAACCGTCGATCGCGGACAATATCGTCTATGCACTCAAGACGGAGGGCTTCACGCCGACGTGGTGTCAGACCGGGCGCGATGCGCTGCAGCGGCTCGCGACCGAGTCGTTCGCGCTCGTCATTCTGGACGTCGGGCTGCCCGACATGAACGGCTTCGATGTCTGCCGAAAGATTCGCACGATCTCGAACGTGCCCGTCGTCTTCGTCACCGCGCGTAAAGACGAGATCGACCGCGTCGTCGGCCTTGAGATTGGGGCGGACGATTACGTCGTAAAGCCGTTCACGCCGCGCGAACTGACGGCGCGCATCCGCGCAATTCTGCGGCGCACCGAAAGCACCTCGCCGACGCCTGCGGCGGCTGTATTCGCCGTCGACGGCGAGCGATGCGAGATCCGCTACTACGGCGCACCACTCCAACTCACGCGCTACGAGTTTCGCCTGCTGAAGGTGCTGAGCCAAAAACCTGGACGCGTTTATTCGCGTGATCAGTTGATGGAGCTCGCGTGGGAGGAACCGGACACTGCGCTCGATCGCACCGTCGACGCACACATCAAAACACTACGCGCGAAGCTCCGCGCTGTGAGGGATGACGAAGACCCGATCCGGACGCATCGCGGGCTAGGTTATTCGCTGAAGGAATGACGGAATGAGCATCCGCGCCCGCATCATCCTCACGCATCTGCTGATCGTCGGGATCGGCTTCTTCTATCTCGTCAACAAGATCACCGATGCGAAGGAGATAAAGCCGCGCTACATGCAGTCGGTTGAGGAGCCGATGGTCGATACGGCGCGCCTGCTTGCGGCGTTGCTGGAGCGCAACCTCGCCGATGGCCGAATCGATCTCATCGGGTTTCGCGAAGCGTTCGACAAGGTGCGCTCACGCCCATTCAGCGCGCGAATTTACAGCCGCGAGAAAACGGCGGTTGATGTGAATGTCTATGTCACCGACGCAAACGGCGTCGTCATCTTCGATTCCGATCATGGACGCGCCGAAGGGCAGGATTACTCGCGGCACAACGACGTCTACCTGACGCTGCAGGGAAAATACGGCGCGCGGTCAACGAAGAGCGATCCGAACGATCCCACGTCGTCCGTGTTGTTCGTCGCGGCGCCGATCATGAGCGGCGAAACGATGGCGGGCGTGGTCAGCGTCTCAAAGCCGCAGAAGAGCATGGCGTCGTTCATGCAGGAGACCCGGCGCAACATCTTCATCATGGGGGCGATCGCGGCCGCGGCGGTCGTGCTCGTCGGCACCGCCCTCTCGATGTGGATCACGCGCCCGATCCAGCGGCTCACGGCTTATGCGCGAGCTGTCCGCGACGGCCGCCGCATCCCACTGCCGAAGCTCGGCACATCCGAGATCGGTTCGTTAGGCAACGCGTTCGAGGAAATGCGCGATGCGCTCGACGGGCGCAAGTACATTGAGAACTACGTGCAGACGCTCACGCACGAAATCAAAAGCCCGGTCGCCGCGATCCGGGGCGCGGCCGAGTTGCTGCGCGAGAACATGCCGCCAGAGCAGCGCGACAAGTTCCTCGGCAACATCGAATCCGAGACTGCTCGCATTCAGGAGATCGTTGATCGCTTGCTGCTCCTGTCCGCTGTCGAAGCGAAGCGCGCGCTAGATGATCAGAAGCCACTCGATCTACGTGAGCCCATACAGCGCGCGGAGGCGAGCATCGCCGCACAAGCTGCCGCGAAGGCGATCAGCATGGCAAGCACGTTGCCGCCAGAGCCGTGCATCGTCTCGGCGGATGAATTCCTGATCGAGAAGGCGATCCTGAACCTGTTCCAGAACGCCATCGCCTTCGCCCCGCGCGGCGGAAAGGTCCTCGCCTCTCTTAAGCAACACGACGGCTCATGCGAGCTGCGCGTCGAGGACAACGGTCCCGGCGTTCCGGATTACGCGCAGCCGCGAGTATTCGAGCGCTTCTTCTCTCTCCCGCGGCCGGACACCGGAAAGAAAAGCTCGGGCCTGGGGCTCGCGTTTGTGCGTGAAGTCGCATCGCTCCACCGCGGCTCGGTCGAGCTGAAGAACGGCCCGAGCGGCGGTGCGATCGCAGAGCTCCGTCTCCCGCGGGTAATCAGCTAACGCTTTTGCCACAAGCGATCTCGCGCTAACCAGCACGGTCATTCCGAGAGAAGTCGAGGAATCCCGTGGCAGTACAGTTCGGTTGCGCCGCGGGATTCCTCCACTCCGCTTCGCTCCGGTCGGAATGACAGCAATTGGCAGACGCTTCTAGGTCTTCTTTTCATCCGGATTTCACACAGACTTCAAAGTTTCTTCACATCCCGAAGCCACACTTCGGGCATGACAACAGCAGCACCTTCCCTCGAACAGACGCGCAGCCCACGCGAGAACATCGCCGCGATCGCAGCCGCGCTCCTTATCATCAGCGGCGACTTCTTGTTCTGGTCGCACGATCCCGGCGTATCGCTCGGCATCTTCGCGGCGCTCGCAGTGGCAGCGCTCGTCGCGGCGCACGGCTCGGGCACAAACGCGCGCATGCTGATCATCGCCGGCCTGCTCCTACCTTCGGCGGTTCAGACGGGCATCGAGCTATCGCTGAGCAATCTGATCGTGCTCGGCGCGCTCGGCACCGTCACGTTGGGAGAGACCGCATTCGCGAGCTTACACACCGCATCGTCGCGATGGGCTGAATCAGCCTGGGCATTGCTGCGCCCGATCGCTGGCTGGAAGTGGCTGCGGTCGATTATAAGACGATCGCCGCTCGGCGGTGCGCAGCTTGCCCGGGCCAGTGAGACGATCGCGCGCGTCATCCTACCCACGGCGGCGGTCACACTGGTATTTGCGGTGCTGCTCGGAGCTGGCAACGCAATCCTCGGCCGCTGGATCTTCACCGCCATCAACTCCGTCGTCGGCTGGTTCGCCGATCCCGAGCTGGTTTTCGCAAGAACTCTGCTATGGGTCGCGCTCGCGACATTCGCGCTCACAATCCTGCGTCCGCGCGAGACACCAGCCGGTAAACGCATCTGGCACCGCGCGGTGCCTGATCTTCCACAGCCAAAGAACGCCGCGTTAGCTCTCTGGCGATCGATCACAGCGCTGGCCGTGCTGAACGTGCTGTTCTTCGCCGCCAACACCGCAGACGCCCTCTATCTCTGGACTGGCGGTGCCCTGCCCGAAGGCGTGACTTACAGCGAGTTCGTGCATCACGGCGTCTATAGTCTGATCGCCGCCGTCGTCCTCTCCGCGGTCGTCATCGTGCTGATCTTCCAGCAGGTCCCGACGATCCGCACCGCGCCGGCAGTGAAAGCGCTCGGCCTCTTCTGGATCGCGCAAAACGTCGTCCTCATCACCGGCGTGCTCCTGCGTCTGCAGCGCTATGTCGAGGTCTACGATCTTTCCGAGCTGCGAGTCTACGTCGGCTGCTTCCTGCTTCTGGTCACCGCCGGGTTAGGCCTGCTCACCGTGCACCTCGTCAGCCGCAAAGGGCTCGGCTGGCTGCTGCTGACAAACCTGCTCGCCACGTTCGCGTTGTTCTTCGTCCTGCAGTTCCGAGACGTCGCAAAATGGGTCGCCGAGTCGAATGTCGCTCGCTGGGAAGCCGATCGCACCCGCATGCTCGACGTCGAATATCTCGCTTCCTTAGGCGCATCCGCGATTCCCTCATTGATCCGCGTCGCCGAGATGCCGGATCGCGCGGAAGCGCACCAGGCGTTCGTGATCATCCAAAAGCGGAAGCCGCGCGCGCAGGCGTACCTCGCCGAGCTCGACTGGCGTTCATGGCAGCAGCGCGACGTCCGCAACATGCGCCTGCTTGCGACCCACGAAGTACGCACCCTGCGCTGATGTTTTCACCAAGATTTTCACCGCCACATCAGAATCCCTTCACAACCGGCTGCGACGCTCGTGAACATGATGTGTGACAACCCGCGACTGCGGGCATCGATGGTGGGGTTCGTTTACCGCCGTTTCTGACGCCGCGATTCGCCTTGACCTACGGCAGCGCTGCGCTCGTGGCCGTCGCGCTCGCCGGTGCCTTGCTGGGTCCGCGCGACGAGTAAACACGCTCGACGGCTGCGCTCGTTGCCTACAGAATTGAATGCGCCGCGCAAAGCGGCTATGTCTGTCGCCGCAATGCCGCGCTACATCGCGTTCCTCCGCGCCATCAACGTGGGAGGACGCGTCGTCAAGATGGAGCGTCTCCGGCAGATATTTGAGTCGTTAGACCTGGGCGACGTGGAGACATTTATCGCGAGCGGAAACGTGGTTTTCACATCGGCTGTCAAAGACGCAGGAAGGCTGGAGAAGAAGATCGAGCAGAGTCTTCAGAGCGAGCTTGGTTACGAGGTGAGGACGTTTCTTCGTTCAGACGCTGAGCTCGTCAAGATCACGGAACACGAGGCGTTCGAAGGAGCAGGGGAACTGCCGGAAGTGCGACTGTTCATCGGCTTTCTGTCCGAGGTTCCGACAGCGGCGGCCGCAGCGAGGCTGGTTGAAGCTTCAACCGACATCGATCAGTTTCACCTCAGCGGTCGCGAGCTCTACTGGCGCTGCCGCGTGAACTCCAGCGACTCGCCATTCTCGGGTCCGAAGCTCGAGAAGACGCTCGGAATGCCGACGACACTGCGGAATGTGAACACCGTGCGGCGACTGGTCGCCAAGTATCCGCCGGAGTAGAGCGCGTCATGCGCGTTGGGCGCCGACGCGGTCTCATGCGCGCTCAGCCGATCATCGCGAAAGCTGAGGTGCGCTGCGCGAGCCCGTAGCGTGTCATCCATTTCGCTTCGGTAGGGCGAGACTCCGTCGAGCCTGGGGGAAAAGATGGCTCACGCTCAGGCTCGACGGAGT
>JACDCC010000235.1 GCA_013694595.1 Chthoniobacterales bacterium
CGTCGCGCGACGCGGGTGAACCCTATCGTGGCTCTCCGCGCGGAATGACGATCGACGCGCCTGTGGCGCGAACAACGCGCTTTGCCTGAGAGACTAGCCGGCGAGGAGATACATCGCAGCGAACGCCACGAGCAACACGATTCCCGTGATCCACCAGATGATCTTCAGGCCGCTTGGTTTCACCGCGGCCGTGCCGAATTCGTGCCGGAGGAATTCGTCGTAATCGAAAGGCTCGTCACCGAGATCGACGCTGTCATAAGCCTCAGCATCTTCGCGCCAGCCGGAGTTGTGATCGGCTCCACATTCGGGACAGGCGAGCGAATTGCGCGGAACGTCTTCCCCGCACACGGGACAAACCTCCGGTGGTTTTGGTCGCTTGTTCATCGCCATACGTCGCGTAGCAGACCGGCGTCAGCGTGTGCGCGTTTGCTGCCCGCGATTTGAAATCGGCTTAGGGTTTCACGAGCTTGTGCCTGATCGCGTAACGCACAAGATCGGCAAAGGCGTCGAGCTGCAGCTTCCGCATCACGGAGGCGCGATGCACCTCCACCGTCCGCGTGCTGATATCGAGCAGATTCGCCACTTCCTGGTTGCTCTTCCCTTCACAGATCAGGCGCACGATCTCCCGCTCGCGAACTGTGAGTTCCTGCGTCTTGTCGGTGCGGAACTGCGACGCCAGCAGGATCTCCGCAACGTCCGGCGTGAGGTAAGGTTTGTGTCGCGCCAGTGCCTCGATCGCGGCGATGAGATGATGCCGCTCCTCTGTCTTAAGGATAAAACTTTTCGCACCGGCTTCGAAGGCCGCGTGAATGACAGCGGGATCGTCGTCGCCGGTGTAGATTAGCGTCGCGACCGTCGGCGATGTCTTGGAAATCTCCGCTGCAATCGCAAGTCCACTCGCGCCCGGCAGAGCTACGTCGAGAATGACAACGTCCGGCTTCTGCTGCCGGACGAGCTCGGCTACACCGTCACCCTCGGAAGCTTCGCCAGACACTTCCCAGTCGGGATGCTGTTCCACAAGTCGACGCAAACCAGCGCGCAGGAGTTCGTGATCATCGGCGATGAAGATGCGGACCTTGTTCGGTGCTGCTGGCGGTTCAGTCATTCGGAAGCACTACTTTACGCAAAGGCAGGGGATTGTCTGCAGCGTGTACAGTTCCTGAACAAAATCCAGTATCAACTCCGTAGCAGTGTTCCTCCGCACCTCGTGGAGGTCTGCTACGGTCGCCGCGCGAAAAGTGCCGTACAGGGCCATCGAGACGCGGTGCGGCCCGTGCAACCAGGGGCCGACATCCGATTGGCAATAGTATGAAGCGATCCCTTCTCTGCTCACTGCTTGCCGTCGTCTGCAGCATCACTCCTTCCTTCGCCGACGATAGCGTGCGGGCTGTGCAAACGCGTCTCAAGACCGACGGTTTCTATTTCGGCGACGTGAGCGGGAACTACGACAGCGAAACAGCGGCCGCGGTTTCACGATATCAAATCCGCCACGGGCTGCCGATCTCCGGGCAGCTCGACCCCGAAACGTCCAAGGCGCTGGGCGTCGCGACGGCCGCGAGTAGTACCTCGCCTGCCGCTCGCGCTGACAGCGCTTCGTGGCAACAGCTCCGAAAGAGCGACAGCCGCTTCCTTTCCAAGCTAAACAGTGGCAAAATCCCGCCGCCGGGAAGCGCCTCTCCTGCAAGTCGGACGAAAACAGAGACGCCCCGCACGACGACCACCGCGGCAGTAGCAGAGACACGCCGTGCGCCCGCGCCGGTTGTCGAACCCGCACCTGCCGACCCCGCGACGTTCGTGTTGAGCCGCGAGCGTCTCCGCGATTATGTCGGTGCGTTTGTCCTGGCTGGTCTCGATCCGCGTGTCGGGTCGGAACTGGAGTTCTTCGCAAACCAAGTCCGCTATTACGACCAGGGCAGCGTGAGCCGCGATAAGATCCGGCGCGATCTGATCTCCTATAACCAGCGCTGGCCGCAACGCCGTTTTTGGCTCGCCGGCGAGGTGAATGTGGAGCCGCAGGCGGATAGCAGACTGCGTGTGACATTTCCTCTGCGCTACGAGCTCCGCAGTGCGTCCGAGCGTTCATCCGGCAAAGTCCGCAAAACACTGCTGGTGGAGGTAAGCGGCGAAGACCTGCAGATCGTGGCCGTCGACGAGAGTAAGAGGCGCTGAGCTGTGCGCCGACGTTTGCCTCGAACCGGCGGTAACGACTGGACGCACGGCCCGCCAACTGCCAGAAACAACCGGATCCCGCGGAGGGAGCGTATTTCTAGAGACGAGATGGCGACATTGATTGCACCTGCACCCGGCGCGATAACTGACGACTTGAGCGAGCTGATCTCAGCCGTTCGAGAGGTCGTGAGGCAGGAACGTGAGGCTGAGAAGGTCGGGCGCGCGGTCGCGGAGCTCCTGCGGCCCTACCTCGGCTCGCGTGAGTTTTTGTCGGACGAACAGCTTGCCTCCGACACGAAGAAATATCGGCAGCACGTTCTGCACGTAGAGCCGGACGGCAGCTTCTCCATCGTGGCGCTCGTGTGGCTGCCGGGTCAGGGGACGCCCGTGCACGACCACGTCTCGTGGTGCGTCGTGGGGGTTCATCGAGGAGAAGAACACGAGACGATCTACGAGCTCGCCGGCGGTGAAGCGGATCCGCACCTTGTCATCACCGGTCGCACGATTAGCCCGGCTGGCTCAGTCGCCGCGCTGGTGCCGCCGGGAGACATCCACCACGTCGAGAATGGGGGCGAAGCGGTCGCGGTGTCACTCCACATCTACGGTGCCGACATCGGGAAGCTCGGTTCGAGCATCCGTCGCCAGTACGATCTTGAGGTCCGCTCGGCGAGCTAACACTCACCGCGGGTCGCGTCACAGATTCCGGCTCGCGTGGAAGATCGGCTCTCGCCGCTCAGACACTCGGCCGCCACCCCGCCGCGGGGAGATAAGCAGCGTCAGCGGACTCTGCCACGCTCGGCTCCTGTAATCTGAGATGCGGTGCGAGCAGCTGCCGGATTTCGTCGAGACCGCAGCCGCGCTTTCCGCGCACGTGGACGATCGGCAGGTCTGCGCTTTCGAGTACGGAATCAACAAACTCGTCGCGCGCGAGCCGATCGGCTTCGTCATGGGAAGCGTCATCCAGCTCGATCGCCACGACGGGCGCAAGCGCCTCGTCGCAAACCACGAAGTCGACGTGCTTGCCTTTGATGGAGTCGAACCGCTGCCAAAACTCACGTCCCGAGACCTGCACCCGGACAAGATTTGCGAGTCTCACCTTGGCAAAGACAGTGTGCTCCGGCGTTAACTGGCAGAGCATCTCATAGAGTGACCGCTCGGCGGCGGAGAGAAAGTAATTCCGCTTCGCGAACGGCGGCAGGGCCGGGGATGAAACGACCGAGACCCGGCCCGTAGCGATGACAGGCTTGGCGGCTTCGCTGGAGCGGGCGATCAGGAGAACGAAGCCGCGAATGAGGATGGCGCAAAGCGCCAGGAGGAGAAGTATCGCGAGCGCTGCTTCCATGCGCCGTGATTTCGGAGCAAATGATGTGCCCGCCGTCATCGCGGAGAGTACTTACGCAAACCGCTTAGCTGCTTGGCTTTCCGCTCTCGACGCAGTCCGGACATGATTTAGGTTCATCCGCATGAGCAGCGCTCCTGATGCCGATGCCACGATGGCAGTGTTCCTCGACCTCGAGAACATCGCGATTGGCGCGCGCGAAGCGCAGTATCCTGCGTTCGACATCCGGAAGGTGCTTGAACGCCTCCTCCTCAAAGGCCACATCGTGGTGAAGAAGGCCTATTGCGACTTCGATCGCTATAAGGACTTCAAGCGCGGGCTGCACGAAGCGGCCTTCGAGTTGATCGAGATTCCGCACGTGCGCCAGTCCGGCAAGAACTCAGCGGACATCCGCATGGTGGTCGATGCCCTCGACCTTTGCTACACGAAGAGTCACGTCGACTCGTTCGTCATCATCAGCGGCGACTCTGATTTTTCGCCGCTCGTCAGCAAGCTGCGCGAGAACAACAAGACCGTCGTCGGGATGGGCGTGAAAATGTCTACCTCCGATCTCTTCATCAACAATTGCGACGAGTTTCTCTACTACGACGACCTGGTGCGCGTGGAAGCTAAACCGCGTGCTCCGCGGCGCGCCTCGACCAAAGTGGCGGCGCGGGTGGCATCCGCGCCACCGGTCGAGGAGCCCAGGAGGGACAGTCTCTCGCCCGATCGCGCGTTGGACTTTGTGAGCCAAACCCTCGACGCGCTCCGTGCGGAGCGCGGAGAGGATTACGAGATCCGCGGGTCACTGATCAAACAGACGATCAAGCGCCGCAACCCGGGCTTCAACGAGCGCGCGCACGGTTTCCGCGCCTTCAATGACGTGCTGCTCGAAGCCGAGAAGCGCGGGCTGCTGAAGCTGGATGCCGACAAGCAGGCCGGCACGTATATCGTCCGCCCGGTCGATTGACGCGGCGCTAGCCGCTGCCGGAGCATTACCAGAGAAACACCGGCTTCAACAGAAACGAAGTGGTGTAAAGCACACCGAAGACGAGATGGGTCTGCGCGGTGCCTTCCACGCTGCCGGTGCGCGACGCGCGGAGCAGGAGTGGAAGTGCGAGCAGGGTGCCCAGAGACCAGAGCGGCAGCAGGCCGCTCGCAACCCCGATGCCCACGAACAGGAGCGGCCCGAAGAGCAGCGCACCCTGCAACATCTGTCCCGCGCGTGGAGAAAGCGCCGTCGCGAGCGTGCGCACCCGGGCCGCGCGATCATCCGGCGCATCACGCAAGTTGTTCGCGTGGAGAATTGCGTCCACGAGCAGACAGATCGGCAACGAGAACAGGGCCACCCAAAGGTATTGCTCTGCAGAAATACTCCCGGCCTGCACTCCGTAGGCGCCAAGCGTGAGGCCGAGGCCGAAAGCGATCATCACGAGGAGATCGCCTAGTCCATACTTCTTCAGGAAAGCCGGGTAGAGGACGGCGCATGCGAGGCCGATGAGCATCAGCGGCAGAACAACGGCCGCGTGTGCGCGGAGCAGGATGAGCCCGCAAAGAGCGGCGCCGGCGAACAAGGCCAACGCGAAGATGAGCGCCTGCCGCGGCGACATCTCGCCGCGCGTCAGGACTCCGCTGCCATGCTCCGGGCGCGTGTCGACTCCGTAGATGAAGTCGAAGTAGTCGTTGATGACGTTCGCGCCGAAGTGCGCCAGCACCGCGCCCACGAGAACGATGAGAAAACTGACAGGGTCGAATCGGCCGCCGCCTAGCTCACCATAACCGCGCGCCGCGAGGACCGTGCCGAGGAGGACTGGCACAATGCTCGCCGGCAGCGAGTACGCACGGGTTGCGCGCCAGAGAGCAGCCGGTTGCACCATGCTGAGAGACTACACACCGGCGCGGCGAGTGCATCTCACCGGTTTCTGCAGAGCGCGAGCAATGAACTCGCGCCGGAAATCAGCGGCCGAAAATCGCCCGGTGAACCCGCTCATGGCGGCGCTGCAGTCGATTGATCGGCGTGCGGCGCCGTTCACGCTGGACGTAACGCCCGCGAATCCAGCGGCCATTCGAGGTGCGGTAGCCAGGCATCCACACGTAGCGGACGTCGTCGCGCCAGTACTCACGCCCGTGGCGGTAGTAAGGCCGATCTTCAATCGAGACGTAGAGTCGCTGTGCGTTGCTCTCCGCGACCGGCAGGAATGCGCTCGCGGCGAGAATCGCCGTAATCAGAAGCGTGCGGTTAATCGTCATATTGTTATCGATTCGGGATGCGGCAGCGCTTTGGTCGCGTCCGGCGGCGGTTCCCATCAATCCACCGCTTCTGCCATCCTGCCGGCACTGCCGGATGCCATTACCATTTTCTGTACTCGCTGGAAGCTGTACTTCGCCAGCTCGAGCGGCTCAGTCCGATCTGTTGTTTGCAGATGGCGCAGGAGCCGCTCGCGGCGCGCCTTCTCCACCGGATCCGCTGTCGCTTTCTCGATGAGCATCCGCAGATCGGCTTCCGTTTGGACCCGCGTCTGATTCTTTAACGAGAGCAGCGCTAGACCAGCCAGCGGGAAGCGGTCGAAGGCATCGAGGAGGAAATCGCGGCACGCGGGGCTGTTACGAAGATGAAATTTAATCGTCTGTTCCACCCCGCGAATCGGGTATTGCGGGAACGCTGCCGAGTGGATGATGGCGGACGCGAGATTATCGAGCAGCAGCTCAGCCATCGCTTTCACTTCATCGCTGCTGGCCTGGTCACCGTCGGACCAGGCTTTGTTTTCGTAGAAATAGGGGCGGAGGTAAGGCCGCTGCACCAGGATCTTCAGGTGATCGGAAGTCTCCGACATCGCGCGCTGGACCAGCTGGATCTCCGGCTGCTGGCGCGCGTTTTCCAGCTGGCGGCGGGCCGTTTCCAGCTGCTCGCGTCCGTGCCGGAGTTGCCTCAGAAAAACCGAGAAATTCAATAGACCCGTCACCACCAGCAGCAGCGTACCCGCGACGGTCAGAAACGGGAGCAGTGTCTCGAAACTCACAACGCTTGTCCTCACCGACGCCAACCGTCGCGTCAAGCAGCCCGGCCGCGCGATTGCTTCTTACAGCCGCTTCTGCAGAAAGTAGCGTGCGTGACCCGGCGGATAATCGTCGAGTCGGCCGAAGATCTCATAGCCGAGCTTCTGATAGAATGGCAGCGCCTGAAACCCGAAGGTATCGCAATGCGCGTGCCCGCAGCCACGCGTCACGCCCTCCTGCTCGGCCGCGCGGATGAGCCGCTGGCCTATTCCGCAGCCGCGGACTGCTTCGGCCACCCACAGCTGCTTAATGAAGACCCAGTTCCAGTGGGTGAATCCGAGCAGGCCGCCGACCAGCTCGCCGGCGCGATAAGATAACACCGTGAGCTCGCGGTGATGCGACGGCGACGCCTGCGCATCATTGTAGCCCACCAGGCCGCCGATGATCGCGCCGCGTTCTTCCGGCGACGGACTTTCCCTGGTTGTGATCTCGATCTCGTCCACAGCAGACGGGAAGAAATGCCGCCGCAGCCGCGGAAGCGGCCGAACGGCTTAGCCGCTGATCTTCTTCACACTCTCGTAGATCTTCACGATCTGCGCGATGTGCTTCTCCATGTCCTTCTTCGAGATCCAGTAGGTGACGGCGAGGAGCTGGCCATCCGACACTTCGGTGAACAGGAACCCGACGGTCGCGGGACCATACTCCTCGCTGTTGCCGTCCCACGAAATGCGCTTCCAGGACAAACCACCGGACTCGAAGTCTTTCGTGCTCTGCGACTTGGGGTCGACGTCCACCTTTTGCTCTGTCATCAGCCACTCCACGTTCGTGTCGATGAGTTCCTCCACACCTTTCTCCGGCGTCACTTCGAAGAAGATCGTCGCGACTTCATCCGGCGACTCACACTCGATTTCGCCTTCGGTTTCCTTAGGTTCCCACGAGTCGGGAATTGTCACGGACACAACCGGATCCTCTTTTGGGATCTTGAGCGTAGCCGCCGAGGCATTCGTCGCGAGCAGCGCAACCGTGAGACAAACAGCGAGGAGGATTGTTTTCTTCGTCGCGAGCAGAAGACACTCCCCACGTTTGGTTTACCAGCTTTGAATTTGCTGGTCGCGAGTTCACAGCATCACGGTGGGCGCATGCTGGCGTCCTGTTCCATTTCGTGCGAAATCGGCTTCCCGTGAGCTGCGACGGCAGCGAGACTGCACCGTCATGCCTCCACGTGCGCGCTACCTTTTCGTCTGCACGAACCGGCGCGATCAGGATCACGTGAAAGGCTCGTGCACCGCTCGTGGTGCGGAGGAGGTTCATCGTGCCTTGAAAGCGGAACTCTCCGCGCGCGGGCTCGCCGCGCTTGGCGCGCGCGCCTGCACCTCGAGTTGCCTCGATCAATGCGCCGCGGGCGTCACAATCCTCGTCGAGCCGGACCACTTCTTCTATGGCCGCGTGACCGTCGCAGACGTTGTCGAGATTGTGGAGGGCCTTGCCAGCGGGCAACCGGTGGAGCGGCTGTGCTCACGGCCGAGGACCTGGCAGAAGGCTAGGAGGGAGCCTTGTGCCGTTGCGATTGGCGCAACCATTTCGATGTGCGGCGCGCCAACGGCCGTGATCGCCACGCGCCGTTGGGGTTTTTGCGTACCGCACTTTCTGCGGCATCAACTCCTGCGACACCATGTAAATGGCGGTGATTCCCCAACTGATCCATCGCGGTGCAAGGTGAAGTGCGCATCATTACGCGGTGACCCTGACCGATTATCTACGCGCGTCGAGCAGCGCCCTGATCTTCACCGGCGCGGGGATCTCGACCGGCAGCGGCATCCCGGATTTTCGCGGACCGCAGGGTGTCTGGAAAACGCGACAGCCGGTCTACTACCAGGACTTCATGAGTTCCGAAGCGGCGCGCATCGAGCATTGGGATTACAAGCTCGAAGGACACGACGCTTTTCGCGATGCACGGCCGAACGCCGTTCACTTTGCGATCGCGCAGCTCGAGCGCGCCGGGAAACTCCGCGCTGTCATCACGCAGAACATCGATGGGCTGCATCGCCTCGCCGGCACCAGCACGGAAAAACTCGTCGAGATCCATGGCACGAATGCGCTCGTCGAATGCCAGAGTTGCCACTGGCGGGGAGATCCGGAGCCGCACTTCGAATCATTCCGTCGGACGCGACGTCCGCCACTCTGCGCGTGCGGCGGATTTCTGAAGCCGGCCACGATCAGCTTCGGCCAGAGCCTGGAACCGCGAGAGCTCGAGCGGGCAATGCACGCGGCGCAGGAGGCGGATCTTGTGGTAGCGCTGGGCTCCACCTTATCGGTGCATCCAGCCGCGTCGTTCCCGCTCGTGGTGGCGGCGCGCGGCGCGCCTTATGTTATCATCAATCGCGGAGTGACGGATCACGATGGCGACCGCAGAGTCCGTTTGCGACTGGAAAGGGAGGTGAACGAAATTTTCCCGCCGGCGGTCGCGGCGGCGCTCGAGTGATTGCGCGAACGAGCCCGTGTTAACGAGGTGCATTCACGCCTCTCGTTCCGGGTTCACGCCTGTCGCCGGCTGCAGACCCTGACGGGAGAGATTGACGGTGATGGTGGGGATGGCATGATGTCGCCCCAACCCAACTGCAAACATGCCCAAGTCCGCACCGCCGAAAGTCTTCTCCTACGAAGGCGCCATCGACCTCCACGTTTCACCGGAGGTGCGTGCGGCCCTGCGGGAGATTACTGACCAGCAGCCTAAGCGCCTCGTGGTGGATCTCTCTCGTGTGCCGTATGTCGACAGCTCCGGGCTCGCCGTTCTGATCGGGGCGAAACAGGAACTCGAGGCCGCTGGCGGCGTCTTCATCCTCGCTGGAGCACAGGACGCGGTCCGCACCATTCTCGAAAGCGCGCGTCTTGATCAGTATTTCCGACTGGTCCGGGATCTTGACGCTGCTCTCGCTGCGACCTAGGCGTCAGCCGCAACCAAGACACAAGCGCTGACGCTCCTTCAAGGTCGGTGCAGCAACAGCTGCGCGGGCGAGTCGAGCGTGCATCTTGTGGCGGGCCGCGCAGCGGCGTAACCTTCCCCATGGCACGTGTAAATTACTCCGGCGAAAAGCGTCGCAAAGAGCTCGAGAAGCAGCGGAAAAAAGAAGAGAAGAAGCAGCGGAAGCTCGCCCATAGCGCCGGAAACTCCGGCGACGCTCCGGACGAAACGGAAGGTGCGGCTGCCGATGCTGACGCATCCGAAGAGACGGAGACCGCATCTCCGTCTAACGAATCCAGCGCACCCTGATTTGGCAGCTGCCCCGGTGGCGCGTGTTCGTTTCAGAAATCTGCGCGCGCCGAAGCGATGATCATCCCACCGCGCGCAGAATCGCATCGCGACGGTGAATACGTGCTCGGCTACACGCATCCATGGTCCCAAGAGCGAATGACTCCTAAACTATGAAAAAACTTCTTACTTTTTGTTTTAGTGCGGTCGTCGTACTCGCGAACACCAACACCGGCTTCGCTGGCGACCAGGATTTCACGGTCGTCAACAAGACCGGTGTTGAGATCCATGCCCTCTACGTTTCGCCCGCCGATAAAAAGGATGGGGGCGATGACATTCTCGGACAGGAGACACTCGCGGATGGTGCTAGTGCGGAGATCGAGTTCGATGCGGAAGAGGAGGCCGCGAAATGGGATCTTCGAATCGAGGATAAAGAGGGCACCTCGATCGAGTGGAGCGACCTCGACTTGACTGAGATCAGCAAAGTGACGCTTAACCTGGCGGATGGAAAGCCGACTGCGAACGTGGAGTAGGCACTCAGTCGCCTCTGTCCAAGCGGCTTAATTTCTAGGCGGACCGCAATCACTGCGGTCCGTCTTTTTCTTTGCCGCCACGCGGGCGCATTCGGGAACCGATTGTAACAGCGGTCAGAGCCAAGTGTCTGATTGACGCATCTGACAACAAAACTGCCCATCGTCATCGCGGCGCAGTCGCGCTGCACGCGCCACAGACGGGTACAGTTGCCATACGCCGTCATCCAGACCGCGATCAGCCGCCATCACGTCGGAAGCACCTGCAAATGTAACGATTACTGACCCAGCTCCGCCAGTCCTACTAACGTCTTTTAGCTGCGGCTAGTAACCTGCGCTTGATCCACTTGATCTGTCCGTTGTGGTTCGATTCATGTTCACAGACGTGAAACCATTTACAGTAGTTATTTGTCGGCCCCCATTCCCAGGTACGGTCGACCTGCATCAGCCAGGCATCGTCGCGATTTCGTAGCTCCTCGATGGTATGCGCCCGCATTTCGCTCAGCGCATCGAGGTAGGTAGAGAGATGCTTCCCTTTCAGGCCGCGCCGTGCTTCCTCACCAAGTGCGCTGGCCGCGCCCCAGCGCCGGCTGGTTTCCTCGTCCCAGTCGCCCCAAGCCCTTCCTTCAAAGGTATGGATCTGATAATACCTTTCCGTCGCGGCCAGGTGGAGTAGCAGCGCACCGATACTATTTGCCTGCGGCTCAACCAGATGATCCAGTTCGGCCGTTGTCAGCCCCTGCACCGATGCGAGGATCACTCCGCGCATCCAATTCAGCATCGAGACGAGCGTGCCAATCTGCGGGGAAAATCCCTGCCGTGGGCCGATGATGTTCGGTTCTTCCTCTACGACGCTTCGCGCAGCGCCGGCGCGCGGCAGGAAAGCCGCCTCAGCCATAGTGAAGGTAACTACGCCTTTAAGGAAGCTGCGACGCCCGACCTCTCTCTTCGTATTCATTTCTGACGGTATATAGCGTTCTTCTTACAACTACGAGCACAGAGACAGGAATGATGAATTCACGCACGCACTTGCGCGATCTAGCTCGTATTCTGAGTGCTATCGCTTCAGGTGGCGACCGTAACAGGTCGGGTGGGACATCCGTGGAGACAGGGGCGGGAAAGTGGGAAAGCAGAAAATCTTGCGGTGCGGCGCTGGAGAGGCTGTTCTCAGTGGTGACGCAAGCGCCATGAAATCAACACCCTCCAACCCAAGACGCGCCAAGGCAGTGACGGAGTTTACGAATATCCGGGTGCTGCCGAGTGGCTATCAGGTGTGTGTGACGCGGGCGAAGATCGAGTTCAGCCGGCATTTCGCGGGGCATACCGACGCCAGCCTTGCGCGGGCGCTCCGCTTTCGAGACAAGGCGCTGCGCGAACTGCCGACGAAGCGGTTGAACCCGGTGCCGCGCAGGGTTCTGCAAGCGCTCGGGTTAGAGCGCGAAGTTGTGGGGGTGTTTCGCACCCCGAAGCGGTTGTTCTATCAGGTGACGTTTCGTGACGCGGGCAAAATGCGCATGCGCACCTTCACGTGGCGGACCCGGCCGGAAGCGGAGGCATACGCAGCTGCGATTGCGTTCCGCGAGGAGTTGGTGAGGAAAACCCTGCGCTGAGCGGGTGGTTCAACACAGCCTCGCGCGGTGTAATTGCCATAACCTAGGAAATTCGAAAAACCCCGCGGCACACACGCGTTTCTCGTGGAAAAGACGAATCAACGCGTTGGAGGCACGATGGGTAAACGTTTTAAGAGGTGTCTGTGGGTGCTGCTGGTCGCGCTGGGCTTTGCCTGCCAACCAGCGGAGGCCGGCGAGCGGAAAAGCGGCTCGGCGTCGCGCGAAGCACGGGCGTCGGCTCCGGCTGACCTGGCCGCTCCTGCAGCTGGAGGCAACGTAGGGGCACGCGGCGCGCGAGCCGCAGCGCAAGGCGATTTCTTCCTCGGCGCGGTGAGCCCGTTCGGATCGACGGCGTGGCGTTCCGCGCAGGCGGCGTCGGCCAGTGAAGAGAGCAAAGAAGCAGGCATGCCGACTCCTCCCCGCGAGCGGAAGAAGCTCACGCTCTTCCGGTTCGATCCGAAGCTCGGCGATATCTCGGTGCAGCCCGTGGTCGGTGGCGTGAAGGGTGCGCAATTTTGCGTAGGCTTTTAGAGCCCAGCGGCGACGAGCGCCGAACCGTCGCGGCGGCGGCGCTGATCCTGATCGTTCCGCGCTGGTGATGGAAGCGCACGCGCGGGAAGTCTGTATCCCGCCACGGAGCCACCGAAAGCTACGTGAACACCTAAGCTCCACGACGGCAACGCCGGTCGGTCTCCCGCGCCGCGAACGGTTCTTGAACAAGACGGTTTGGGCGCGGGAATAGCTCCGCGCGGGCCTTAGGTGACATCCGTGGTGCGCAAGCTGCGCTCTGGGCTGGGAGAAGCTACGAAGACGCCACCATTGCGCCTCCGACCGGCACGCCGGAGACGCGGGAAGGCTCCTTTCACGCTGAGCGAGGTTCTCGTCGCCAGCGCCGTTCTCGTGATGGTAGGCGCGACCGCCATTTGCGCTCTCACGTTGACGAACCGCCAGGTGGTCAACAGCCGCGTGCGGGCCGTGGCACAAAGCGTGGCCAGGACCAGATCGACCAGATTCTCACACGCCGTTTTTCGTGCCTCCTGATGTGCCAGCTGTCCTGAAAGCGGGCACAACCGTAACGAACGACGTGCCGGTATTCGTCGACCTCTAGACCGGTAAGCAGGTGGTGAGCGGAACGCTGAAGACCACCATCATCGACAGCGGCGCAACGTGGAAGGGCAACCCGCTTCGGTGATGAAAGCCGCCGTGACTTTGAATTACTCCCAGGCTGGAAGGCCTCAGACGATCGTGCGAGCGCGACTCCATTCAAAAGTGCCGCTGAACGAAAGTGGCACGCCCGACACGCGGTATACGTCCGTGACGCTGAGTGCATTGGACCCCACCTATAGCGATCGCGCGCTCAAAGCCACGAGTATGCAGCTGGCTGACGCGCGCGTGCCCTACCGCTGCCAAATCACGAAGTACCAGTGAGAACGCTCCTGCCTAACAACCGCGGCAGCATCCTGCCCGCTGTGCTCGTGATCGTGTTCTCGCTCTCGCTCTCGATCATGATCGCGCTGGCATTCGCGACCACCTCCGGGATGGGGCGCGCAAGCCGCGGGCACGGTGGAATCCGCGGTCGCCATCGCTGCTGGCTCCCTTGACTACGCGTTTGCTCATTGGCGGCAGATTGCGCGCGCCAGCCGAATCCGGACCCGACTACCTCGGAGTTCACCGGCATCCTCTGCGCCTCTGGTCACTTACTTTCCCGATGTGAAAGGCTGGACGCTGAAGACCTTCAGCGTAGTGGCGGTCGATCCACTCCTGGACTCGCTCGCCAGTGGACGGATCCCACGACAATCGCGGCGATTTTTGCTGGGGCAACGGCCTCATCACGCGCCCTGCTCGACCAGTCGATCGATCGCCTCGCGCAGTTGCTCCCAGTCGACCGGTTTGGTGAAGTGCTCGGCGAATCCGGCTTCGCGACTCGCCTCGAGATCGGCTTTCATCCCGAATCCGCTTAGCGCGATTCCGGAGAAGGGCCGCTCCTTCCGGAGGTCGCGCATCAGGTCAAGCCCGCTGCCATCCGGCAAGCCGACATCGCTGATCAATAAATCGAACGGCGTCCGTGCGGCGAGCTCGCGCGCCCCGGCAAGCGTGGTAGCGTGCACGGCCGTGTAGCCAGCCCGCTCGAGCATGCGCTGCAACACTCGTGCGGTGTCCACGTGGTCCTCGACGAGCAGAATTGAGCAGGACTTCGACGTGCGCGGCGGGCGCACCAGCGACGGAGCAGGGCCCTCCAGCAACGAGGTCTGCATTGCCGCCAGCGTTACCGAAATAGTGGTGCCAAGGCCCCTTCCATGGCTCGAAGCGTTGATCAGACCTTCGTGCATGTCGATCACGCGCTTCGAAATGGCGAGGCCGAGCCCCAGCCCGCCATATTCAGAAGTGACGGCGCGGCTCCCTTGCTCGAAGGCGTCGAAGATCCGCGCCTGCACGTCCGCTTCGATCCCGATGCCGGTGTCGGCGAAACCGATCACGATGCGATGTTGAGCGTCGTTGCGGGTAGTGATACGCAGCTCGCCACCCGGCGGCGTGAACTTCACGGCGTTCTTGATGATGTTCCAGAAGACCTGCTGCAACCGCGCCGCATCTGCCCAGCTGTGATGCTCGCGGGCTGCGAACTCTTTCGTGACGCGAAGCGGCTTCTTCTGCACATCGGCCGCTGAAATGCCCAGCGCCTGCTCGATCGCCGTATGCACATCGACGGCCTGCCGATTCAGCTCGAACTTGCCATGCGCGATGCGAGTGACGTCGAGCAGATCGTTGATCAAGAGCGTCTCTAGCTCAACGTTCCGCTGGATTAACTCCAGATCCGCGCGGGCCGCATCGTTGATATTCACATCCTGCCGCAGCGATTCCAGCGTCATCAAAACGGGAGTGAGTGGCGTGCGGAGCTCGTGCGAAAGCATTGCGAGGAAGCGATCCTTTTCCCGATTCGCCTCCTCGGCTTCCTCCTTGGCGCGTTGCAGCGCCACCTGCGTCTGCCGCCGCTCCGTCACGTCGACGAACGTGGTGACGGCTCCGCAGAGCACGCCATCGCGGATGATCGGATACGCCCAATATTCGACCGGAAAGCTGCTGCCATCCATCCGGAAAAAAACTTCGCTGTCGATGTGCGCCGGTTCACCTGTCTGCGCGGTGCGGTAGATCGGGCAGTCGTGGTTAGCGTAGGGTTTTCCGTCCGGCTGTGAGTGATGGATGACGCCGTGCAGCTTCTTGCCGATGGCCTCTTCTTCGCGTTTGAACCCAAGCA